>JBIIDM010000155.1:0-8034 GCA_044238365.1 Bdellovibrionota bacterium | reverse complement strand
GTAGTGGGCAGGGCGTAGCGATAACACAGACCGAAAGAAAACGACTCGGTTCTCCCGATAGTAGCCATGCCGATGTTGCGATCAATAACGAAAAAGGGGTGTAAAACGCGCCCAAACGATCGGCCAGACGACGCATTCTCGGTCGTTCCTGCTCTGCCCGTCGCATACCTTCACAAATTTTTTCATACCGTGAGTCGGTAGGTAGCTGGGATACGGTAACGGCCACCGCCCCTTCTCCGTTGACTGAACCCGCCAAAACGTCACTGCCAGGTCCTTTTGACAGCATGTAGGGCTCGCCTGTGAGAAAACTCTCATCCATTGTCGTATACCCACTCTGAAGTTCCCCGTCGGCCGGTACGACCTCATGGGGCAGCACCATCAGAACATCTCCCAGCTTAACGTCACTAAGCGAGATTTTCGTAATGCTTCCCTCAACAAGCTTATGCACAATTGATGGCATTCGTTTGGCGAGCGCGGCTAAGGCTGACGAAGCGCGCCCTATTGAGTAATTTTCAAGTGCCAGCCCACCGGAGAGCATCAAAACAACGATCGATCCTGCAAGATACTCACCAATGATAATGGCGACAACGATGGACACAAGCGCGAGGGTGTCGGAATTGAACTCCCCCCTGATGACTCGAAGCACTATTCCAAAGCAGAGAGGGACACCCCCGAGAGCAAGAACGGCAATTAAACTGTAGTCGACGTGCGGCACACCGAATAGTGAACCCGTTACATAGCTAAAGATTCCAACCAAGGCAATCGCTGATATCAGAATATCCTTAGACAGCCACCACGGTCTGATTTCTGATGTCGATTTTTTTCTTGTTGGTTCCATCGACTACTTTCGGTTACGAGCCCGGAGAATTTCAGAAATTCTCCGGGCCAATTGAAAAACCTGAGTTCTTACGTTGAACTCAGGTTAAAAGCGTATTCCTAATACCGATACGTCTCATTTTTAAATGGGCCTTTAACTGGTAGTTTGGAGTATTCCGACTGTTCTGACGTCATTTCGGTGATCACACCGCCAAACCCCTGTACCATTAATCGCGCAACCTCTTCGTCAAGCTCCTTTGGAAGAACCTTTACATAAATGTTCTTCGGCTTTTCTGTAGCAGAAAGGTCTGCAAACTTACGCTCGAAAAGATACATCTGCGCCAATACCTGGTTAGCAAAGGAACCATCCATGATTCGCGAGGGGTGTCCAGTGGCATTGCCAAGGTTTACTAGGCGACCTTCTGACAGAATGATCAAAAAGTCGGTTTCGACCTTACTTCTAAATACCTGATGGACCTGGGGTTTGACTTCCTCCCAGCGCCAGGTTTCTCTCATGAACTTGGTGTCAATTTCATTATCAAAGTGCCCAATATTACATACAACGGCACCCGACTTGAGTGCTTGTAACATATATTTGTCACATACGTCGACGTTTCCGGTTGTTGTAACAACGAGGTCGATTGTCTTAATCAGGTCACGGTCGATACAATCAAGGGTCCGAGTGTTCTTTCCGTTTATATACGGAGAAACAACCTCGTATCCGTCCATACATGCCTGCATTGCACAGATAGGATCAATTTCAGTAATTTTTACAATCATACCTTCTTGACGAAGTGAGGCAGCGGAGCCCTTACCAACGTCGCCATATCCCAGTACGAGGGCCTTCTTGCCAGAGAGCAAGTGGTCGGTTCCCCGTTTAATGGCATCATTAAGGCTATGTCGACAACCATATTTATTGTCGTTTTTCGCCTTGGTTACGGAGTCGTTTACATTGATGGCGGGTACTTTGAGAAGTCCTTTCTCCATCATCTCAACAAGTCGGTGTACTCCGGTCGTTGTTTCTTCGGAAACTCCGTGACACCGGGACAAAATTTCGGGATATTTTTCATGTAATATCTGTGTGAGGTCGCCGCCATCATCAAGGATCATATTGGCACCCCAGTCGACCCCGTTCTGAACAATTGTTTGTTCGATACACCACCAGAACTCTTCCTCGGTCTGACCCTTCCAGGCGAACACGGGAACGCCTTCTACGGCTATGGCTGCCGCAGCGTGGTCTTGAGTTGAAAATATATTACAGGACGACCATCGTACTTCTGCACCTAAGGCCATCAGGGTCTCGATAAGGACCGCCGTCTGGATAGTCATATGGATACAACCCATTACCTTTGCTCCCTTAAGGGGCTGAGCGCTGCGGTACTTGTCTCGTATGGCCATCAAGGCGGGCATCTCGGTTTCTGCTATCTCCATCTCCTTGCGTCCCCAGCGGGCAAGCTCGATGTCGGCGACTTTAAAGTCATTCTCAATTTTCATTGCGGTTTTCATTTTTTCATGCCTTTCAAGGGTTGAATCAGGTTGATGCAGGGTGTGTATCACACTTTGAGATTTGTGTCACAAAAACAATCGTAATTGGTCAAACAAGATCGGTAATTACGATGGTACAATTAAGAACCACTAAAATCAGGAGAGATGTTCTATTGATATAAACGCGGTTAGGTTTACGCACCGTGTTGTGATGCAAAATCCTCCCACTTCTCTACAATCTCGGCAACCGGCAGGATTGAGGTAATACCATCAACGCTCTTTCCAGCCTGTAAGACTTCCGCGGGAGAGATTTTCCGCTCGGGCAGGGGCCTCGACTCCAATTCCCTAATAAACGGGGTGTCAATTACTGATAGCGGAATTCCAGTAACCCGAGAGGTAGTGGTAATCTGCGCGGCCGTGGCGCTAATCAGGCTTGTTTTGTACTCTTCGGACACTTCACACTCGACCGATGCAATGCCACGGGTTCCGATTAGCACCGCCTCAAACCCTAGACGCAGTGCATTAACAAAGGCCTGTTCGTCTCCGATTCCACCTGCACAGACGAGGGGAAGGCCCAAGGGGGCTAGGACGGTATACAGTTCCTCCATCGTCTGATTTCCAAGGTGACCACCGGCGCGATTATTCGTGGCAATCAACCCGTCGACCCCAGCTTCGAGAGCTTTTTGAGCATGGCGTAGAGAGGTGACCTTATGGTATACTTTTGCTCCAGACGCGTGAGCCCGAGAAGCAAATGCTCGAGGATCGCCGAGTGCCGTTATAAAGAATCTGCAACCTTCCTCTGCTGCAATCTCGCACCATTCTATCAGCTGCGGCAAATGAGCTTCATGTTTGGTATCCAGAAGCGCATTCATCGCAAATGGGTTGGAGGTGATTGCACGAATCAATGTGAGTGCCGTTCGAAAATCATATTTATGAAAGCGTGTGAAGCTTACCGGCTGAATCTCACCCAGAGCTCCGGTCGCCGAACAATGCCCCACATAGTTCGGTGTGCTACATGGATACATTGCACCGAAGATGATCCGCTTTGTGGCACCGGAATCTTGCAAAAAACGGTTATTCTCCATGGGATCTTCCTTTGATATTTGTCGAGGCGGCTTCTTAGAAAGAGGCTAATGTTAACGGCCTTTGTGCTGTGGCACTCATATCCGCCGTGTTACTGCTTTTTTGACACACCACGAAGGTGTATAGCACCAGAGTTTCGTGGAATTATATCATCATCAGGATCGGCATAGCTTCTCGAGGGACCCGGGGGATGCACCTTGGTTCCCGCCAGCGCTGCGTGTACTGTTGCCAAGCTGATAACGAATGCCATCTCCACTCGATGGGCGCGAGGTACTCGTTCTAATACCTCAGTAGCCAGTTCCAACAATTCCCTATCGGCGCCTTTTGCCTGAGCCCAGGCCATCAATTTCGGCGGAATTCCTGGAGGATTGCACCCATTCATCGCTCCAACAACTGCACAGGCGGCCACGGCCTCCCAGGCATCTTTTTCTGAAAGCTTTTTCGCCTTTTTGGCCTTCGAAAGCACGCTCCTTAATTTTCGTGTATCTTTACGCTCCGATAATCCGGTTAACCAGGCATCAAAGGACGGGGGAAATGGTAGGTTCATACGTAGGTAAACGATGTGTTGGAGTCAACTGAAGCTTTTGCCTTTTTACAGGCACGGAAGAGGGAAGATCGGCTGCTCCAAGCTGGATCTTAATAAAATGACCGGCGGCTCGGACGTGGTCAAAAATTCCCACGGTTTTGATGCACTATAAAGTGAATTGAGATTCACAATCTGGTAACCTGAGTTCGACGTAAGAACAAAGGTTGGTAGGCTCACAGGAGCCGTGCCGGACTTCAATATAACGGAAACTTTTATGAAATATAATTCAATCCTCGAAACCATCGGAAATACTCCCGTGGTGAAAATAGGACGACTCTACGGCGCCCAGCTCGAAGTATGGATAAAGCTAGAACGGAGTAATCCCGGAGGTAGTATCAAGGACCGCATTGCCTTTGCTATGGTTGAGGATGCTGAAAGGCGGGGGATCTTAAAACCCGGCGCAACCATTATCGAGCCTACATCGGGTAATACCGGAATCGGACTGGCAATGGTTGCTGCGTCCAAAGGCTATTCGCTGATCCTCACCATGCCGGAGTCAATGTCGATAGAGCGACGTAAGATTGCGACTATCCTAGGAGCCACAATCATTCTTACACCGAAAGAGGGTGGTATGCGTGCCTCGATTGCACGAGCGAACGAATTACTCGCGGAAATACCGAATAGCTGGATGCCAAGCCAGTTTGACAACCCTGAGAACGTTACGATTCACAGGGAGACCACAGCCAAAGAGCTTGAAGCTGACTTTCCTCAAGGGTTTGACCTGCTGATTACGGGCGTTGGTACAGGCGGCCATATTTCGGGGTGCGGCCAATATTTAAAGCCACGTTTTCCTAAGCTCAAGGTATTTGCCGTGGAGCCGGACAAATCCCCCGTTATTAGCGGCGGGACCCATACTCCTCACCGCCTTCAGGGAATTGGTGCCGGTTTTATCCCGGAAAACCTTGATCGTGATCAGCTTGATGGTGTCATTACTGTTTCCGAGGAGGATGCTTTTACGTATGCCAGGCGAATGGCGAGAGAAGAAGGGATACTGGTGGGCTTATCGTCCGGGGCAACTCTGGCTGCTATTGGAAAGCACATAGCCGAAGGAAACGTTGCGCAGGGGACACGGATCGTAGGTTTTTGTTACGACACGGGTGAGCGATATTTATCCATTGATCAGTTCTCAGAATAGCACATTCTAGCCCGGATTATTCACGAGCCCGCACCACTATAGCGGTACGTTTTGTGAATAATCCGGGCCTAGGGAAGGATAATCGTTTGAGTTGATGCGGGAAGGTGATGGATAATTTTTTAATGGACGAGTCAGTGCTGAAAGCGTTAGCCGAGCGGATTTCACTCTCGCACTCAGAAAGTGGTTGCCTACCAGACAAGCGGGCCATCTGTACATTTATTGACAAGCTTCACGCGCTTTTGTTCCCTGATAGTGTTGAATGTCGGGGGCATCATGACACCAGTGAAGACAGCGTTCAAGCGATCGAGTTGGGCTTACGAGCAAGCCTTGATGCCCTAAATCGGTTGCTTGGTCCTTTTGTCCCCAATGTCGACAACCGCGAGGGGATAGTACGACGGTTTTATGAGGCTTTGCCGACTGTCTACGACACACTTTTGCTTGATGCCGCAAGCTTACATAGGATGGATCCAGCGGCTAACAGCGAAACGGAGGTGGTAGTTACCTATCCGGGGTTCCGAGCAACGGCGTATTATCGATATGCGCACGTTCTGCATGAGCTTGGTGTCGAAGTGGTTCCGCGGATTATCACTGAATACGCGCATGGGCTTACTGGGATTGACATCCATCCAGGCGCGGAAATTGGGCATTCGTTCGCCATCGATCATGGAACGGGTGTTGTGATAGGGGAGACCTCGCTAATTGGGACATCAGTTTCGATTTACCAGGGTGTTACGCTCGGTTCTTTGAGCGTTTCAAAGGAAGACCGCCGACACAAGCGTCATCCAACCATCGGCGATCGAGTGACGATCTACGCCAATGCTACAATCCTTGGTGGCGAGACGGTTATAGGAAGTGATTCAATTATTGGCGGGAATACCTGGGTGACTGCTTCGGTGCCGGCGAATTCTAAGATTTTGTATCAGCGCGGATCGTAGCGCTGGTCACGTACGAGTCAGTATAAAATTCGAGGCCCTGCCGTAAACCAGACCCAGTCGTTTAAACAACGACATCAGGTCGCTCCTTTTGCGGGTTCGGGAAGTTTTCATTGATTGGGAATCCGGTTTCGGAAGGTAGGTCAAATACGGAGTCACGCGGCCGCATAGGCACGTGAAACTCCTCAACGATGAGCTTTGATGTCTGAGGAGTAAGCTCCGAAACCGGAACTTCGACGGTCTTAATGCTCCGGCTTTTCCAGGTTAGGACGAGCATCACAGCAGCTAATGCCACAAGGGTTTCATAGAGGCCAAAATACCGGGTAAATGCCAGGTTGCTGACAATACTCAGCACGAGAACAGCAATCATCATGACAATCTGGTTGCCGGTAACGGTGATTTTGCCAACTCCCAAGACCGGCCAGGTCGTTGCAACCGCCAATAGCACTACCACCGCTACTACAAGCGCCATTTTTGCAGCCCTCGGCAGCTGATTTGCCACAGCGAGCAGTGGAAAGACCGTTAGTAATAGCGTCGTGATTGCAAGAAATCCAACCAGCGCCCCAATGGCAAAGAAGGACCGAGACCCCATTGTCCCAGATTTAACCCCAACAAACTGCCACAAGCTTATCGCGCCTAAAAGGGATCCAAAGATGCCGCAAGCAAGGGTTGCATTCGAGAGCGGTAGATATGATTGCAAACGAATTAAGAGAGTGGAAGTCACAATCGAAACTGTCGTCAGGTATAGAAATATATACTCGGATCCAGTCATGGCGTTTGCGTGACTGTCCGTACGGATACGTGGATAAAAACGTAGGATAAGAACCAATGCGGCCAGTCCAATGCCAATCCAGAAAATCGAGATCCTGTGCTTAAAAAAGAAGAATGGTCGATTATGAACTGGCGGAGCTATATCAGACGTATAGTGAGCGACAATTGAGTCGTGTGTCGCCGGACTAACAAGCCACGAGACAGTCAATGACTCTTCAACTATCGGTGATACAACAACCTGGAATCCAAGTTCGACATTGAGCATTTCCGTGTTGATAAGAAACTCATCCGAAAATGGTTCTTTTCCTGCTATGAGTATCGCCGTATCGGTGTTTTTGAGCACCAGCAAGTTTCGTCGCGGTTCGGTTACTCCAGTTTTTAGAAGCGCGCTATATCCTAAGGATATGAGTCGATAGATTGCGGCTTCTGATAGAAAGCTTTTAGGTATGGTATAAGAAAGAATGCCGCCCGGCTTCAATTGGCCCAGAAGGTCTTTCCAAGTCTCTACGCACAGCTCGGGTGTACTATCAAGAATGTTATGTCGTGCGTTTCCACCGATCGTTATTAAATCATACTGTGTATCGTTGGCAGCAGCTCCAAGCGTTGCCTGCGTAACCCGGGTAGTCTGAAGATCGTAGACCCGTGGAACGAGGGAGCGTTCTAGACGGTAGGCATACTCTTGAGTGTCAAGGGATGCAGCTTCATAGGTTGGTCCGTTCGTTAGAACGGCCATTAGGCCGAGGACAATTACTGGAAGAGCAAGAACACATGGCGTGAGCAGGTAATGTAGAAGGGCTCTGAGCATGTTAACTTCCCATAATTTAAATGCCGCCATTAAAAACCTCGAAGAACCGGACCAATTATCCGGTGGTGTTAACAGTTTTGATGCGCGAACGACAACTATCGTACCCACATTGACGGAGCAGTATGATCCTGATTCTTCTACTAATTGGAAAATATTGGCCAATTTGCTAGAGGAGTTGTGTGGATCGATGGACTTGCGAAGCTTAAAACCTGAGTTCGACGTAAGCACTGCGGTAAATGGCTGAAATTACTTCATCCACTTCGTTGCTCATGATATAAAATGCTCGACGTAGCAAGCTACGCCTGCGCTTTTATAGTAATCTTCAAAAATAATAAAGTATTAAAGATTACTATAACGACTCGCGGAGGCGAGTCAAAACAAACACATAGCCATCGCCGAGATGCGACTCAAAACCGCATTA
>JBIIDM010000019.1:0-26456 GCA_044238365.1 Bdellovibrionota bacterium | reverse complement strand
TGGAAGCGGTATGAATCGAGAGGTTCACGTACCGTTTTGCGCAGGGTTTGAGGGGGAAGTTCCCTCGATCTACTCACCATTCATCGCATTACGTTCTTGATGTCACCTTTCGAGAAGACGATTGTCCCATCCGTCGAGACTATTCACCCGAAAATTTAGCAGTCTTTAGAAAATTGGCCATTGCTCTCTTACAGAATGAAACTTCGGTCAAGCGAAGCATAAAACAAAAATCTCGGTTGGCATTTCGCGATGACTGATACCTTGAACAAGTCCTTAGAATCAATCCTATTTAATAGCGTTCTAAATTTGATGCAGGAGCCCTGGATCATGGGATACCTGAGTAGTTACAAAAAAACTTTTTCCTCGACCTTGAACAATTTGATGAGCGCTAACTTCTATTAATTCGGCTAGGCTGGTGAACACTTACCGCCTAGACGCAACAAGCGCATAACAGGCTCTAATCCGGATCATTCGCGAAGCGCGGGTGAATAGAGATTAGGGATTAAACATGCGGAGGTCCTTTTCGGGGCGAGTGCCGATATCAAGATGTACCCAGTTGGTATTTCCCCGTGTAAAAGAAGGATTTTCCAGCCACAGTTGGTAGCGGTGCAGGAGGTGTTTATTGGACATGATGATCTTACTGAAGTCTTGTCCCTCGTTATCTCGAAGGTCTACCGCCTGACCGGTGATGTGGTAGCTTCGGGGGGCTCCGCCAATTCGTTGATTGATCTCTCGTGGACGCCAACCTGACGCTACGCGGGTCGACGTAACCTTTAGTTCCTTAAGAAGCATGTTAACCCTAGTTATCAGGTCCGCTGCATTCTGTTTTACCTCAAAGGTCCATTCGTCAGCGTACGTTTCCTGGCGATCTTGCCAGTAGTCGGTTAGGGATAGGACGTTTCCATCACTAGCTGAGCTATGTGACGACGCTTTGCGTTCCCTCGGTGATTCAAACAGCGAAAAAATTTGTGCAACAAGTCCCATGGAGATCCCCACCGTTAATAAATTTGGGTGACAGGGGAACTATAACGAACCAACGGGCAATAGAACAAGCGGGGGAAGCCTATAAAGGTGTTTGGGTAGGGGCGAGGTGTGTTGGGGGCGGATAGCCCCTAAAAATCGGCAAGTAGCCGACAGTGTTAAATTGTTCGTCTAGGAAAGAGGTAAGTACTTCAAAAGACTCGGTCCTTTTACAACACTTGGTGGTACCCGGGCATATATCTTCCGGCTGCGTTACACCAGAGGTAACCGCCAATCTAATTTTCGCCCCTTTTCGTCAACCGTTTGATTTTACTCATTGCAGCGTATTAGGAATAGCCCTTCATGGGAGGAGTTTCGCTCTCCTCAATGTCGAAAGTTGTAATCAGCCTTGCATAAAAAGTTGTAATCAGGATAAGAGACTTTTCTCTCAGCACAGTGCAAGCTTCTCAAACTATATTGAACTATTAAAAGAGCGTTGCTTAATGGAATTTGACGTCCCCATTCAAAAAGAATCACAAGATAGGTACCTTACCTATGCTCTCAGTGTTGTTTCGGACCGGGCCTTGCCCGATGTGCGCGATGGGCTAAAACCCGTTCAAAGGCGGATTTTGTACGCGATGTTTCGGAATCTAGGGCTACGACCAGATCGAGCACCTCGAAAGTCAGCAGCGGTGGTCGGTGAGGTGCTGGCCCGTTATCATCCACATGGTGATACGGCCTGTTATGACGCTATGGTTCGAATGGCCCAGGATTTTTCGCTTCGTTATCCACTTGTAGAAGGCCAGGGAAATTTTGGTTCACTCGACGGGGATTCTGCTGCGGCATACCGGTATACCGAAGCTCGACTTCGGCAGATGGCTATTGAAGTGCTCGGAGAGATTGATGAGGAGACCGTGCCGTTCAAGGATAACTTCGACGCCACCGTCACAGAGCCAGAGGTGTTGCCAAGCAGGATACCGAATCTGCTTGTAAACGGTGCCTCGGGCATTGCAGTGGGAATGGCGACGAACATTCCGCCCCATAATTTGCGAGATGTGGTAAAGGCCTTGCTTGGTTTAATGGACGACCCAGAGATTTCGATAGGAAAGTTGACAACGCTCATAAAGGGCCCGGATTTTCCGACCGGCTGCGTCATTCTAAACAGCAAGAAAGAGCTGGAGGAGATTTATCGCTCCGGAAGAGGATCAGTGAAGATGCGCGGGGAGTGGGTGCTGGAGGAAGGGCAGCGTGGAAAACGCGCAATTATTATTACTTCCATTCCGTTTGTCGTGAATAAGGCGCACCTAGTCGAGAAGATTGCGTCATTAATTGTCGATCGAAAGGTGCCTCAGCTCGTTGATGTTCGGGATGAGTCCACAGAGGATGTTCGTGTCGTGCTTGAGTTGGCGCCGGGTGCCGATGCCGATACTGCTATGGCCTATGTATTCAAGCATACGCCACTTGAAAGCCCCTTTGCTGTTAATCTGACCGCCCTGGTCCCGACTGCAGGTTCGTCACTTCGTCCGAGCCTATTGAGCCTGAAGGAGTGTTTACAGCACTTTCTCGACTTTAGAGCGACTGTAGTTGAGAAGAGGCTGCAATTTGAGCTGAGGAATCTTGAACGTCGGCTTCATATTCTAGAGGGACTAGTTACAATTTTTGATGGCCTTGACGACGCATTGAAAATAGTCCGCGAGAGTAAGGGACGCCAGGACGCCGCCAATGGTTTGATGAAGCGTTTTAAATTGACCGAGGAGCAAAGTATTGCTGTAGTCGATATGCGGGTCTATCAGCTATCCAATACCAATATTAAAGATGTGCGCGATGAGCTTCATCAGAAGGAGACCAGAGTTCGGGAAATCAAGAAGACGTTAGCCAGTCCTTCAGCTTTACAGAAGCTTGTTCGTGGTGACTTGGAAACTGTCAACGACCTATACGGCGAACGACGTCGTTGTCGAATTGATGGAAATGCTGAAGATATAGAACTCAGGCATGAGGACTATATGGTCAACGAAGATGTGTATGCTTTGGTTACGCAGGATGGTTGGATTAAACGAATTCGCCAGACAAATGATTACTCGTCAACTAGGGTTCGTGAGGGTGATGCACTCCAGATTGCCTTGCCTGTTTCTACGCTGGACCATGTAGTTTTCTTCACAAATTTCGGTATGGTCTATACCTTAAGAGTGGTTGACTTCCCTTCGTCGAGCGGTTTCGGGATGCCGGTTCAGAAATTGTTGAAGTTTAAAGATGGTGAATCAATCATTTCCGCGTATGCCTATTCTGAAAGTACTGATCGTCAGGCACTTGGGGGATACCTCAAGGCGGGAACTGTTCTCTGGGGAGTGACTGAGCTTGGCGTCGGAACTGCCGTTGATTTCGACTCTCTGGTACCAACGAAAAAGAATGGTAAGCGAGTGATGAAAGTGAGAGATGACGACCGGCTCGTAGGGGTGGGGGAGCTGCACGACCAGTGTATCATTCTTACTACTCTTGGTCAGGGATTACGCATAAAAGCGGCTGAGGTGCCTCGGCGTGATGGACCATCGTTTGGGATCTCCTTAATGAACGTTAACGAACGGAAGGGGGATAAGGTAGTGGCGTTGTTATCGGTGTCTGGTCGAAATGGGGCGATGGTTTTGAATCTGGAATCAGGCAAAGAGAAGGAGATCAGTTGGGCCACAATTCAGCTGGCAAAGCGTGGATTGCGTGGTGATAAGGTCGTAAGTAGCGGAAAATTAGTTGGGGCACGGGTGGTTGCATGAGTTCTGGAGAATACAAGGCGGCGGATATAGAAGTTCTCGAAGGGCTGGAGCCAGTGCGAAAACGCCCTGGGATGTACATTGGGGGAACTGAAGGACCTCAAGGGTTGCATCACCTGGTGAAGGAGGTGTTGGACAATTCAGTCGATGAGGCTATGAACGGCTATGCGAACCAAATCGAGGTAATCTTACATAAGGACCACGAGAGTGTTACGGTCGAAGATAATGGTCGTGGGATTCCGATCGACAAGCATCCTAAGTTTAAAAAGAGTGCGTTGGAACTGATTTTGACCACCCTTCATGCAGGGGGTAAATTTTCTGCGCGGAACTACAAGTCTGCCGGGGGGCTGCACGGCGTGGGGGCTTCCGTGGTAAACGCGCTCTCTTCGGAGTTGCATGCCACGGTATCCCGTGATGGATTTGAATGGCACCAGAAATTCTGTCGTGGTAAGAGCCTCGGTGATTTAACTAAGGGGAAAAAGGCGAAAGCAACTGGGACGGCGATTTTCTTTCGTCCGGACAACGAGATCTTTCGCAAAGTCGAGTTTTCTGCCGATCTAATAAGGCAGATTGTCCAAGAAAAGGCCTTTTTAAATAAAGGTCTGGAGCTTATTTTTCACGACGAGAAGAGCAATGAACGTACTCCTTATTGTTACCAAGATGGGTTGCTCAGTTATCTTAAGGAGCAGCTTAAGACTCTTGATTTGGAAGCCTTAGCTGGAGAGGTGTTTTCTCTGGAGCGAACTGATGATTCAGGAGTGAGAGTAGAGGTCGCTTTTACCTGGACCTCAAGCACCTCGTGTAAGACATTATCGTATGTTAATGGAATCCGGACTGGTGAAGGCGGGAGCCATGAGGATGGGTTTAAAGCAGGATTAACCAAGGCACTTAAAAATTATATGGCAGTGCACGACCTGATACCGCGAAATCTCAAGGTGATTGCCGAAGATATGCGTGAAGGGTTGCTCGCACTGATATCGCTCAATGTTCCCGGGTCCGTTAGTCAGTTGCAGTTTCAAGGTCAAACAAAGGATAAACTCAATAATCCAGAGCTCGCCCTTCCTGTCGACTCGTTGCTTAAGTCCTTCGAGAATGCCTTAAATAACGCCCCCAGTGTTTCGGCAATGATTGTTGAGCGGATTCTTCTGGCCGCCAAAGCGCGAACGGCTGCTCGTACTGCATCACAGGCGGTATCGCGAAAGATCGGGATTAATCATCGGCTAAATTTACCCGGGAAGTTGGCGGATTGTTCTTCGAATCGACCGGAAGACTCTGAGCTGTTAATTGTGGAGGGCGATTCGGCTGGTGGTAGCGCTAAACAGGGACGCGATAGGAAGACCCAGGCTGTGTTGCCCCTAAGAGGAAAAGTTCTGAACGCAATAGCTTCGCCGGAGAGCAAGCTGCGCGAAAATACCGAGCTTAATGATATTGTATCGGTGCTGGGGATCGGTTGGGGTAAGAACGTTCAACTTGACAAACTTCGGTATGGAAAGGTCATCATCCTCACCGATGCTGATGCCGATGGTATGCACATTGCTACGCTTTTGATGGCATTTTTCTTCTGTCAGCTCAGACCTCTGGTGGAGCAGGGGCATCTTTACCTAGGCCTTTCCCCGTTATATAGGATTCGCAAGGTGGTTGGTGGGCAGGCTCATGATTCTTGGGTTTATTCAGATGCTGAAAAGGAGAAGGTTCTGAAGGCGATGCCTGCTTCGGCCAAGCTTCAGATAACTCGGTTTAAAGGATTAGGAGAGATGAATCCCAAAACTTTATGGGAGACAACGCTAGATCCCCGGCATCGAAACCTCTTGCGGGTTACTATTGATGATGTGGCGGATGCGAGGGGTTTGCTGGAGAGGTTGCTTGGGAAGGACCCGGCTGCCCGCTATAAGATGATTCAGGAGAATGCTCACCGCCTAGAGGTTGCCGTATAACCGTGTATTAGTTTATGGCGCCCTGTTGGTAGAAGTTGACGGAAACGAGAAGGTAGTGAATAGTTGGTAGGTTATATACCCGTTCCAATTCAAGACGTCTAAAAGTTGTATTTTTGGAATGGGCATTTGCTTGTCCCTCGCAGGGACGTTGCTCCGCAAAAGATATACCGGTTCCTCATTTTTATGACTTTGTGAGATGGAATCGGTATAATTAGATAGTTTTTTGGGCTTGCTCCTTGATGAGTGCAGATTTAATTGAAGTTGTCAGAGCGTCAGCAACCAGGATGGGGCAGTGCGATCCCTTATGGTTGAAGCGTGGAAAATTTCCCGGCCTCGATGTCACCGAAGGTGGTGATAGCGGTCCTCGTATAATTCTTTTGCATGGACTCTTCGGCGCAGTTTCGAATTGGGATGATGTTTTCCCGTTGTTGACTACTTTTTGTCGACCTGTCGCGGTTAAGTTCCCGATTCTTTCGGGGCATACATCGGAAGTAAAGGTGAAGGCGTTAGCGGCGTTGCTGGAGTACTATCTACGGGAGCGTGGGTACGGCGGTCCCGTGGTGCTGTGTGGAAATTCGCTGGGCGGTCACGTGGCATTGAGGATCACAATATCTTCGCCGGAACTAGTGGACTGCCTGATTCTTTCTGGGGCTTCCGGGTTATACGAGCATACGGCTGATTCATTGCCAGTACGACCAGGGTATGATTTTGTGCATGAGCACATGAACAGGGTGTTCTATAATAAGCGCTTCGTAAGTCATCAGGCTATTATGGAGGTCGTCGAGATTCTTAAGCGGAAAAAGCACATTCTCAATCTAATTCATACTGCGAGGAGTGCCAAAAAAGATAACTTGTACCACCAGCTGCCGCTCATTAAGGGGCCTACATTGTTACTTTGGGGTGAGGATGACAATATTACCACAATGGATGTTGGTCATACTTTTCACGAACGAATGAGGGATAGTGAGTTTTATTCGATTAAAGATTGCGGTCACGCACCGATGATTGAGTATCCCGAATGGTTTGCAGATAAAATTAAGGAATTCTTAATTAAGCATGGTCGACTTGCAGCGACCTAGCGCAGGGATTTTCCCAGTGTCTTCGCTTTTGCCGCTTAGGCGTGGAGAACTACGCCTAAGCGGCAAAACATTCGTGTTCCTCCAAAAATCCCTGAGTTGCGCCACTGTATGTAGTAAGAGGTGCACTTTTGAGAGTCGGCACTATACCTTGGTAACAATATGTCCTGGTAACGGTTGCGAGTCTCTCAGCGCAATGAGGTTTTACGGGAATTACATGTATAACAATTAGGAGTTTGAGGTCATGATGAAGATTGAAGATTCTCGTTTGACGTTGCTCGGTAAGACCGTAAGTATGTTGTCGGTAGACGCGGTTCAAAAAGCGGACTCTGGACATCCCGGACTTCCAATGGGGGCGGCACTTTATGCTAGCGTCTTATGGTCAGAGTACCTACAGTTTGATCCGTCAGATCCCCGTTGGCCGAATCGTGACCGGTTTGTGCTTTCGGCAGGGCATGGTTCTATGCTGCTTTACTCCCTGCTGCATCTCTTTGGATACGATCTTCCTCTTAGCGAGCTGAAAAACTTCAGGCAGTGGGGCAGCCGTACTCCTGGCCATCCAGAGTTTGGTCACACTGCTGGTGTAGAGGCAACCACCGGGCCGCTTGGGCAGGGTATGGCGAATGCTGCTGGTATGGCGCTCTCGGGTAAAATGCTTCAGGCTCGTTATAGTTCGGAACTTTTTGATCACAAGGTTTTTGCCCTGGTAAGTGACGGCGACTTGATGGAGGGGATCTCGTCAGAGGTTGGTTCTCTGGCTGGCCACCTTAAATTAGGCAATCTAATCTGCCTTTATGATGATAATAAGATCTGCTTAGGGGGGGGAACAGAAGACTGTTTCACGGAGGATGTCCCAGCACGTTTTGCTGCGTTTGGTTGGCATACCGAGTCCGTCGCGTTTGACGACATCGCGGGAATCAGAAGTGCGATCGAAAAGGGTATTGCCGAAACGGAACGTCCGACTTTGATTTCGGTCCGATCTGTTATCGGGTATGGAAGCCCTAATAAGTCCAATTCTGATGCTGCGCACGGAGCACCGCTGGGGGCTGAAGAGGTAGCTAAAACAAAACAGGCGCTTGGGTGGCCACTAGAGCCGCAATTCTATGTTCCTAACGAAGTAATTGAGCTGTGTCGCGAATTAGTCGAGAAGAAAAAACAGGCTAGTGCCGAGTGGCGCAGAAAATTTGGTATTTGGGCGGAATCCAATAAGGAGTTGGCCCTTCAGTTTGAGAACCAGCGCAAGGCTGTGGTCCCTGAGTCGCTTACGCAGAAGCTATTAGCTGGCGTCGAACACTCCAAGCCCGAAGCAACCCGTATTCTCTCGAGTAAAGCCATTCAGATTGTCGCCGAAGCCTTACCACGGTTTGTGGGTGGTAGTGCAGATCTCGAACCATCGACTAAAACGACGATCAGTAAGGGCGGAGACGTACAAAACGCCGCATTTGGAAATCGAAATTTTCGGTTTGGTGTGCGCGAGCACGCGATGGCAGCGATGGGTAATGGGCTTTCGTATGAGGGGTATTGGCAGCCGTTGGTATCCACCTTCCTCGTATTCTCGGATTACTTGCGCCCTGCCGTCAGGATTGCCGCTCTCTCAAGAATACCAACATTGTTCGTTTTTACTCACGACAGTATCTGGGTAGGGGAAGATGGCCCAACCCATGAGCCGGTAGAGCATATACAGAGCTTGCGTTTAATTCCCGGCCTGGATGTTTTCAGACCCGCAGATGGTCTCGAAACAGGCATAGCCTATTTGGCAGCGGTAGAGCGAAAGGATGGACCCACGGTCATCGTGTGTTCCCGACAGAACCTGCCTCCGTTGGAGCGGGAAAAGGGGTTTTCTGCCGCTACAATTCTTAAAGGAGGGTACGTTCTTTCAGAATGTGTGCAGCCTGATGTGACGCTCGTTGCGACCGGATCGGAGGTCTCTTTGGCCGTTAAGGTAAAGCTGTTACTGGAACAGGAGCGAATAAATGCGCGGGTGGTGTCATTGCCTTGTGTTGAGCGGTTTTTGTCGCAAGATAAGGAGTATCGCGATTCCGTAATTCCCGATACTATCCCCTCTGTTACGATGGAAGCCGGCGTTACACAAGGGTGGGCTGACGTGGTTGGCCCGGTTCATCTTGCAATCGGTATTGATACCTTTGGCGCTTCTGCACCTGGGGAAGTGGTCGCAGAGAAGTTGGGGCTCAATGCTGAAACTGTCGCCGTAAAAGTAAGGAAATTTCTGCAGCTTGCCTAACCCGGATTATTCACGAGCCCGCACCACCTTAACCACTATGGAGGCGCGTTTCGTGAATAATCCGGGCTAACCCCAAATTACTGTATGCCTGTGTCAGATTTTCAAGTTACCAGTAGAAGCAAAGATCAGAGTGTCGTCGCCGAGCGGGAGGGTCAGAGGGAAAGTCCTCTGCTCACCTTCTTTTCGAATTATCAGTGGTGGATATTTCTGGCTCTGGTCATTCTAGGAACCTGGATTCGGTGGTACGCATTAGACGCACGGCCGCTGCATCACGATGAATCGCTCCATGCGATGTGGGGAAAGTATTTTATTGATAATCCCGATATTCGCTTTTATCACTATGACCCCATGTTGCACGGGCCGTTTCTCTATAACGTGCTCTTTTTCACCTACTTCTCGCTAGGGGATAGCATTTGGTCGGCCCGTTTTCCGGTCGCAGTAATGGGTACGGCTAGTCTGTTTTTGCCGTTGCTGTTCCGAAGGTATTTTCAGCCGGTTACTGCTCTTTTATTGACTGGCTTCATCGCACTTTCGCCGACACTAGTGTACTGGTCACGATTTATTCGCGAAGACTTCTTTACGCTGTTGGGCGTATTTATGGCAATTGCTGGGGTGACGATTGCCAAGGGAAGATGGAAGCCGTATCTCTTTTTTGTCGGTGTAGCGTTGCAGTTCTGTTCTAAGGAGAACAGTTATGTGCATTTGGCGATTGTGATGGGGTATCTGATCTTCGAAGCTGGTTTCACGGCTATTGTTTTTTCCCGGGTAGAAAGTCTGTTGCGGGGGTTTTGGGATTTTGTATTTAAATACCCTGCTCAGTTTATTCTCGGGTTGATAATGGGCATTGGCGTATATGTTACGCTCTATTCGGGATGGGGCCTATACCCGCAGGGAATTTTAGACGGATTATATCGCAAGTCGATTGTCTACTGGTGGAATCAGTCTTCGATGGAACGCATAAAGGGTCCCTTTATGTTTCATTACTATGTGCTTTTCTACTACGAATTATTGTTTCTTTTGCTTTGTATTTTTCAGATATTCCTGCTTTATCGCGAAGCCAAAAAGGTAATCTGGATCCCTTTTTGTATCACCTTGGGACTCGCAACAATCGCATGGTACTACTTCGGAATAAAACACACTGGGCCAGATGGGACAATTATCGGTCAGGAGCAGTATATCAATGCCTCCTCAGTGATTTTGCGCTTTCTAAAAACCAAAGATGGCTTTGATGTTTTTGGTGCCATAGTCCTTTGTATTCATGCGGTCCTATTAACGGTTCATCATCTCTTACGAAAGGAACGGAATCTCGCGATAACGGGCTATTTTTTCACCGCAACTTTGTTTTCGTATAGTTACCTTGGTGAAAAGGTTCCCTGGTTGACACTCTATCCCTTTATAGCGGGGATTATATACCTTGCTCTCTATTTTCAGGACTATTACACAAGAAACCCGTTACCCGACTGGCGCAAGTATTCGGTGGGTAATATCGTGTACTTTGTTGGAATAGTACTGATGATTCTTGGTATTATATTTCTGATCGAGAAATTCGTTGTCCATGGAAGCTTCGAGCTGGATCAGCCCTACAATGAAGAAGGCGGCTGGCTTTCCAGGTTTGTGTTACAGCTCCATAGAACTAATTTTATTTTTATCGTTATCGGTTTTGTCATCGCAATACTCGGAGTCATTGATAATTTGTTTATGGAGTGCAAAATCTTTGGCCGGGTGAACCTGCTGTGGTTCGTCGTACTCCTCTTTGGCTTATTCAATCTGCGCGCAATGGCACTCACTAACTTTGTCTATGGCGGGAATGAGCGTGAGCTTCTGAGTCAGGTACATACGGTGAAGGAAGCAATTGACGTTGCGAACATGATTCAGAATGAAGTGATTGGTCAGCCTCGGGGCTATCAGCCACATGTATATGTTACGGGCGATGCAACCTGGCCGCTCACCTGGTACTTCCGCAAGTTGCCAACCTATGATTATACGGCTGATGAGAACAAGCGCAGCAATTTTCTCTTCAGGATCGAGGATTGGAAGGAAGGAAAGGAGCCACCAGTTGGCTATACAGCTCGACGGTTTAATTTACGGGGTTGGTGGGTACCGGACTACAACACGGCAACCTTAAAACGAATGTTGCATTATTCCATAAACCATGAGCCCTGGACGACCCCGGGGTTTGCGTATGCGAATCTATATTACAGGATTAATCCGGAGAATACGCCGCTCCAGTAGGGGTAAATCTGGGGGTACCAGTATTTCTGGCCCCCCAGTGTAAATTTTTCTAACCTTTGTTCTTACGTCGAACTCAGGTTTCTACTACACAGCAATCTTATAACTGACCTCTTCTTTCTCAAGCGCCTTCTGGAAGGCTGGACGTTGAATTATCCGCTTAAAGAGTGACTTTGTTTTCTCGCCAAAGTGAATCGGCATTTTAAGATTAGGAGTCCAGTTAGAGATCACAGTCAGCAGAATATCGGCTACTGTAATTTCTTTGCCCGCTATATAATCGTGCTTTTTCAGCTCGCCTTCAATCTCATCCCAATGCTTCTGAATCATTTCAATAGCAGCGCCATATATCGGTGAGTCACCGGCATTATCACCCAGATGACGTCCGAGAAAAAAGCAGCGTCCGTAGGCTGGGTGCAGAGTTGAGTTGGCGAATGCGAGCCATTCTAGGGAAGTAGCACGCTCATGGCCCCCTTTTGGCAATAGTGGGCTCTGGTTGGATTCAATAAGATACGTCAGGATCGCGGCTCCTTCACGTATAACAAAATTTCCGTCTTTAAGTGCTGGAACGTTTCCTCGTGGATTAATGGCCAGATACTCTGCCGGGCGAGGTTGGCCCTGGGGGGTGGAGACATTTTGTAGCTCGAAATCTGCACCAATTTCGTTCAGCGTAACGTGTACAGCGAGGGAACAGGTTCCAGGAATATAGTAAAGGGTATACATAAGATCGATCCTCTATAAAGTTCTTACAACGCGACCATAGGTATGCTCGCTCTTCTCTTTTAGCAGGAAAGGATCTGTTCACGCACTAGAAACCTGAGTTCGACGTAAGAACTGCGGTAAATGGCTGAAATTACTTCATCCACTTCGTTGCTCATGATATAAAATGCTCGACGTAGCAAGCTGTTAGCCTGCGCTTTTATATCACTGCGCGCCTCGTGTCTAAAGCAATTTCAACCATTTACCTTTGTTCTTACGTCGAACTCAGGTTAGAAACCTTACTTTCAAGCGGGGAGTGCGTTCAGTAACGACAATTCCTTGATCCTCTATTTTTACCTCGGCATGAGATTGCGACAAATCGCCGCCCTCGAGGCCCTTGAGCCTGAAGCAAAAGATTGGTATAGTAATGGCCGTGGTCTACAAACGCCCGGATGATGGAACAGGTAGACATACAGGACTTAAAATCCTGGGCTCGAAAGGGCGTGCCGGTTCGACTCCGGCTCTGGGCAATTCAATTGAAGAGACTATTAGGAGAGTGTCTCGTCCAGCTGCTCAAACTACAAAAAGTAGTAGTGTGATTGCGGAGATGCGATGGTTGGTGAACGGTACCATTACGATGTTAGAGCCTTAGGTATCTTCACGCAGTTCTTTTAGGAATATGCATTCAGACAGGTCACTGTCACCGTCCTCAATCCAGTCGGCTATTGCTTCGGCACAGGCTAGAAACGAAACGGGAAGAAGAAAAATACCAATGACCGGGATGGTAACGATGATGCCCGTCACAAATCCTATTCCACTAATTTCAAGAAAATACCGACAGATAACATTCCATTGGCTTCCGAGTTTCATTCGGAGAGCTGAGAGGCACATCCGAAGAATATCGGTTCCCATGTAAAAAGCAGTTAGTATTGCAACGATTATATTAACTCCCGGCACTATCAGTGTGCAGAGCATTACGGTCAGCATTGCACCGAGTAGTATGATACTTAAGAGCACTTCACCGAGTGTACGCCAGGTCGAGCGGAGCAGTTCATGGCGTTCGATAATCGCAAGTCCCCTCTCACGTAATACAAGGGTCAGCATTTTTTCGAGGATGAACTGGAATCCCCCAAAAACAACCATGACCGCCCCGAATATCGCGATAATTGGAATCATAAAATAGGTAAGTAGCTCCCCGACCCAGGTATTTCTCATGGCAGACCCCCAGAGACCCGCTTCGACACCCTTAAAATTGCTAAACAGGATCAGAAGAAACAGGAGGAAAGAAAGCAGTCCAAGCGCGTAGGGGAATATTAGTAGACGCAAGAGTTTCCAGGTACACAAAAGTCTAGTAGTGGCGTTATAGAATCGGCGACCAGTGAGTTTTAACAATTTAAACATTGCGGGTGAGCCTTCGTAAGGGATTGTGTCTGAGTGTGTTCATTTCAGTAGGATGCCCTATAGGGCACTTACCGTTCAAGAGGTACGAGGTGCATGTGCCTTCAGGGCGCTATAATATGGTCGAGTCCTCTTGTCGAAATGCCGTTTTTAGACTTCCATGTGTATATCCATTCCAATTTAAAATTATTTGCTTGTTCCTCCGGGGGCTTTGCTCCGCAAAGGATCTCCCGATTCTTCGTTATTTTAGGACTTTTTGAAGTAGAACCGGTATGTTATACAGTATATCAACCGTACGCACCGATTTTTGAAAGTTCGGCACCCCCGCTTGAAGCACAGGCTTGCGAATATCCGGGCGAAAACATTTCTTACTTTTAAGTGTGGATTATGCGAATCGCGTCAGTCTCAGAGGCTATGTCGGCAGTTACGTCTGGCATGACTGTCTTTATCCATGGGGGAGCAGCAACACCCCGAGTATTAATAAATGGCCTCTTAGGGAGAGCTGCTCACGTTCGAAACGTCACGATTGTGTCACTGCACACAGAGGGGGCCGGTGAGTACGTTGACCCAAAGTATCAGGGTATTTTTCATTTAAAGTCGCTGTTTGTCGGTGCTGATGTTCGGGAGGCGGTAGCCAGAGGGGATGCCGACTACATTCCGGTCTTTTTAAGCGAGATCCCGACACTTTTTGCAACTAGGGTAATTCCTCTCAGCGTCGCGCTGATTAATGTCTCCCCCCCCGACAGTCACGGATATTGTTCGCTTGGTGTTTCGGTAGACGTCACTAAGGCAGCCGTTGACAACGCCGATATTGTCATTGCACAGATAAATTCGAAAATGCCCAGGACTCATGGGGATAGTTTTGTTCACCAAGATAGTATCGATTTTGGTGTAGAGGTAGATCAACCGATTTGGGAGATGCCGGTTCCTTCTATTAGTGGACTCGAACGGGACATTGGCAGGTTCTGCGCCACATTAATTGAGGATGGCTCGACATTACAAATGGGTATAGGTGGAATTCCTGATGCTGTACTGTCAGAGCTAACTACTCATAGGGATCTGGGCGTTCACACCGAGATGTTTTCCGATGGCCTTTTACCGTTGATTCGATCAGGTGTGGTCACGGGTAGCAAGAAGTGCATCTTTCCTGGTCGAGTGGTAAGTAGTTTTGCCATGGGAAGCTCTGCATTAGTGGAGTTTCTCGATGATAACCCTCTAGTTTGTATGTTTGCGTCGTCGTTTGTTAATGACACACATATTATCCGGAAAAACCCGAAAGTAGTTGCCATCAATAGTGCCATTGAAGTTGATATTACCGGGCAGATTGTCGCGGATTCGATCGGAACTCGGCATTACTCCGGTATTGGCGGACAGATGGACTTCATGCGTGGCGCGGCGTTATCTGAGGGGGGCAAGCCTGTGATTGCGTTGCCCTCATGTACCTCGCGAGGGGAGTCTCGTATAGTTGCTCTTTTGAAGCCTGGTGCAAATGTGGTCACGACTCGGGGGCATGTCTATTACGTCGTAACAGAGTACGGCATTGCTCATCTTTATGGCAAGACGTTGCGGGAAAGGGCCGCGGCGCTGATTGGTGTTGCTCATCCGCGGCACAGAGAGGGGCTGGAGCGGGAGGCGCGCGCTCGGTTCGGGAAGTTTTTGGAGGGGTAGGTAGCAGAGCGCTAAATTGTACGAAATTTTGGAGGAGGGATTAGCAACCTGAGTTCGACGTAAGAACAAAGGTTAGCAGGGTTTGCGGTTTTTGATCGGACTGTTTTTTCGGCGGTGTCACATTAGGAACTTTTACAGATAGGGTCCCGGCTTCGCCTGATAGGGGTAGAGATGGTAGGGAGTGATATTAAGTATACCCATTCCAATTCAAAATGTCTGAAGACTCTATTTTCTGGAATGGGTATTTGTTTGTCCCTTCGGGGACTTTGCTCCGCAAAAGATATACCGGTTCCTCATTTTTTCTGACTTTTTGAAGTGGAACCGGTATATCTAAGGTTTGTCCTACTCCCTAAAGAGCCATCGCGCTTTTTCAGGGAGTCTTCTTCCTGCTCATCCCCCGAGCCCACATCCACCAATACACCAGCAGCCCACCGGCATAAAAACAGCCAACCCACCACGACCAATCCATCAACTCCAGCCTGTTAATCGGCGACATAAAACTTAATAGTGGCACTTCAGCCGTCAACACTTCTTCTGAAAACTGTGGAAGTGATCCCAGCATACTGCCATCCGGGTTGATTATAGAAGTCAGCCCTGTATTCGTTGATCGAACCAAGACCCGTCCGTTCTCAATAGCCCTGAATGCCGCAATCTGATGGTGCTGTGCTGCGGCTGCGCTTCTTCCAAACCAGGCGTCATTAGTCAGATTCACTAGCAATTGGGTTCCGCGTTGTGCCGCCTGGCTTGAGAGTGAAGGAATAATATCTTCATAACAGATTAGTGGGGTTAAATTTGCTGTGGTCTTCTCAATTCCATCACGCAGCGGAAGCTCTGTGCGAAGTACCTGAATATCGGTACCCGGAGTTAATCCCCCAATACGGTCAGCTATTCCGCCGATCCATCCAATATAGCGCGTAAAAGGAATATATTCCCCAAAAGGCATTAATACTTGCTTATGATAAGGTGGAAGAATGTTGCCACTTGGCTCGATTACCAGCGCAGAATTGTAGAAGTGTCGGTCACTGTCGTACATCATCGTACCAACAATCCAGGCTGGAGGTGGTGCAATGTGTGGCAGACGTCGGTCCCGTGATACATTGGTAACTTCTACCGGAATCCAGTCTTGAATTACCCCCTCCGGCCAAACTACAAGGTCACTTGAGCCTAAATCCTCCGAAAGAGCCACATATCGCTGGCGATTATTCGCGAAAAAGCGCTGATCGCTTCGTTCCTCGATGGAAACGTTGGCCTGCACCGCGCTTACCTTGATGTGCTCGGACTGCTCGATGATCTTAGTTAGGGTGTTGTGATAAAAGTAACCAAAAACCGTCACTGCTGCAATCGATATAACCGCTGCTATAAAACTGCGACGATGTCTGACTACCAGCGCGCCGCTACTCCAGAGCATTAAGAAAGTGATTAGGGGCACACCGCCAAGTGTAGCGCCTAGGGCAAAAGGAGTAACGGGCAGGAGAGAGTGACCAAAGCTCCAAGGGAAAATTCTGATCCACAGGGCTTCGCCAGCGAGCCAGGCGAGCGGAAAATGTAGCCCAGTGGCCTTTAGCAGCGTTGGAGCAAGTCGGACAGCGCTCGAGAAGATAATAAATTGGATAGTGCTGCCGAAAACAAAAGCGAGAAAAATGAAGACGGTAGGAATCGCTGTAAAGCCGCCGAAAAAGTGAATGGTGAACGTTAGCCAAGAGAAGGCGAGAGAATACGCGAGGCAACCAGCGGCGTAACAGTAGAAGGTTCGGTGAGCGATTTGACAGAAAAGCACGGTTGCAATCCAACCTAGGACGGCGCCCGTGACGGTGAGCGGGAGCAGCCACGCTGTTGCAAGAACTAAACCTGCAACGGCGGTGTGCCCCCACATCCTTTTCGCTGAGTAATGCGGAATTTTCACTGAACTACTTTGTGAAGGGATTTTCGCAATAGGCCTTTGATCCTAGAAAATCTTCAATCCACAGAAGGCGATTATACTTGGCGATCCGTTCTGAGCGTGAGATAGAACCGGTTTTGATCTGACCCGCTTCCGTTGCAACAGCAAGATCGGCAATCGAGGTGTCCTCAGTTTCGCCCGAGCGGTGAGAGATAATACACCGAAAATTGGACCGATGGGCATAGTTGATTGTATCAAGTGTTTCAGAGACTGAGCCAATCTGATTCAACTTCACTAGTACAGCGTTTCCGGCTTTTCTACGTACGCCTTCGGCAACTCGGTCTCTGCTGGTTACGAAAAGATCGTCCCCAACTATTTGTACCTTTTGTCCTAGCCGTGCCGTAAGGCGAATCCAGCCTTCCCAATCATTCTCATCGAGTCCATCTTCGATGCTCTTGAGTGGGTACTTGTTCACCCAGTTTTCGTACATGGTAATTAGCTCATCTGAAGTGACGCTTTGTCCTGTACTCTTTTTAAATACGTATTTACCAGTAGTTCGATCAAACATCTCACTTGCTGCGACGTCCAGCGCGATCGATACTTGCGTGCCTGGTTGATATCCGGCATCAACAATGGCTTCCATCAGGCAGTCCAGTGCTTCGGTGCTATCCTTAAGATCGGGAGCAAATCCACCTTCATCACCAAGACCGGTTGAGTGGCCCTTCTTTTTTAGGTTCTTTTTAAGGGTATGGAATATTTCCGCAGCAACTCTCAAGTTTTCTTTGAACGATGTTGATGAGTGCGGAACAAGCATGAATTCCTGAAAATCGAGGCTGTTATTGGCATGCGCACCGCCATTGATGACGTTTACCAGTGGGAGTGGCAGCCGACTTACATGAATGCCTCCTAAATATTGAAACAGGGGAATTTTCAGTGAATTGGCTCCTGCGTGAGCAGCTGCAAGGCTGATAGCGAGGATCGCATTTGCCCCGAATTTTGCCTTATTGGGAGTTCCATCAGCTTCGCAAATTGCAGCGTCAAGTCGGCTAAGGCTCAGAACGTTTTCACCCTTAATAATTGGGGCGATAGCCTCCATTACATTTTTCACGGCTTTTTGGACGCCTTTACCTAGGTAACGGGCGTTGTCTTCATCACGAAGTTCGTGGGCTTCATGTTCGCCGGTTGAGGCGCCAGAGGGCACGATCGCCGAGCCAGTTGAACCGTCAGCGAGAGTGATCGTCACGTTGACCGTCGGGAATCCACGAGAATCCAGTACTTCTAATGCTTTTACAAAGCGAATGGCCGTTGGAAGTGTCCACGGGTAAGGCTGCTGGTGAGAATTGGTCTTTTCCATAGTGTATTGTCTCAATAAGTGCGTTGTTTCGAAACGAACCGTATAATGTTAAAGTCGTTATACATTTCAACCACCAAAAAGTCATCGGAAGGATCGAGTTATGAGAGAATGGCAGCAGATTGTGCTGGTTGTTGGTATCTTGGTCGCAGGCCTTGCGCTAACATGGTTTGATTCAAGTGAGAGTCAGATTGACCAATTGAGGGCAGCGGTACAGTCCCAGTTGCACGCAAACCGTGCGATGAGGCGTGAGATTCGGGAGTTACGCGGGCAGATTTACGATATTACACACGACGATCGGTACCTTGAACAGTTGGCCCGAAATAAATTAGCACTCGCACGGGAGGGTGAAGAAGTCTATTTGTTCAATGATAAAAAGAAAGAGCAGGATTCCGGCAAAGAGCCAGCAGGACAGGAAACTAGCGATAAGCGTGATACAAAGTAGGTAGAGTGGCAGTACGATGGAAGCAGGTGATGAAGTAGTCGTTGATATTACGGCGCTGGCGGTGGGGAGTGGGAGCGTCGCGGTAGTTGCTGATAGCAGCTCCCCTGAGTTTGGGATGAGGGGATTTATCCGGAATGGGGTACCGGGGGATCGTGCAACGGTTCGAATACTGAAGGTTGCAAAGAGGTACTTTGAAGGAGAGATCGTTTCGATCCTCACAGAAGGGGAACATCGCCAACAGCCCAAGTGTCGCTATGCAGCAAAATGTGGGGGGTGTGATCTGCAGTATGTTCGGGAGGATTCGCAGGCTCTATTAAAGTTTGAGTTAGTTAGGTCTTCCATGGCCGTGCGCCAACTTGATACGTCCAAGCTTCATCCGCTAGTTACAGGTGCGCACACGCAGTATCGAAGGCGGGTAATCCTTCATTTAAATGATTCAGGTGATATCGGTTTCTATCGACGCCAGAGTCGTGAAGTTGTGCCCATCAGGGAGTGTTTGCAACTGCACCCGCTTCTGGGAAATGTTCTTGCAGAAATGTTCGAGTGGCGGCTAAGTGGTTGTGCTGCCCATATTCTGCTGGAAACAGATGGAAAGAAGGTGAGTGTGGTAATTCGCACCACTGAGCCATTGCTGGCTCAGCAGCGAGCCCTTCTAGAGGGCCTGTGTGTGCATCTTTCAGCCGTTTCAAGAATTGAAGAGAACGGTGAGGTCTTGTGGACCCACGGAGATCAGGAGTTGGAGCTACAATTTCCGGCAGATATTGCACCCTTGTACCTCGAGGCGGGAGCGTTTACGCAGGTAAACTGGGAAATGAACTCCCGAATGGTCACTGACGTTGTAGGGCTGATAACGACTCCCGAAGTTCGCACGATCTGGGATCTTTTTTCCGGGGCGGGTAATTTCTCGTTTCCTTTGGCGTCTCGTGGGTTGGAGGTAACCGCAGTCGAGTTGAGTTCGCAGCTTGTTCAGGCGGGTCGGAGGTATGCGCATTCCCATGGATTCGGGGTCCATTTTCACGAAGCTTCGGTGGAGCGGTGGTTAAAGGATTGGCACGGAAGACCTCAAAAGAAGCGGGGAAAGAGGGGGGAGGCGCCGGAATTGCCGTCGCGAAAGGCTGCCGATGGTGATTCCAGAAAGCTGCCTGACGTGATCCTGGCAGATCCGCCTCGGGATGGTTTGAAGAATTGTATCGACCTGCTTCCGAGGGGCCCTCGTTTAATTTTGATATCGTGTCATTTGCCGAGTTTTATTCGTGATGCGGAAATGTTACAGCGGGCCGGAAGGACTTTGAAAGGGGTCTATCCGTATGATATGTTTCCACTTACTAATTATGTGGAGTTGGTATCGGTTTGGGGGTAGAGGGGCCGCTTTACTCCTTCGCCGATACCTCAATCGAATCCATCGTCGTAAAGTAAGGCTCGGTCAGCGAAAATTCCTGCCGATCAGGGAGTGCTTTGTCATTGGTATCAATATCAACTTCAATACGTCCTTTCTTGAGAGCTGCCTCTGCCCGCGCCAGAAAGACCAGCGTCCCGCGCTTTTGAGTGGCGAAAATTGAACTCGGCAGCGAGTACACCTGGTAACGAAGGTTGGCATCTTCAGAATTTCGGCCCTTTCCAGACTCCATGGGCGTAACATTGTTATATACATCGTCACCCAAGGTGATCGTCGTTGAGCCGGTGACTAGCTGAAATTGTTCGGGCATACGTACCTTAAGAATTACACCGTCAGGGTGGATATCCTCAAGGAAAACAGTTACTGCTAGTCGGTCGCCTGTATCCACCATTCGTGGAGAGGCGTCCAACCCGACTGACCCCGGACTCTTTTCGGCATCTGACCCTCCTCCAGACCCTCCACAACTGACAACGGCAACTAGAACTAATCCGAGAACCAGACGACTGAAAAAGTTATGATGTAATCTTGTGCTCGTCATGTAAGTCTCTCAATATATAGTATGCTTTGGCTGCCGTGTTTGGCGGTGGTAGAGGGTATTGTATCGTGGAATTATAATCATGCGGAACTAGAATCGTGGCGAATCAGAAGAAAGGTGCTATTGGATATCGTCCGGAGTGTTGGAATGTCCCCCGGAGAGTAGCCGCTCTGTCTGCACTCTGGTGCATAGTCTTGGAGGTGTCGGCAGCCTTGCCGCCTCGCGTTGAACCTAAAGTCAAAGAGTTGCGTTCCCGGTTCGAAGAATCATGCGCGGAAATTCCAAGATGTAGAACAGAGTGTCAGCATTCGAAGGATCGTAGTCAGGATCTTGATCACTGTTTAATGGAAGGGCAGATGGCTCCCGTAGGAGAGCCCAAGCGCTGCTCTATGGAACACGCCCTTGAAATGCGGGCATTTTATACAGTAGTGGGCTGCGTGATCTATTTTTACCCCGGCCTTGAAATTCCTGTGTCAGAAGGACAGTGAAGTAGTTACCCTTATGCTGAGTAATAAAGCGGTGAGATGAAGAATCAAGGTATGGGCGACGCAGAAAATGTGGAGGCTAGATTAGAAGTCGCTTCAGATTTGGAAAGTCGAGAACGGGCGGTTCAAGCCTGTCATGGGAATGTTCAGCGCTGTATTCGTTTAAACCTTGATTCTTTAAAGACGAAATTGAGGGCAGATCTTTCGGAAATTTTTGGACTGGATCCGAGGGAGCTGATTCGCGCCATAGGCCGTCCCCTTTGCCCTAGGTGCCGTCAATTTCTTCATTACAGAAGTATCAGTGAGGTGATTCCAGAAACTGAGGGGGTTTTATTGGTGGTTGTTCCCTGGAGTGTATTCCATCGAACCCTCAGTATCACAGCAGCGGCTGAAATATATGGAGCGACTCGGGTTGTTCTCGAGCAACGACTGCACCTCGTAGAGCAGATTGCTCCTGAGGTCTTGTTGCCGAGCATGGCAGCGGATCGTTACGGCGGGGTTGTTGCTAAATCACTTTCCAGAACGATGGAACGATCCCAGCTGAACGAAGAGGTTCGACGGATTGCTGAGTCAATCGGATTTCCTCTGAGTCTTGTGTCCGTGAATAATAGGATAATAGTTCAAAGTATATTAATCGCAGGTGAGTGGTGGTGTTCGTCTTGTGAGACAGGATGTAGCATCGACGGGCACTCATTCGAGTTTGGTCTGATGGTCAATAGAGAGCGCCATCCGTTTATGACAACTCATCAGGTTCTTTCAGAGCCAATCGGCGACTTGTGTACTGTCCTGAGAACCCAAGGTGTTGCCAATGATACTGCATTATTTGCTCAATTTAATCTTTTTTTTAATCTTATAACAGGCACAGATTTGACCCGGCACACTTGGTGCACCGGCTGGGAGGATCTTAGTTACGCTGATCGATATATCGCTCGACTGATTCCGATGGCTTTGTCTCATTTGTCCGGCGTTTGTGCCGTCCTGGAAGATTTGTCGCTTCTTGACGGGCCCGAACGAGAAGTAATTCGCCAAATTATTCTGAATTTAGGGCCAAAATGTAGCGTGATCTGGTGCGAGGATAGTGAGGTTGAGACAGACCTGAGGAGTGAGGTAGATATTTATCTTGCCGATGAGGGTGGGTCATCAGTAATGGGCGCGGTTAAGCCAGCGGCGGTATTGGAATGTGACTCTCTACTACCACCTCAGGGAGACCTTCTGCTCGACGTCTTGGAGATTCGACATTCGTTGATCGAGGTCTTCTCTACCCTTCCGGAGAGCCGAAGGCGCGGACTGCACGGCACTGATTTTATGAAATCTGATGGGACGCTTGGTCGCGGGAGTTTAGAAATCGAGAAGCAGGCATATTCCCTTAAAAGAATAATAGAAACCCCAATTGAAGAAGTAATTGCAAAGGTAGGTCTTCCGTATCAGATGTGGAATTGCCTTTCGATACTCTCAGAAATGGGGTATGGCGGATTATATTTGGCGCAACCACTGGCGCCCTCCCACCGTAAAATCTTTCGCTTGATTCCGTGGTTGTGTGCACAATCTGATTATCCCGTTCAAATCTCTAACCCACTTACTGGTTGTACGCCCGATGAGGTAGCACCATTTACAAGTTTGGTGAGAGTTATGCATCAGCATGATAAAGAGATATTTCTTAAGACCCGACAGCGTTGGGTTCGGCAATACTTTGGAGTAAATAAATAATGAATATGAATAAAATACGAGTGGAACGAAAGAATGAGCAAGGGTCTGTTGCGGTAGACTTAACCTATATGGATATTACTCCGGGTGACTTTGAGCGAAAGAAGGACTTGATTGCCAGGGCTGTGGCAAACATGAAGGCGCTTGAAGCGGGGGCAATTGCGAATCCAACGGAGGGACGGCAAGTTGGACATTACTGGTTACGCAACAGCGCATTGGCGCCAACCCCTGAACTTGATAAGTCTATTGCGGAGTGTCTTTTTAACGTGAAGCAATTTGTTGCAGATATTCGCGAGGGGAAAACTCGGGCGCCGTCGAATAAGGTTTTTACTACAGCTGTCGTTATAGGAATCGGAGGTTCCGCGCTTGGGCCTCAGCTAGTAGACGATGCCCTTGGTGGCAGTGGTCTCAAAATCAAATTCATTGACAATACGGACCCTGATGGCATCGCACGAGTGCTGTCCTCCTTGGTGGCTCTCGATACAACACTTTTTATCGTGATTTCAAAATCCGGAGGTACTCGTGAAACCTATAATGGAGAGATGTACGTAAAGCATGTGCTTAAGAATGCCGGACTTGATGCGGCGCGGCAAATGGTTGCGATTACGCAAGTCGGAAGTTCTCTTTATAGTCGGGTTCAAAAAGAGGAATGGTTGGCAAACTTCCCCATGTGGGATTGGGTTGGCGGGCGCACCAGCGTAACGAGTGCAGTGGGTCTCATTCCCGCGGGGCTTGGCGGTGTAGATATTGAGGCTCTCTTGTCTGGTGCCAGAGAGATGGATGAGTGGACCCGCATCGAATCCGTTACCGAGAATCCGGCGCTTCTAATGTCGCTTAGCTGGCATCTCACGGGAAATGGTTGTGGAGAGAAGAATATGGTTGTTTTACCGTACTGCGATCGCTTTCTGCTGCTATCGCGTTATTTGCAACAGTTAGTAATGGAGAGTGTTGGAAAGAAGCAGGATCTTAATGGGAGCGTTGTGCATCAAGGGTTGTCGGTCTTCGGCAACAAAGGCTCTACCGACCAGCATGCGTTTGTTCAGCAGTTACGAGATGGCAGTAATGACTTCTTTGCTACTTTTATCGAAGTGCTGGAGGACGGCGGGGGAGTTGCTGCTACGTTTGAAGTGGAGCCGGGAATTACAATGGGCGATTATCTACATGGATTTTTGGTGGGTACTCGAGAAGCGTTGCGGGAAGAATCGCGAAGATCTCTTACTATTAGTGTCGCCCGTGCTGATGCCTATTCCCTTGGTGCATTAATAGCCCTCTTTGAGCGGGCAGTTGGCTTCTATGCCTCACTGGTCAACGTCAATGCCTATGACCAGCCGGGTGTAGAGGCAGGAAAGAAGGCTGCAGAGAGTATTATCGAGGTTCAACGTCACATTCTGGGAGTACTCTCCGAAAACAGGGGGAATTATTTCACATTAGTTCAGGTATATAAGGGAGTTACAGAGTTAGTGCCCACCGCTCAGCTAGATATCGTGGAGAAGATTCTGGTCCGGTTTGTGGCCAATGGACGTCTAGATAGTGATGGTGTCGGCCGGGATCCCACTTATAGAATGCTGTAACCGCAAAAAAATAAGAGGATTTAAGATAAAAATAAATCCTTTTATTTTTATATAGATACTCAATCTTCTCACAGTTTGTTCACAGGTTTTTTCTTTCGAACACTGAAAAAAGTTCCTTGACAGCATTGACGTGATTCAGTGCCCCTGATAGGTTCCATTTCGTCGAGCGGAAACATTGAAACGAAAGCGAGCTGAGCAGATAAGCAACTCAGATTTCTGAAAGGAAATCGGGGAAGTTTTCTTAAGCAAAACTTTTACTATAGAATGTGGAGCTAAGGGTTGTGGACATCTTAGAGACTGAATGTTATTAACGTAAAGCAATTTGCTTTTTTGTTACGACATTGAGTTTGTGTTTCTTTTCTCACTTCTCAGGAAGTTGAATTAAAAGAAACTAAAAGTTAAGAAGCTGAAAAAAAATTAAAAAAAACTTCAGAAAACACTTGACGGCAAAAAGAAAGATGTGCATAATCACAAAGCTCCGACACTGAGTAAGACGAAGCAAAGCAGAACGAAAAGCTGTATCGCAGCTAAGAAGTTCTTGCTAGCTAAGTTTTAAAATGGAGCGTTAGACAAGACAATTAGGAATGGGTAGAAGTTGCAAACGAGCGACAAAGTTCGTCGAAAGACGAGTTTAAGTCCACAAGTCAAAATAGATTTGAAACCTTGAGTAAGCAACTAGAAAAATGGAAATTTTTAATTTCCACAATCGTAGCAGCTTTTATAAAAAATTCGAGAGTTTGATTCTGGCTCAGAATGAACGCTGGCGGCGTGCTTCAGACATGCAAGTCGCACGTGAAAGTTTCTTCGGAAATGAGTAAAGTGGCGCACGGGTGAGTAATACTTGGGTAACGTACCTCTATGCTGGGAATAACTAAGGGAAACTTTAGCTAATACCGAATAGTCCACATGGTCTACGGATTTGTGTGGTAAAGCCGTAAGGCGCGCAGAGATCGGCCCAAGTCCCATTAGCTTGTTGGTAGGGTAATGGCCTACCAAGGCGACGATGGGTAGCTGGTCTGAGAGGATGATCAGCCACACTGGTACTGGAACACGGACCAGACTCCTACGGGAGGCAGCAGTTAGGAATTTTGCGCAATGGGGGAAACCCTGACGCAGCAACGCCGCGTGAGTGAAGAAGGCCCTTGGGTCGTAAAGCTCTTTCAGTAGGGAAGAAGTTGACGGTACCTACAGAAGAAGCACCGGCTAACTCCGTGCCAGCAGCCGCGGTAATACGGAGGGTGCAAGCGTTATTCGGAATGACTGGGCGTAAAGAGCACGTAGGCGGCTTATTAAGTCTGATGTGAAAGCCCCGAACTCAATTTGGGAAGTGCATTGGATACTGGTAAGCTAGAGTATAGGAGAGGAGAGTGGAATTCCAGGTGTAGAGGTGAAATTCGTAGATATCTGGAGGAACAACGGAGGCGAAGGCGACTCTCTGGACTATTACTGACGCTGAGGTGCGAAAGCGTGGGGAGCGAACAGGATTAGATACCCTGGTAGTCCACGCCGTAAACGATGGATACTAGATGTCGGGAGTTCTTACCCTCTCGGTGTCGCAGCTAACGCATTAAGTATCCCGCCTGGGGACTACGGTCGCAAGATTAAAACTCAAAGAAATTGACGGGGGCCCGCACAAGCGGTGGAGTATGTTGTTTAATTCGATGCAACGCGAAAAACCTTACCTAGGCTTGACATCCCTCGCTATCCTGTGAAAGCAGGAGTTCCCTTCGGGGACGGGGTGACAGGTGCTGCATGGCTGTCGTCAGCTCGTGTCGTGAGATGTTGGGTTAAGTCCCGCAACGAGCGCAACCCTTGTCATTAGTTGCCAGCATTAAGTTGGGCACTCTAGTGAGACCGCTTGCCGATAAGGCAGAGGAAGATGGGGATGACGTCAAGTCAGCATGGCCCTTACGCCTAGGGCTACAAACGTACTACAATGGCCAGTACAGAGCGTCGCAAAGTCGCGAGACCAAGCTAATCGCAGAAAACTGGTCCTAGTTCGGATTGGAGTCTGCAACTCGACTCCATGAAGTTGGAATCGCTAGTAATCGCGGATCAGCATGCCGCGGTGAATACGTTCCCGGGCCTTGTACACACCGCCCGTCACGCCATGGGAGTTGGTGCT
>JBIIDM010000001.1:0-75305 GCA_044238365.1 Bdellovibrionota bacterium | reverse complement strand
AATCGGCTTCCGGATCATCACTCCCTTCTACGTATGCTCTTAAAAACCCTGCAAAGGTTATGGTCTTTCCTGATGCCCGAAAGATCGAACCGCCACTTTCAATTTTGGCAGATACGCGAGTCCCTTCAGCATCCTTCATCTGGCTGGCAAGAGCTCGTTTCCATATCAACTCATATAACTTTCCAGCCTCAGCTCCCACAGCGGCTTTCACTGTTTCTATAGGAACAAATTCCTCACCAGCAGGCCTTATTGCTTCATGAGCCTCTTGTGCGTTTTTTACGCTGGTTTTGTAGAGCCTTGGCGCGTCCGGCAAATAGGATGTTCCATACTGCTGCGTGATGAGCCCCCTTGCGGCCTTAATAGCTTCTTCTGAAAGGGTAGTGGAATCCGTACGCATATAGGTTATATACCCGTTTTCGTAGAGTACCTGCGCTACCTGCATGGTTCTTTTCGCTCCGAAGCCAAGCTTCCTGCTCCCTTCCTGTTGCAGGGTACTCGTAGTAAAAGGAGCATACGGCTTCTGCGTAAATGGCTTCTTCTCAATGGATTCTACTTTCGGCGTACTCTTTAATATCCGGTCCTTTAAACTATTGGCACTCTTGCGATCAAGGAGCTTTACCTGAGTACCCTCTGGTATCGTACCAGTATAGGGGTCAAAGTCCCGTCCGCTCGCTACTCTCAACCCGTCGACATGTGTCAACTCTGCATCAAACTTTGGTGAGAGATCATCAGAAAAAAGTGCCGCCTTTAAATCCCAGTACTCCCCACTCCTGAACCGAACGCGCTCGCGTTCTCGCTCAACTAGAATTCTTAAGGCAACACTCTGAACGCGACCTGCGCTCAAACGAGGTGCCATTTTTTTCCAGAGCAATGGGCTTACTGTATACCCAAAAAGCCTATCAACCACTCGTCGAGTCTCCTGGGCCTTGACGAGGTTCTCATCAATCGCCCGAGTATTTGCAAGGGCTTTTTGAATGGCCCCCTTAGTAATTTCGTGAAAAACAAGCCTTTTTACCGGAATTTTAGGCTTTAACACCTGTAATAAATGCCAGCTAATCGATTCTCCTTCGCGGTCTTCGTCCGTTGCAAGAAGCAATTCTTCAGCATCCTTTAAACAGTCCTTAAGCTCCTTTACTCGCTTTTTCTTGTCATCAGGAATGATGTAAAGTGGCTCGTAGTTCTTTTCAACATTAACCCCGAGTTTTCCCCAAGCGGTCTTTTTCTGGTCTGCCGGTATCTCAGCAGCACTATTAGGAAGATCCCTTACATGCCCGTACGATGCTTTTACCTCATACCCCTTTGCCAAGAACTTTTTTATGGTCTTAGCTTTTGTTGGAGACTCTACAATAATTAGTGACTTGGTCATGGCAGATATGCCGCAAAATTTAAAATATCAAATGTAATGTTCGACTTAAGAACTGCTGTAAATGGTGCTTTTACACCACCTCAGCCGCTCTTCCGTGACGCTTTAAATACAAAGCAACCTGATTTACCGCTGTCACGGTAATTCCAGGAATGCGCAAAGCCTGCCCAATTGAATACGGCCTGAACTTCTTGAACTTTTCCAATGCCTCCGTCCGTAAACTTGAGACTTGGGAATAGTCAAAGTTAGCCGGAATACGTTGCGACTCGCTTCTCTTGAGGCGTGCAACCTCGTCCTCTTGGCGTCCGAGATACCCCTCAAAACGAGCCTGAGTTTCGAGCGAAGTCCACTCATGTCCACTCAGAGAACAAGAATCAGGCTCATACCGCTTCAACACATCCCCTATCGTGAGTTCGGGCCGTCGTAACAGGTTGTAGAGGCTAAGTGTCACTTTTAACGGTGCCCCACCAAACTCCTTCAACCAATCGGCTGTGTCCTGATTTGCCTTTGCATTAGTGCTTTTTAACCATTTGAAGGCAGACTCATACTCCCCTACTTTTCTCTCGAAAACCCTCTGTTGCTCTGGGTCAAACACCCCATGAGCCGCCCCAAGCGGTCCAAGCCTCATTAATGCATTGTCTTCTCTCAACATAAGACGATACTCAGACCTAGAAGTAAACATCCTATATGGCTCATCGACCCCAAGAGTTATCAAATCGTCGACCATAACACCAATATAAGCCTGGCCCCGACTCAAAATTAACGGCTCCTTACCCAACACCCTTGATGCTGCGCTAATGCCGGCAATTATTCCTTGTGCAGCGGCCTCCTCATAGCCCGATGTACCATTAATCTGCCCTGCGAAAAACAATCCTTCTATTAGTTTAGTTTCAAGATAGGGGGTCAAACCGGTGGGATCAACAAAATCGTACTCAACGGCATAACCAGGTTCTAAAATACGACAATTCTCCAGCCCTTTAATGCTCGTTACGATCTGCTCCTGGATGTCCAGTGGCAGACTTGTTGAAATTCCATTGGGATACACTACATCCGATTCATAGCCCTCAGGTTCTAAAAAAATCTGATGACTCTCCTTGCCTGAGAAACGGAAAACCTTGTCCTCTATCGAGGGACAATAGCGGGGTCCCCCTGATTGAATTTGTCCATTAAACATCGGACTCCGGTGCTTATTATGCTGAATAAGCTCATGAACTCTGGGATTAGTCTCGGTTAAATAGCAGCAGATCTGCGGCTGCGAAATTTGATTATTCAGAAAGGAAAAGGGACGAGGATCAGGATCACCCGACTGAGGGGTCAAAATATCAAAGTTTATGGTACTCCGCTGCAAACGGGGCGGCGTCCCGGTCTTTAATCTGCCGAGGGTAAACCCATGTGATAAGAGCGAGGCACTGATTCCCTTAGAGGCGAGATCCCCCCGCCTTCCACCTTCGGTCCGAGACTCTCCAGTATGCATCAATCCCCGAAGAAACGTGCCCGACGTGATCACGACCGAAGCTGCCTTAAGCATCACCCCGTCTTTCAGTCTTATTCCGCTTGTTCGACCTCCATCGACGAGAATTACGTCGACCTCTCCTTCAATTACAGTAATATTGGGAGTCTGCCTCAAGAGCTCCTGAACCTTCAGGCGATAAAGATCCCGATCCGCCTGGGCCCGGGAACTCTGTACCGCTGGCCCTTTGCTTGAATTCAGAAGCCTAAACTGAATCCCCGTGGCATCAATTGCCCGCGACATTATGCCACCGAGCGCATCAACTTCCTTTACCAGTTGCCCTTTTCCAACGCCTCCGATAGCGGGATTACACGACATTTGTCCTATTCCTGCTATACGAAGCGTTACCAGAGCAACACGTACCCCCATTCTTCCAGCAACGGCCGCGGCTTCAACCCCTGCGTGCCCTCCGCCAACTATTACGACGTCAAAATTAGTCCCCATCCGATAATCCCGATAAAATTCAATGCCTCAACCCAACTCAAGCGGGATTGATGGTATACCTGCCCCACCTGTCACGCACGACAAACGCTTCTTTCTCTAGACTTATAACTATTCGCATTACTTCATCTTTTTCACGCCCTACTTCAGCCACGAGCTGCAGCAACCTGCAGGGCCCCACTTTCGACAGAAGGGATAATATCTGCCCTCGAGCCTGTCGATTAGATCCCACAAACTTCGATTGTTTTTTATAGTGAGCACTCATCTGCCCTATGCCCCGATGAACAGACTTCAGCTTAGAACCGTAGTCCATTAGAGCATAAAACCACGACCTACAATCGTCTTTATCAATAGTCTGCTCAATTATGGGGAAGAGCTGCGCATCACGAATGCCCTCCTCGCCCGAGAAGAAACTGTGGTGATACGCCGTTCTAATATTTGTTTCTATCATGGCTGCTGGCTCTTGAAAAGCAAACACTGAGATAGCAGCTGCTGTATAAGTCCCGATTCCGGGTAAGGTACGAAGTAACTCTTTACAGCGAGGAAGCTCGCCCAAATAATCAGTGGAGACTATTTTTGCAAGAGTATGAAGGTGTTGGGCTCGACGATTGTATCCCAACCCCTGCCACCGACTAAACACCTCCTCAAAGCTGGCGTTCGCTAGCACCCCGAAAGAGGGAAAACACATCGTAAACTCCGCAAATCTGGGCAGCACCCTATCTACCTGGGTTTGTTGGAGCATTAATTCCGAAACTACCACATGATAAGGATTATCGTTCCAACGCCACGGCAATAAACGTAGCGGCGACGCATTTTTGTACACTGTCCTTTGAAAACTCCTAATTTCTTTCTCGTTCATTTGGCATATTAGCTTGATTTAAGGTATTCACTCTCACTGATCATTGTTTCAGTGGTCGTCACTGCTCTAAGGATATTCACGAGTCTCCTCGTCAATCGATTGATTTAGTTCATGTAGGCTCATTTGCAAAAGGGGCTCATGTACAAAACAATCGTTCTACTCGGCCTGGTAGAAATCCTTGGCAGCTGCAACTAGCTGTGACCGATTTTTCAAAGTAAGTATCAAAATACCCGGGTAGTCACCATCGGCGATAAAAAAAAGCCCGACGCTTACCCTATCATGGAATCACTGAATGAATATTAAACCCTTAAAAAAATATGCGGTCAAAGCTCGAGAAAACTTCACCGAAGCTATCGCCTCTCGGGCAAATTCACTCGGATTCTCTCCGAAACGGTCTCGCCCTTCTGAAAAGGCATCGAAGGTCCTTAAATCTACCGGATTTTATACCGAAGATGAGTGTACTCTCATACTTGAAGAACTCACCCAACTCTTCTCTGCACACTCATTCAATGATGTAATCGAACGAACCTCATATACTTGGTTCAACCGCCTCGTAGCCCTTCGGTACATGGAGGTTCATGGCTTCCTTTCTCATCAGATCCTGAGCCATGCAACTGACCCTAGCCTAAGCAATCTCCGCGTATTATCAAAAAAAGTCGCGAAATTTCCACACGCAGGGGACATTATTCAACTCAAGGAAATGGTAGCAACGGGAAAGTCGAACGAAAGCATATTTAGAACTCTTCTTATCTCCCAGTGTAACGAGCTACACGGTGCTATGCCGTTTCTTTTTGAAGAGATAACACTAGCGCTTTCCTCCCTGCTACCGAACACTCTTCTTGGAGAAGAGTCTTTGATCGGAGACTTAGTCGTTTCAATACCCGAATCCGATTGGTTAGAGGGGGTGGAAATCATTGGCTGGCTCTACCAGTACTATATCGCGCAAAGAAAGCGCGAGCTCACTGGAAAAAAACTCGAACCCGGCGATATTCCGGCTGCCACCCAGCTGTTTACTCCCCGCTGGATTGTCCGCTATCTTGTCCAGAACACCCTCGGAAAAACCTGGCTAGGCTCACACCGGTCACCGGTCCTTAAGAGCCGTTGGGAATATCTTATGCCGGAATTTTCCGAGCAAAATCTAACGAGTAAGCGCTCCAAAGGGACAAAATCTCAATTAGATCCCCTTAACCCCGAAAACCTTACAATCCTTGACCCAGCCTGCGGTTCAGGTCATATTCTTGTAGAAGCCTTTGATACACTAAAAGATATGTATCTTGAAATGGGCTATTCACCATCCGAAATCGCGGGTAAAATCTTAAATTCAAACCTCTATGGTCTTGATATCGATGAGCGAGCTGCCCAAATGGCCAGCTTTGCCTTACTAATGCGAGCCCGAATAGACAATCCGAAGATTTTGAATGGTTTTGACACTCCGGTGCCTCACATTTACTCGCTAGAGAGTGTCGACAAAGCTCAGATCAACGCAGCCTGTACTGAAATCCTCCCAAAAGATAGCGAAACGGTAAGTCGATTTAAAGGCAAAACCCGCTATGGAGTCCCCAGCTGTGTTGAGAACGGGCAGATAGTTGAGTCTATCAGCAAAGATGACTTTATCCGGTTTGCTGCTTATTTTTCAAATGCATCATCACTGGGGTCCCTTACTATTGTACCCGCACATGAACAAATATTGCTAACAACGGCTGTGCACTTCCTAAATCACGTAATAGCTACCAAAGACGCCTCGGCCCGAAAACATGCTCTCGCTCTAATGCAACTGGTACTTCGAGCCCTGCTATTGTGCTCTCAATACGACTGCGTCCTTGCAAACCCACCCTACCTAAGTTCGAAATACTATCCCGATGATTTAAGAAGCTACCTAAACGCGAACTATGCGGCTTACAGCCGAGATATGTTCTCTGCTTTTATTATCAGAAACTGGCAACTTACAAAGGATGATGGGCATATTGGGTTTATGAGTCCATTTGTTTGGATGTTCATCACTTCGTACCGCAACCTTAGAGACTTTGTATTAAATAACACAACAATAACATCACTTATAAAGCTTCAGTACTCAGCATTTGATGGCGCTACCGTCCCTATTTGCACCTTCACTCTACAGAAAAAGCGAATTGAAGATTTTAAAGGGGTGTTCATCAATCTGGAACCTTTTAAGGGAAGAGACGTACAATCACCCAAAGTAATTGAAGCAATTACCTATCCGGAATGTGGTTGGCTATACTTCCGCTCGAACAAAGACTTTAACGCGCTCCCGGAAAAGCCCCTATCATTCTGGCTCGAAGATGCGGCCTTTGATGCCTTTAGGGAAAACTCGCTTTTGGGTGATAAATATCCTACACGCGTGGGGATACAGACCTCAAATAATGCGCGCTTTATACGACGGTGGTTTGAAGTATCACAAGAATCGATCGCCTTTGAGTGTACTTCTCGAAAAGAAGCTGCCCTATCGGGTAAAAAATGGTTCCCCTACAACAAAGGAGGAAAATACCGTCAATGGTATGGCAACCACCATTATGTAATCAACTTTGAAAATGACGGCCAAGAAATATCTGAATTTTTGCATACTCTACGGAAGACTTCAAAGGGAACTCTGGGTGATCCTGCATTTCAATTTAGAAGATGCGTTACCTGGTCGGATGTAAGTTCGAGTCACTTTGGAGCACGATACCTCCCTTACGGGTTTATCAGTGATATTTCCGGATCGGGGATCTTTCCATCGGATGACGTTTTCGAGGCGGTCTGCTGCTACCTTTGCAGTAAGGTAGCCGAAAAATTTATAAAAGCGATAAATCCTACTCTTCATTTCCAGACGGGAAATATCTCATCCCTACCGGTGCCAGCAAAAGGCCTAGAGCCATTGCAACCAAAGCTGAAACCCCTTTTCGAGCGGGCCGTTGAGATAATGAAAGAGGAGATGTCGCACCACGAAGAAAACTGGACATTCCTAAGGCTGCCCTTTATTCCGAAAGAAAAGAGCATCTCTCTGGAAGATTCCATCAGAAGCTTTCTGGAAATGCGAAAATCCCAACGAACGAAGCTTGAATCAATCGAAAACAAGAACAATCTAATATTCACACAAGCCTTTGGACTACCTGAACCAAAGGAGTCTGAGTCAGAAGGAAGCACCTCGACGTACCCGGTCTGGTCAGAAGTTGACTGCGTCAAGCGACTAATCTCCTATGGTGTTGGGGTTATTCTAGGTAGATATAAGCTCGACATGGTTGGCATTCAGGATTCGCCTGGAGCTCACCCTTGCAGTCCGAAGGATTCTCTGGTCCTACTTTCGAAAGATGCTGATTCTGATTCCTCACGAGATTTGTATGAGTTATTTAAGGTGTTCCTTGGCCTTACTTATGGCAAAAAAAACCTAAATAAAAATCTAAACTACCTTTCCCAACGACTCTTCAGCGCGGGTTATACATCGCAGGTCGAGGATGCCGAAAATATCTTACGAAACTATTTCTTCAAGGATTTTTTTAAGGAACACGCAAAGACGTACGGAAAGCGGCCTATCTACTGGGAGTTGTGTAGTGGACCAAAGCAATCTTTTAAAGCTCTCACTTACGGACACTTGTTTACACCTTTTGTCTTAAAAACACTTAGGGATAAATATCTAAAACCGCAATATCGAAAAATCCAGAATTTGGCAGACAGCGTACCCACAAGCACTAGAATGGCAGCTTCAATAAATACGACACTCCAGGAGCTGGAAGGCTTTCAGGAGCGTCTTAACCTCCTGATATCGGAACGCTTAACGATAAAACCAGATGACGGAGTTCTAATAAACTTACAAAAGATATCTTCGATTATCTCAGAAGTTCCCTCTCTTCAACTCGAAGACGCAGCCTAACCCGGATTATGTTGAAAGAGTTATTAAAGTAGTGTATTGATCGCCACGGAGTTGTGCCAACCTTTTATAAGCAAAACAATGTCTCAACACTTTACTTATTTAAACTTTATCCCTAACCCGGATATTCAGATGTTCGTTTGTGCGCTGGTACTCGGCGGCGCGCTAATTGGCATTGCAAAAAAGCTGGGTGAGCAACTTGATCGGATGTCACCTGAGGAATTTGCCGTTCCTAAAGAGAAGGCATCCCTGCTCGGTGTAGCGGATCTAATGGTTGAGTCCTTCGTTAAGATTTATGACTCAGTACTTGGATCCAAGAACCGAAAGCATATCTCGTTCGTTGTGACCATCTTTTTCTTTGTGCTCTTCTCTAACCTTCTTGGGATCATTCCAGGAGTGCCTCCTATCACTAATTGCATTTGGCTGAACGTGGGAATTGCGTTGGTAGTTTTCATCTATTTTAATGCCTGCGGAATAAAGGAAAATGGTCTTGCTGGCTATCTGCGGCACTTTGCTGGTCCAGTGAGTGGTGCATTGCTTTTCCTAGTGGGACCAATAATATTCTGCGCTGAGATCTTCAGTACACTACTGCGGCCATTTACTCTTAATCTGCGCTTATACTGGAACATTAAAGCTGACCATATCCTGATGGAAACGATTCATAATCTGCTTGGACCGTTTTCAATCGGATTAGCCAGTCCACTATTTGTGCTCGCTCTATTTGTAAGTCTAATGCAAGCGTTCGTTTTTTCAATGCTTACAATGATCTACGTCCTTCTTGCGACGGCTCATGAAGAAGATCACTAGAACTCTTTACTTTTAGTAGGTCTTGTGGTCTCTTCTGCCCTCGAAAGAGTCTTAAAATGTCAGTTCTATCAAGGAAACAAAGCATGTTCAGAAAACTAGTTATTGTCCTGTTAATAGCGTTACTTCCTGCCTTAGCTCTCGCCGAGGGAACCGAAGGTTCTTCTGGCTCGCTTGCCTCCGGTATTGCATTTGGTCTAGCTGCACTAGGTGGTGCCTTGGCTCAAGGTAAGGCATTGTCCTCATTTATGGATTCTGCCGGACGAAACCCTGGTGCCATTGGTGGAATGGTAACGTATTTGATCGTCGGCCTGGTGTTTATTGAAACACTTGTAATTTTCGGGTTCGTTGTAGCGCTACTTAAGTAGGGCTAAGCGGCAGCGCGTACTGCTCTGAGTCTGTATTTATTTTTTCTGCGGAGATTTAACTTTTGCTCCGCAGAATACCTTTATTGGTCTCACAAATTGGGCTATCTCTTATAATGATGCTAAGCCCCTCCTTCGCATGCATTCAAATCGTAGATTCTCTGATGACGAAGTCAAAATTGCTTTACTTGAACTTAAGGGGATTCTTGGCATCAACCTTACCCCCGCCGACGTTCAAGAATTAAACGCCGACAAAGTCGTCGCCCCAAAGACATCACCTTAGTGGAATATGGTCCAGCAGCACCGTCAAAAATACTGGCGAAAAGCATTGGAAACTAAAACACCGGCAAGAATCCCACCTTCACCAATTAAACCACGGCCCTTAAGGCCGTGCTTAACTGCCAATAACCGCCCCCCTACTCCCCCCCGCCTCCAAAAACCGCTCCGCCTCCAAGGCCGCCATACAACCACTCCCTGCAGCAGTAATCGCCTGCCTATATTCGTGATCCTGAACATCACCACACGCAAATAAACCCGGAACGCTAGTAGCCGTTGAGTGCGCCCGTGCCGGTTTAATATAGCCATTATCGTCAAGATCAACGACCCCTTTTACCAAACCAGAATTCGGTACATGACCGATTGCGACAAACATAGCATCAGCAGCTATCTCGGATACTTCTCCGGTGCGAGTATCCTTAAGCTCTAGTCCCGTTACGCCATTCGACTTATCACCAAGTACCTGAGTGGGGACCTTATCCCATAGAACTTCCACCTTGGGATTCTTGAATACACGATCCTGCATTATCTTTGAGGCTCGCAATTGATCACGGCGGTGAATCAGAAAAACTTTGCTTCCAAATTTACTTAAAAAATTAGCTTCTTCACAGGCTGAATCTCCACCGCCTATTACAGTAATAACTTTATTCCGAAAGAAGGCTCCATCGCACGTTGCACACGTACTAACCCCATACCCTAATAGCTCCCGTTCACCAGCAATTCCCAGATAGCGTGGATTTGCTCCAGTCGCCAGAATTACCGAATCGGCTGTTATACTATCTCCACCTTCAAGCGTTACTTTGAACGGGCGATCCTTTACGTCCAGACTACTCACTACTTGCTCCAGGATCACAGTACCAAATTTTTTAGCCTGCTCTTCCATGCGTTCCATGAGCTCTGGGCCCATAATGCCCTCAGGAAACCCCGGATAGTTCTCCACATCTGTGGTAGTTGTTAATTGCCCTCCTGCCAAGGGACCATGAATAAGGATAGGGCTTAAATTAGCCCTAGCAGTATATATGGCAGCCGTTAGGCCAGCCGGCCCTGAGCCAATTATGACTACTTTGTAATGCTTGGTTTCCATATTTATTCTCTTAAAAAAGATTGAAATCTTACACCAGGTGTAGCGTAAGTACTTTTATATCCACAAACTACCAACTTTCTTACATCATCCAACCTCTGGCAAATAGCACCATTACCACATCCTTGAACTGATCAACCAAAGGCGCCTCAATAACAATCTTTCCTCGAACTACCCTCGAAGCATGCAGAAAAAACCCCGCATTATCGCAAGCAAGCTGATCCGCTTTCACCCCTAAATCCCTCAAAAGATCGCGATTGGCACCATAAAGGAAATCTCCTACTAGGGGATGCCCTAGGTGCGCACAATGAGCCCTCACTTGGTGGCGTCTACCTGTAGAGGTAGAAACTCGCACCAGAGAAACCAGGCTGTTATCACCCACGTGGAGGAGTGCCAAATTTGATTCAGCAGCTAAATATCGAGCCTTGGGACTTTCAGATATCGTCACCTTTGAGGAACCACGATATCTTGATCCAATAAAATTGGATATACTCTTGGGTCCCGCTGGAACCCCTTCCACCAGAGCAATGTATTCTTTTCGAACCTCACCACCAATAAAAGCCTTGTGCCAATCCATCCAGCTTTCAGGATATTTTGCGACGACAACAACTCCAGAAGTCTCAAAGTCAAGCCTGTTCACTAATCCCGAATCCGCTGGATGAGGCGACGAAAACAGCGCCTCTGGGCACAACCCGAAAATAGTGTCCCGTAACGTATCGAAACCCCGACCCGTTGAATGCACGAATCTCGGTTTATTTAGACAGAGTATATGGGCATTCTCAAAAAGAATCATCTGAATTAAAGATACGGGAATAAATTGTAATTACTGAATCACCTCCTGTGAACGTGGCCCGGAAATTCGCTCCCGAAGTTTTGAAGTAATTCTATTAATCTCAAGAGCATTGCTGCTTAAATCATTGCGCAGCTCCTCTTCTCGCTTGCCAAACCCCGACTTTACCCAACCAGGCGCGGACTTGCCCTTTGATCTCACTCTTCCAAGTATTGCCCCGTGAGAACGAACGATTTCGCCAAGTAAGGATAATGTTGATCGCCGTTCGCTCAGCAGCTCGCCTAATGAATCGACCAGCTTAAGGGACTCCAAATCACCCGCGTAGTACGTTAACATCAATTCAATTACGGCCAAATTGTGATCCCGACATCTAATTTCTATCTCAGATCCAACTACCGACTTCTGAACAAACACAAGAGCTCCCCAATCTACCTTACTGCCGGGATGAACATGACCCATACGCTCGGTGCATCGCTTTAGATTATACGAAATCCTAAGATCAACAAAAAACCTTCCGACCGACCTAGGACCGATTGACAAGGGCACCGCAAAACAGTCTATAACATACACCACTAACACTGAACCAATGGCGAATAAAACACCGCAAATTAAGACTGTTAGACTGAAGCTTTCTTCCACAAACGGTTTCTCACGATTACCAACGCACATACTCACGATTTGACTGACAGCAACATCATGACAAATCCATAAACGAAAGCATGAAATAAAAACAACCATGCTCTTTATAACACACCAACACATCACTATTGGGGTATTTTGGAATTTTGACTCACATAAAACTATCGTTATACTCTCTGCCCTATTCAGCTCAGCATCAACACACCACAATTCACAACTCTCATGAACACACCCGAAAATAGTCCTGCAACAACACGGACAGCCCGTCAAGACGCCCCTGCTCTTGGTAACAGCAACCCGGTAACGTCAAATCAAGTTTCAGTACACCCTGATTTGGAAAATTTGGTAAATAAATATAGTGAATTCAAATACTTAAAACAAATCAAAAAGAGCGCGGAACTTGTCCATCTAAACAGCTGCTTAGATGAGGTGCGTCGGCTGCGAATACCTATTATCTTAGATTCGGGTTGCGGTACCGGTGAGAGCTCAGTCGCTCTAGCTAAAGCCTATCCCGACAAATTTATCGTGGGTTTTGATAAATCAGCTCATAGATTATCCAAACAAAAACCGTCTCTTCCGGTTAATCTTCTGATTACCCAACAGAGATGTGAGGACGTCTGGAGTAGTCTAGCTGAACACAACCTTAGATGCGACACCTATATATTGTACCCAAACCCCTGGCCCAAAAAGAAACATATAAAACGAAGATGGCATGCTCACCCCATCTTTCCAACTCTACTGCATATCAGCGAGTCGATCACCCTAAGAACCAACTGGAGAATCTACGCGCTTGAGTTTTCGGTTGCTCTTGCCACCCACAACCTACCCCACAAACTTACACCGCTCACCCCCCGAACCGACTATCTAAGCCCATTTGAACGCAAATACCTACTAAGCGACCACTCTATCTTTGAAGTAACAAGCCAGTAGAAAGACTCACGGGAGCGGGCTAGACCCTTGAAATTAGAACACACGAAGGGACTCCTAATAGCTGGCCCACGCATTCGCGTTTGGCCATATCTAATATCAACCCACACGCGGGAGTCGCTCCTCTTGAACAAAACCCGCACAGCCTCCGATTAGATTTCACCCCCATCTAAAATGCCCATCAAAGCCCAAGCCCCGCCCCTGCCACAGCCACTCCAGGCCAACGAAAAACGTTATCTAGTTTATCTAACTTTTACTAAGAAAAAAAAATAACCAACCAACCTTATAATATTACTAGATTAAAGCCGCTAGTCTAGATTTTATCTAGATATTACTGTTGTAAATTGCTAAGGTTTCGCTACTCTCCACTAGTCCTATCTAACTGAACCGATGCTCTCTTTTTCGTCTTTTTTTGGTTTCTAGATGAATATTGCGCCAGATTTATTTTTATCAACAACCCAGTCAACTACTAGTGACACAACCAAAAACACAACTAGAGAGAACACCACCTACAACCAACTTCAAAACGGCGTACCTTTTGTCCGAGAACCCATTCACGAAGGATTAGTAGTAAACGCATGGAATGACATGTTGGAGGTGATTAAGACCGAAGTAGGTCAACATGCCTTTTCCGCATACTTCGAACCGCTAATCGTTGAACTTACAGAAGGTGACGTAAGGGAATTTGACGAAACAGCCCTAACAATCTCTGCGCCGACAAAACTTCAGTGCCAACTTATAGAGCGAAACTACTCCCGGCGAATAGAAACGCTTCTTAAGGAATTGCTTAACGTTCCCAACTTGATTCTCACGTACGTTGTTCAGGAACCAAAGGCACCAAATGAATCGCTACTAGCAAGCCAACTTGATGGATCATCTCGAACCGTTATAAAACGACGCCACGCCAGTCCCACCGCCGAGCCCGTCGAATCTACCAGTACGCCAAACGATCACCACACTTTCAACAACCTAAACCCCAAATACACCTTTCAAAGCTTTGTAGTTGGAAGCAACAATCAATTCTGTAACGCCGCTGCCTGTAGAGTCGCTGAACAACCAGGTGAAAGCTACAACCCTCTATTTATCTACGGCGGCGTAGGGCTTGGCAAAACACACCTTCTACACTCGATTGGAAATGCCGCTCTCAGCCGAAACCCCAACTCGAAAGTGCTTTATATTTCTTCTGAGGCCTTTACGAATGAGCTCATTCAGGCGCTTCGGAACGCAAAAATGGAGGAATTCAAGACAAGGCTACGAAGCATTGAGATACTCCTTATTGACGACATTCAGTTCATAAGCGGAAAGGAAAGAACCCAGGAAGAGTTCTTCCACACGTTTAACGCCCTTTATAGTTGCAAGCGTCAGATCGTAATGACTTCTGACAAAATTCCTTCCGAAATTGATGGAATTGAAGAGCGGCTTCAGACCCGCTTTGCCTGGGGCTTAACGGCGGATCTGCAAGCGCCAGATTTTGAGACTAGAGCTGCAATTCTTAAACGCAAAGCTCTCCTTGAGAACTTTCACCTTCCCGAGGACGTTGCATACCTTATAGCCGAGAATATCTCCTCAAACGTTAGGGAATTAGAGGGAGCACTAACCAGATTGCATGCCGTTAGCAGCCTGCAGAAGGTTCCAATTACGCTGCAAATGGCCCAAGTGGCCCTCAAACCCCTACTAGAACCGAAAAAAATATCAGTCAACATAGAGGACATCAAGAAGGCGGTAGCACAACACTTCTCAATCAAAGTGTCAGAAATAATATCTAAACGACGGACAAAAAATCTCTCGTTTCCTCGACATGTAGCCATGTACCTCTGCAGGAAACATACAACAGCTTCCTACCCCGAGATTGGCGAAAAATTTGGCGGACGAGACCACTCCAGCGTAATCCACGCCGCGAGTGTCGTCGCAAACAAGGTCAGCGACGAGGCTTCTGTGAGAGAACTTGTCTCCGAAATAGAAAGGAAACTTTTCAGCTAGAGAATGTTTCTGATTTTAGATTGTCGCAAGCGGTGGTTTTGTTATCAACGGAGCCATCTTGTTGATTTTTTTATGTTTTTTCCGGTAATTCCTGTGGAAAACCTACGCACTACCTGTGGACTATCTATATCTAGATAGTCCACAAAATGCTTTTGTGGGCATAACCCGGGAATACGCCAAGCTAAAAACCACAACAACCGAGCCTGGGAAGTTCTACTGTTTCAATTAGTTAGGCAGTCTATCAACAGAAACCACACCTAACTACTACTACTACTATGAATATATATATTTAATCTAGATATAGGAGTCTTTTATGTCGTGTGTCGTTCAGCAGGATGATTTGTCGAAGGCCTTGAATACACTCCAGGCATTTATAGGCAAAAAATCTCCTCTTGTGATTATGTCTTATTTTTTAGTGCGGATAGATAATGGGCAAATAGAAGTGTCGGGGACGGATCTGGAAGTTTCTGTTTCTATGCAAGTACCTGCCGAAGTAAAGCAATCAGCTACATTTTCAGTCCCCGGAAAGATGTTTGCCGATGTTGTTCGCCAGCTGCCGACAGGCTTGATGAATCTTTCACTCTCGGACGCAAAAAAGCTTGAAATTAAATCTAATACCACCAAATATAAATTGAATGTGCTGGGCGCTCTTGAGTTTCCAAAAATTCCGGGATTAGACCTGGTGACAGATCGGAAGATCGATTGCCGTATTTTTGCTGAAATGATCAACAGAACTATCTATGCGGCTTCTCATGATGAGGCTAAGTTTAATTTGAGTGGTATTTGTTTTGAACCGACTTCCGATGGAAGGGTAACTATGGTTGCCACTGACGGACATAGATTTGCGCTTTCAACTAGAGATATCCCCGATTTGCGGCTTGGGCATAGGGTGCTTTTCCCTAAAAGAGGCCTTTCTGAACTACGTAGAGTTTTTGACGATGGTCATCTTAAAGAGGTTGAAGTTGGATTCGGAGGGGGGTTTGTCGTTTTTAAGAGTGATTCCTCAAAGTTTGCGCTTCGTCTTATGGATGTTGATTATCCCGATTATGCTCGGGCTTTTCCCAAGTCCTCAGGAGTCAAGATTGAAATCCTGGTCCAGGAGTTCTCTGACGCATTGCGCCGTGTTTCGCTTATCCTTGCCTCTCAGGGGCAGGGGGTAAGGGTCGACATCGCAGAGGATAGCATGCGAATATCAAGCCGTAGTCCAGAGCTTGGAGAGAGTGAAGAACGGTTGGTCATTGTTGGTACCGATGAACCAATCAGTGTTGGTTTCAATGCTCGGTTCCTTATAGATGTTGTTAGCTCGTTTTTGATATCAGAAAAGATCGTTATTGAAATATTGAATGGAAATGAGCCAGCCAGATTCTACCCTTGCGATGATGAACACTCAATAGCCATGGTAATGCCGATAAGAATTGAGTAATCGAAGGGGAAGATTTTGCAGATACGATCATTGTATTTACAGAATTTTAGGAACTTTGCGGAAAACTCATTTTCATTTGGAGGGGGCCTGAATTTTATTCTATCTCAAAATGGTAGAGGAAAAACGAATCTGGTAGAGGCGATTTATCTGTTAGGGACAGGAGTTTCATTGAAGCGTTCAAAGCTTCGGGCACTTATTAAACATGAAAACTCTGCAGCTATAGTTTCGGGTCTTTGTTCCGATGATATTGGTTCTTTTAATTTGTCAGTAACGGTCGAGTCCGGGCGACGGCAGATATCTCGGGATGGTAAGTTAATTACCAAGATCAAGGATTTTGTGGGCAGTTTTCTGGTGATAGGTTTTTCCCCTGATAGTCTGGGAGTCGTAAAGGGAGGGGCAGTCGTACGGAGGGGGCTCGTTGATAAACATATTATTGAACTTAATCCACCTTTAATAGAGCTGTACAATTTTTATGGTCGAACACTTGCCCATAAGAGAACGCTGCTTAAACAAGGCGCAAATCCTTCAGATATTAGAACGTGGAACGAGTTACTTGCAAAATCAGCTTGGGAGATAATTCAGCGTCGATACGAAGTAATCGATAAGCTTAATGCAAATTTTTCGGTGGTGTTTCAAGAGCTATTCGGCGAGGGAGTTGATCTCAAAATAAGATACGTGACAACCTTTGGTGTAGTTCGATCTGAGCAGGAGGCTTTCAGCACATTAGAGAGACAGTTGCAGAAAGAGCTTCGGTTCAGACGTCCTCAAATCGGCATCCACCTTGATGATATGGAGATCCTGATGGGTGGGAGGCCTATTAAGGAGTTCGGATCGCAGGGGCAAATAAGGGCTGCAACATTGGCGCTCACGGTAGCAACGGCCCAAAACCTATCTAATTCCCTTCATCAGACCCCTGTTCTTATTCTTGATGATGTTGATTCTGAACTTGATGAAAAACGTAGAAGGTCCTTACTTCGCGTAATAAGGGCTACAGGATGGCAGGTATTTGTTACCTCGACCAACCTGGAACTGGCCGATAGTATACAGAACGAAGGTTTTGATGTTTTGTTTTTATAATGGCGTTCTTTCCGAGCTGCTCAAGGTTGGTTTGCTCGATTTAGATATCTGTAGCTGGGAATGACCGGAGTTGGGCGGGACTCTGGTGACAGAAGGCGCTAATGAAGTTATGCTATGGTTTGCCTGTTGGGTACGTTACAATTAGCTAAAAATACACTGAAAGCAATGAACGCAGAGAACACATCCCTCGTATACGATTCTGATCAAATTAAGGTGTTGGAGGGTCTAGAAGCTGTTAGGGTAAGGCCTAGTATGTACATAGGCGATACCTTCGACAGGGGATATCATCATCTGGCCTACGAGGTGTTGGATAACTCGGTTGATGAGGCTCTGGCTGGGTATTGCGACCGAATTATCGTGACAATACACGACGATGGATCGCTTTCGGTTCGTGACAATGGTCGCGGGATTCCTACCAGCATTCATAGTACAGAAGGGGTTAGCGGGGTTGAGGTCGTTATGACTAAGCTCCATGCGGGCGGAAAGTTTGAAAAGGAAGCTTACAAGGTCTCGGGTGGTCTCCATGGCGTAGGTGTTTCGGTGGTGAATGCGCTATCTGAATGGCTGAAGGTGGAAGTCACCCAGGGGGGTAATATCCATTTTATGGAGTTCAGAAGGGGAAAACCGGTAGACCCGCTGAAGATAATAGGCAGTGCGGCTGGCACGGGAACGTATGTTCGATTTTTCCCGGATCATTCCATTTTTAAGGAAACCCACAGTTTCGATGTTGAGGTTCTTGTTCATCGGATTCGTGAGCTTGCATTCCTAAATGGAGGTTTAAGCTTTCAGGTAGTAGATGAACGCACTGAGAGGGTGGTTGATTTCTGTTTCGAGGGCGGGATTGCGAGTTTTGTTTCGCATATTAACAGGAATAAGAGCCCCATTTTTGATGAACCCGTTTACTTCAGGGCCGATAAGGATGGAATAACCGCTGAGGTAGCCATCCAATATAACAAGGAATATCAGGAAACCATTTTTTCTTACGCGAATAATATTAACACTACAGAAGGGGGGTCGCATCTTATTGGGTTTAAGTCCGCGCTTACTCGGACTATTAATTCCTATGCGATTAAAAGTGACCTTTTGAAGGGAGTTAAGGAGGGAATAACCGGAGATGACACAAGAGAGGGGTTGGCAGCAGTTATAAGCGTTAAGATTCCAGAGCCACAATTCGAGGGCCAGACTAAGACCAAGCTAGGTAATAGTGAAGTGAAGGGAATTGTGGAGCAGATTGTCGGCGATAAGCTGGGTACATTTTTGGAGCAAAATCCCAATATAGCTCGTCAGATCATAGGGAAGGCCCTAGAAGCTTCCAGAGCACGGGCGGCTGCCAAAAAAGCAAGAGAGCTTGTAAGACGAAAGGGGGCTCTTGATTCATTGGCATTGCCTGGTAAGCTTGCCGACTGTCAAAATGAGGATCCTGTCGACTGTGAGTTATATTTAGTTGAAGGAGATTCGGCTGGTGGTTCCGCAAAGCAGGCGCGTGATAAAACCAATCAAGCGATTTTGCCCCTAAGAGGTAAAATCCTTAATGTCGAAAAGGCCCGCTTTGATAAGATGCTAGCCTTTGAAGAAATTCGCACAATCATAACGGCATTAGGTACCGGAATTGGGTCGGATGACTTTAATGTTGAACGGTTACGATATCACAAAATTATCATCATGACTGATGCGGATGTTGATGGAAGTCATATAAGAACATTGCTTTTAACCTTTTTCTATCGTCAGATGTCGGAGCTGGTAACTAGAGGCCATCTCTACATTGCGCAGCCGCCGTTGTATCGGCTCAAGCGCGGCAAGAACGAACGATATCTCAAGAATGAACATGCGTTTCGAGAGACGATTATACAGCAGGGTTGCGCCGATTTGGAAATATTGTCTTCTACCGGTCACGTAACTTTTGGTGACGTCCTATTAAAGATAGCAAATACACTAAGCCTGATTGCACCCTCCGAGAAGTTCTTGTTGGAAGAAGGTAAGGATCCACGGGTAATTCGTGCTTTTCTCTCTGAGGTTCTTTCACGAGGCGATGCCAACGTTTCTTTTGACGGTCGAGACGTTAACCAGTTAGTGGAGGGGATTAAAAAGAGACTAACGGCGTATGGGGAGATCTCTTTTCAAGTTCGCGAAACGGAGGGCGAAGTTACTTTAAGAGTATATTCGAGACTAAGAGGGGTCGCCCGGAAGACCGTGTTTGGAAAGTCTTTGTTTAACCGGCCGGAGTTCCGTAATCTCATTGAAGCGTACCGAACAAACTTTGAATTGGGTGAGGGGCCTTATTCACTCAAAGACGGGTCAAAAATAGAAGGTATCGACTCAGTTTGGGACATTTACAATTTTATTGATAAACGAGGTCGAAAAGGGCTTACGATAACAAGATACAAAGGGTTAGGAGAAATGAACCCTGATCAGTTGTGGGATACCACCATGGACCCGAAGAATAGAACCCTCCTTAAGGTCAGTATTGAGGACGTTTTAAAGGCCGATGAAATATTCTCAGTGCTGATGGGGGATCAAGTTGAGCCTCGGCGAAGGTTTATTGAGGAAAATGCTTTGCGAACAAGAAATTTGGATGTCTAGGTCGGATTATCGATTAGCTCGTGCCACTGGAGGGGGCAAGGCCTTGAAATTGGACATAAAATAAAACTTCCGGTGTTCACGATCATGCCGGGCGAGCCCGTGCAGTTACTTATTGTATTGGTTGACTGTGTTTTGGAAAGTGATGTACATTGCATTGGGCTCAACTCTAGGGATACGTACTTTGGTATGGAATTTTTTTCCCAATCGGCACGGCTATGATCAGCCTGAATTCTGTCCGACCCCGTGTTGATATTGGGTTAAGTCAATGGATATTTTCATGATTTTTAGCTTAAGTTCTTTGTGTGTTTCCGCATTAGCTACGTTCGTTAACGTTATAGCCAGTAGTGTGGATGGATTTTGTACGCGGTACGAAATCACCATTTTCGCAAGGTGTTTAAATAGAGTTTATTTGTAGAGTTAATGAGAGAATTTTATGGCATCTAATACTAAAATTACTGAAACTAGACGAAAAAATCGCGATAAGAAGTTGCTTGCTAGAAGACAAGTCGCATTGAAGAAAGTATTTAAGGCAGCTAAAAAGAGCTTTGATGCAGTCTTTGGACAGTAGCGTTGCTTCACTCTTGGGGTAATTTCGGTCTCCTCAAGAAGCGCCTGCTCTTCAATTCCTGTGATATATTCCCGTGTTGTCTGGGGGATTCATGATAATGATCAATGCAGTTTGTCGTGGTGATAGCACCTTTTACGTCAGAGCATCCCTAAGATATTTAATCTTTTTTCCTCTAGCTCTGATATTGTTGGTTGGTGGCGCAGTTTCCTACGGCTTGGACGGCGGGAAAGTCGAGCAGGCCGTAGGAATCAATCAGCGGCTCGGGGAGCACGTGGATGGTTCGATTGAACTAACCGACGAATACGGTACGAAATTTGCAGTCGCGGATAGACTGGCTGAGGGTAAGCCGTTGGTTCTTGTTCCTGTTTATTATTCGTGCCCTCGCTTGTGTGGTTTAGCGTTGGCAGGAGCAGCTCAATTATTCAAGGAACTTGGTTTAAAGGCAGGTGAGGACTACTCTGCACTTACGGTGAGCTTCAAGCACAGTGAGCTATCTGCTATAGCCCATTCGAGGGGCGAGGAGTTTCGCGAAATGGCAGGACTTTCCCCAGGGTCGTGGATGTTTGCAACAGGAGGAGAGGATCAAATCGAGCGCTTGATGGGGCAGGTTGGATTTAAATATCGTGAAGAAGGGGGAGAGTATGCTCACAGCTCAGCCCTTATTATAATCACCCCAGGTGGGCAAGTTTCGAAGTATTTTTCGGATATTAAGTTTTCACCAAGGGATGTAAAGTTAGCGCTGGTAGAGGCATCCGCAGGAAAAATAGGCACGTTAGTAGATCATCTGATGCTCTTTTGTTATCGCTTTGACCCGTTAAAGGGGCGATATACGCTTGCAGCGTGGAACTTTGCGCGCGTTGGGACAACACTATTTTTGTTTACCTGTGTATCGATCGTAATTTATTTTGTCAAAAAAAAGGCTTGATTAAGGCATGTTCCGTTATCTTCCATCAGCAGACTCAGAATTCGCCCCCGTAGTCGATAATATTACGAATTTAGTCACTGACTTGTCAGTGTTCTTTACCGTGGCGATTGTCGGAACAATGATTTATTTTGCCGTGAAATACCGGAAGCGTGGAGAGACTGACCACGAAACGCCTCATATCGAGGGCAGTACTATTTTAGAAGTGTGCTGGACTTTGCTTCCAACACTCGTCTGTATTTTTATTGCTGCCTATGGGTATTACGGTTACCGGCTAATGAGGGATGTCCCTAAAGATGCGTTGGAGATCAACGTTTTAGGGGAGAAGTGGCAATGGAGCTTTGCATATCCAAATGGAAAGCAAACGGTAGATGAGTTTACGGTCCCGGTCAACAAGCCGATCAAGCTGATTTTAACGGCGAAGGATGTACTCCACAGCTTTTTTGTTCCAGGCATGAGAACAAAGATGGATGCCGTTCCAGGGCACTATACCTATCAATGGTTTAGGCCAATTAAAACCGGGATGCAGCAGGTGTACTGTACTGAATATTGTGGTACCAGCCATTCGAAAATGTTGGCAAAGATGCATGTTGTTTCGGAAGCCGACTACGAGCGTTGGTTGAACACGAAAGAAGATACAGGAAATTCACCAGCCGAGAAGGGACGCTATCTATATAACAGCAAGCTGCCCTGTAAGACGTGTCATACATTAAACGGAAATCCGCTGGTTGGCCCAACATTTTTGAAGCTGTACGGGCGTGAGGGTGAGTTCGATGATGGTACCAAGTACAAGGCAGACGATAATTACATAGCTGAGTCTATTTTATATTCCTCCAAGCATATTGTTAAGGGGTATCCAAATGTTATGCCCGGTTACGAAGGACAGGTATCAAGTGAAGAGATTACTGATCTTATTGCATTTATTAAAACTTTAGATGGAACTGCCCCAGCTCCAATTATAATTGAGGAGTCTTCTGGCGGATCATCCTCTGGTTCACCAGGCGGAAGTCCGGAAGAAATTAAGTTTGAAGAACTCAAGAAGAAAGTTGCCGTCGTGGCCCAGTGTACGGCATGTCACAATGTTACTGGAGCACCCGGTGGCGTTGGGCCAACCTGGAAAGGTTTGTATGGCAGAAGTGCGACTTTTGAGGATGGGGCCGCATACGAGGCTGATGAAGCGTATATTCGAGAATCAATTCTTGAGCCGCAAAAGCATCTGGTCAAAGGGTACCCCGGAGCTATGCCTTCGTACTCAGGTCAACTCAGTGAAGCCGATATTGAGGCAATAATTGGGTTCTTGAAAGAGATAAAGGGATAAGACGGTCTTTTAGGAAATAATATATGTCCGAGTCTCATACAGCAAAAAATTACCTTAACCACGAGACCACTATTTGGTCTTGGTTATCAACTGTCGATCATAAGCGGATAGCGCTGCTCTATCTTTTTTCGCTGGTTACTTTCTTCTTTTTTGGAGGGATTGCCGCGTTGATGATACGGACAGAGTTGGCCTATCCGGGTACTCAGATAATGTCCGCTGATTCGTATAATCGTTGGTTTACGATGCACGGCGTTATCATGATATTCCTTTTTATCGTGCCTGGAATACCAGCAGTCATGGGTAATTTTCTCCTGCCATTGATGATTGGTGCTAAGGACGTAGCCTTTCCCCGGCTTAATCTCATGAGTTACTATGTCTACGTGGTTGGGGCAATAATGGCTTTAATTAGTCTTTCGGCACCGGTAGATACGGGATGGACATTTTATACGCCCTATAGTATCCAAACGCAGTCAGCGGTGATTTTAATGACAGCAGCGGCGTTTGTACTAGGATTCTCTTCGATTCTCACAGGACTTAATTTTATTGTGACTATCCATAAACTTCGTGCCCCAGGCATGTACTGGATGAGACTTCCTATATTTGTTTGGACCGTATATGCCACATCGGTGATTCAGGTCGTCGCAACTCCCGTGGTCGGCATGACGTTGTTATTGCTTTTGTTTGAACGAGCATTTGGGGTCGGGATATTTGATCCGACCAAGGGGGGAGATCCGGTACTTTTTGAACATTTGTTCTGGTTCTATTCTCACCCCGTGGTGTACATAATGGTGCTTCCGGCGTTTGGAATCATCGGCGAAATAATACCAGTATTTTCCCGTAAGCCGCTATTTGGGTATAAAATAATGGTTATCTCTTCTGTTGGAATAGCGGCAGTTGGATTCCTGGTCTGGGCCCATCACATGTTTGTTTCGGGGATTTCCGATACGTCGGCCGCGATATTTTCGATTATAACTTTCGGTGTAGCAATTCCGACTGCGATCAAGGTATTCAACTGGATCAGTACCATGTATCGTGGATCGATAACATTTTCGACACCGATGCTCTATGCCATGGCGTTTGTTTTTCTCTTTATGATAGCGGGAACTACGGGTGTTTACCTTGCGGTGCTTGCCATTGATGTTTATTTTCATGATACCTATTTTGTGGTTGCGCACTTCCATTACACCATACAAGGGGGTGCGGTCATTGGATTAGTTGCTGCTTTGCATCACTGGTTTCCAAAAATTACCGGGAAGATGTACAACGAGGCTACAGCCAATTTCGGTTGGCTCTTGGTGATGGTGGGATTTAACCTGACGTTTTTACCACAGTTTGTACTGGGCTTTCATGGAATGCCCCGACGGTATTATGATTACCTTCCTCAGTTTGCGGACCTTCACTTTGTGTCAACTATCGGTGCTTATATAAATGCCCTGGGTTACACCTTTGCTTTTGTTAACCTGTTGTATGCCTGGATATTTAGCCGAAGATTAGCCGGGGATAATCCTTACAATGCAATTGGTTTGGAGTGGATGACATCATCGCCTCCTATACATGAGAATTTTGAGGAGATCCCGGTGGTAGATTTTGAGCCGTATTCTTATGGTACCAAAGCGCACTGAAAATAATTGGAATGATATCAGATTAACTTGGAATTAATTCAGAAGAATGAATATGACCGCTCATAGTACGCACCATGTTAACCCAGGCGATCCACCCTATGTTCATCACATGGACTCCAAGACAGCGTACGAAGCTGCTAAATTAGGTATGTGGTTGTTTTTGGCTACCGAGCTTTTGCTTTTTGGGGTTATGTTTTGTAGCTTTGCGGTTTACAGGGCAATGTATCTCGATATTTTTCATGTTGCGAGTCAGCATTTAAATAAACTAATAGGGGCCACTAATACCGTTATTCTGCTTTTTAGTAGTTATTTGGCCGCAGCTGCTGTTGATGATGCGAAAAAAGGCAATAACGAGGGCGTAACCAGGAAACTTTGGATTACTATTTTTTGTGGGTTTGCGTTCCTTTTAATAAAATCATACGAATACTACGATAAATGGCAGCACCATTTGTTCCCGCTGGATCCTAAGTTTTCGGAAAACTTTGCTCATTACAAATCGTTCTTCGGGCTGTATTTCTGTATGTCGGGAATTCACGCGCTGCACGTTATTTTTGGAATGTTTATCCTTTGGTTTTACGGAATAAGAAAGTCCTCAAAGGGTAGGTTTTCTTCCAGGTACTATACCCCGGTCGAGTTGGGCGCCCTTTATTGGCACTTGGTTGACTTGATTTGGATTTATCTTTTTCCGCTCCTATATCTGGTCGGGTAGATTGTTATAACTGATTTGAAAGTTTTTAAGGACCCATCCTATGAGTACTCACGAAGAACATCACGGGCCCTCGTACATAGTTATTTTAGGCATTTTGCTCGTTCTGACTGTCGTAACGGTGGCAGTGGCCTACGTGGACATGGGTAATTTTAACATTGTCGTTGCGATGTTTGTAGCCTCTATAAAGGCCCTTCTGGTGGCAATGTACTTTATGCACCTTAAGTTCGAAGACACAATGACGCGCTTTTATGCTGTCGTGCCGATTTTGCTTCTCGCTATAATGATTGGAGGCGTGTTTATCGATAATCCTTTTAGGGTTGATCCAAGGGCCCCCGAAGTAATAACGCAGGAGAAGGCGAAACAACACAAGGAGCTTGAGGAACTGAAGGCAATGGAGCATGGCGAGTCTCACCATTAATTTCCCTTGGTAACTAAACCCAAGCCCACTACTCCTAGGCACGTTGCCGTTTCAAAGGGCATAAAGGTCTTAACCGAATACTCGTTACCCTTATTATTTGGTGTGTTGTTAGGGTTGACTTGGGCGAATTTGGCGCCAGGTTCTTATGACTCCCTCTTGGAATATTCCTTTGTTGGACACGATGCCCACTTTGATACTCGTTTTTTAGTAAATGAGATTTTTATGGCCTTGTTCTTTGGTTTAGCGACCAAAGAAGTTGTTGAGAGCATGTTGCCGGGTGGCGATCTGAGTCCTATTAAAAGGGCGATCAACCCGCTTTTTGCAACATTTGGTGGAATTGTTGGACCAGCTCTTATTTATATTATAATTGTCTATGGATTCGGATCTAGTGAGCTATTGGCCGGTTGGGCCATACCGACAGCCACAGATATTGCCATGGCATGGTTGGTTGCAAGATTCTTGTTGGGGGCCTCCCATCCAGCCGTAAGCTACCTCCTACTTTTAGCCATTGTCGATGATGGAGTCGGATTAGCGATAATATGTTTTTTCTACCCAACGCCCAACGCAACGCCCAATCCAGTTATTTTGATTCTGGTCATTATCGCGATGGCGTGGGCCTTCTTTCTTCGGAAAAATCGCACGTTCAATCACTGGGCCTACGTGTGTGGTCCGGGTTTATTAAGTTGGGTCGGGCTTTATAAGGCCCACCTTCATCCAGCACTCGCATTGGTTCCGATAATCCCGTTTTTTCCCTCTGCCGATAAGGATTTGGGGTTATTTGTTGAAGAGACCCCTGAGCTGACTGATACGTTGGGTCACTTTGACAAGGACATTAGACGGGTAGTTGAATTTGGGCTTTTTGGTTTTGGCATTGTAAATGCCGGTGTGCCGCTTTCGGCCATTGGATTGCCGACGGTAGCGGTAAGTGTAGGGTTGTTATTTGGAAAGCCAGCGGGGATTTTCGTGTTTGGTTCCTTTGCCAAGTGGTTAGGGTTCGATCTGCCGGTGGGAATGGGGTACCGAGAACTATTTTTTGTTGGGATAGTTGCAGGACTGGGTCTTACGGTTTCGTTGTTTATATCAGCGGCAGCGTTTTCTGATGTCGAATTACAGGCCCAGGCAAAGATGGGGGCGCTTTGCTCTGTTTTTTCAGTGTTTATTGCGTATACATTTATTCGAATTTTCAGGATCCCAGTTCGAACCTGACGCTCACACACTCTTAAGCGCCCATACGCCACAGTTACTAACTTGGGACTCACGAAGTCTAAAAATTATTTTGAAGAGAGGATAAAGCCTTGCTTCAACGACTTACTAAGTCGGGCCTTCTACGAACAATTAGGGCAAAATTACACCGAGTCTTGACTTAACCTTTCAACGGTTTAACCTTAACGCCATTACGGTCGCAGTGCGTGATTTGTTAATGTTTTTATTTTGAACTAGTTGGTCATCAAGAATGCGAATTTCAGCCCTTTCCAGGAATATTCGAGGCGTCGGATTGTCGCTTGTATTTTTATCTCTTTATTCGTGTGCCCCTCGTAGCTATACCAAACCTCATTCACAGGTTGTGGCGGAGGCAAGGAGGTCAGGTAAGCAGGTAAGAACAATAGAGGAGGATTTGCAGCTGTATCAGCAGCATGAGCAGAAAAACCGCGAAAAGCTTTATGGCCTCTTAAGCTCCCGAGATGTCGGTGCGACTGACCAGGATAAGGAGAGTGACTATATTCTAGCCCCTGGAGACGAAATTCAATTGGCCGTATTTGGAGTCGATGAGCTGAATACGAAAGTCCGGATTGCGCAGACTGGGGTCGTCTCACTTCCTTTGATAGGTATGGTCGAATTAGGAGGCCTTACAGAACTTCAGGCTACTAATCGATTAAAGGGAAAGTTGTCAGGTCATTTAAGAGACCCACAGGTGGTCTTGTCTATATCGGACTACTCCGGACATCAGGTGTCTGTAGTGGGAGCCGTGGCCCATCCAGGAAAGCAAATTTTACGTAAAGATAGAAATACGTTGTTGGAAGTTGTTGGGGCAGCGGGTGGATTGACCAAGGAATCGGGCAATTTTATAACTTTTATCGAAGCAGATCAGTCTGCTTCGGACGGGTCCTCCATGGTCGCTATGGCGAGGAGCGCCCTAGAAGAAGATGTTATCGAAACTATGCAGACAGACCAGGGCATTGAGATTCCCGTGGCCGCAGCGTTTGGTTTGAATAGCACGTCACCTGTTCAAGTTCCATTGAGAGGAGGGGATATTATAATCATTCAACCTTCCGGCCAGGTTATGGTTGAAGGAGAAGTAGAAAAACGAGGCCAGTTCACTCTGGGCGAGAATGCAACATTGGTTGGGGCGTTAGCAGCAGCAGGTGGCATTTCTTATGGTGCCCAATTTGATGAGGTTGAAATCGTCAGGCGGCTGGGGAATCAGGAAAAAGTTACTTTGTTATTCAATTTAGAGTCGATTCAAAGTGGCTCCCAAGAAAATCCATACCTTAAAAATGGAGATATCGTTAGGGTTCCGTCGGCAACAGGTAAGAGATTCTCTCAGGACGTCTTTAAGGCAATCCAGGGCTTTATCAACTTTGGACTTGGCGGGAGATTGCCGATTTAGGTGTGATAGTGTTTTGCTGAAGGGGATGTGCAGAATTTTAGAGACGTAAAAGGGGGGGTGACCGAATTCATATGTGAATCGCGGTATTTTTAGCTTTTGCGCAGAGGGCGTGGTAGGAATTCTTTCATTGGCAATAGTGCCTGACGTTCTTATTTCAGGCGCACTATTTCGAGTCCTTAATTTAATTTTGGGCACTGTAGTTGTTTGGACCATTTCGGGTCTTTTGTTTTTGAGACGGGGACGACGAAATGCATATACTGTGTTACGGTTTCATCAGATAAGCGCTGCGTGCTTTTTTTTAGGAACAAATTTGATTCGGTTTGTTTTTGCCGCACGGTAGGGTTGATTCACGAGGTCCGAAGCCCCCAGCCGATCTATTTTAATTCAAGCGGCCGTGCCAAATTTCAGATTTTACCACCCTCAAAGTTAAGCACCTCTGTATCCGGGTCCCTCTTTCCTGGACCATGCCCTTATATCAATTTGTTGCTTTTAAAAAAGAGATAGGATTATATTGACTACTCAGTAAAGTCATAATTTTTACACCGTTACTGCGTAATATGAGGCCGTAGCTACCAGCGTTTAATATTTACAAGGAAGTTCGAATGATTGTTCCAGTGATTTTGTCCGGGGGATCGGGAAGTCGTTTATGGCCTCTTTCTCGGGCGGCGTTTCCTAAGCAGTTTTTGTCACTCATCGGAGATGATTCCCTCTTAGGGGCAACAATTGATCGGGTGCTGGTTAAGGGAAACAATATAATTGGCGAAGAAATTCAACCACCGGTAATAATCTCTAATTCAGAGCATCGTTTTATAGTTGCTTCAGAACTTCAGCAAAAGGGTCTTTTAGGGAAAGGAACCATTATCCTGGAGCCTTCACCCAGGAATACGGCACCGGCGATAGCAGTTGCCGCTCTCGACAGTATTCATAGATATGGCTCAGGGGCATTGTTGTTGATACTTCCAGCTGATCATGTGATCAAGGATGTCGGTGCTTTTCATCAGGCTGTAAGGTCTGGGATTGAAGCTGCTAATATCGGTAAGCTGGTAACGTTCGGTGTGGTTCCGGAAGCTGCTCATACGGGTTACGGGTATATTCAGGTAGTTAAGGGAGAAGCCGGAAAGGGCTCCTGGCTACCAATAGCGCGATTTGTTGAAAAGCCGAATCTAAAGGTGGCGGAGGAGTACGTTAAGTCCGGGGACTACTTCTGGAATAGTGGAATGTTCTTATTCGGAGCAGCGAACTTTTTATCTGAACTTGGACAATTTGAACCAGCGATACTTAAAGCTTGTGAGGCTGCCTATGAAAATAGAAGGGTCGACCTGGATTTTGTTCGTCTTGAAGAGGATGCTTTTAATTCCAGCCCCTCGAATTCTATCGATTACGCGGTAATGGAAAAGACGAGCAAAGCGGTGACTATTCCTCTCAAGGCTGGTTGGAGTGATGTTGGATCGTGGTCAAGCCTGTGGGAGATTCAACCCAAAGATTCATCAGACAATGTAACCCTCGGTGATGTAATTGTAGAGGATGTTCACGGTTGCTTTATCCACTCAGAAGGACGCTTGATTGCGGCACTCGGCATATCCGACCAAGTGATAGTTGAGACATCAGATGCGATTTTGATAGCTGCAAAGGACCGAGTGGAGGAGGTAAAAAAGATAGTAACCCACCTGCAGGCTCAGGGACGCCAAGAATATCAGTTTCATAAGAAGGTCTACCGACCTTGGGGGAGCTATGAGACGATAGCTCTAGAGGATCGCTTCCAGGTAAAAAGAATCACCGTACATCCGGGCCAGCAGCTCTCCATTCAGATGCACCACCATCGAGCTGAGCATTGGGTCGTTGTAAAAGGCACCGCGGTAGTGGGACGGGGCGATGAGGAGATCTTGCTGGGTGAGGACCGCTCGACGTATATCCCCTTAGGAACCAAGCACTATCTCAAGAATCCGGGTTTGATTCCTCTCGAGCTGATTGAGGTGCAGACAGGAAGCTACTTAGGTGAGGATGATATCGTCCGTTTTACTGACGTCTACGGCCGCGTTTAGCTAGGGTTCGCGAGGTTGGCTGATCTCTTCGTTAAGAGGTACTCTCCGTCACTGCGACGTGGAGTACCACGTCTCGTTCCTGAAAGTACCTCTTGCCTCGACATCAACCAACCTCGCGAACCCTAGCAACCGCAGTTCTTACGTCGAACTCAGGTTAGCAGGTGGTGGGGTGCCCGGATTTTCTCAGGCTGCCTTGTCGCTTTTTCCTGGTTCCTCCCAGTTCGGATTGCCGAATCGTGCTCGGGGCTTGCTTTTTATAAGGTAGTCACTTTTGATGAGGGTTCTTGATGGTTCAACATCGTTCAGAACAACTCCGAGAATTCTCGATCCGGACTCCCTTAGTTTATAGAGGGTTTTCCTTGCTTCCTTTCTAATGGTCTTCTTCGAGCGAACCACCATTATCACACCGTCAGCAAGAGGAGAAAGAACAAGGGAGTCGGCGACAGGGGCGACCGGCGGCGTATCGATTATAATATAATCGTATTGTTCGCGGAGCGAGTTAATCAGGTCTCTCATCTTTCTTGATCCTACTAGCTCGGCAGGATTCGGCACTGCGCCTCCAGCAGGAAGGACATCCAATTTTTCTACAGCAGTTTTTTGAATACATTCTTCAAGCGACATTTGACCTGTAAGAATCTCGGTCAAACCAGCCTCTTCATGACTAATTCCGAAACAGTTATGAAGTGTTGCCCTTCTCAGGTCTGCATCAATCAGGATAGTTTTAGCGTCATCCTGTGCACAGACGACTCCTAGGTTAGCAACCAATGTGGACTTCCCTTCACCCTGGTCGCTGCTTGTTACCACGATTACTTCAACCGGCTTATCAGCTGAGGATAGGCGAATTCCGGCTCTGATTGTCCTAAATCCTTCGCTTGCTAATGAAAACGGCTCCCTGATCGATACAAGGTTTAAGGTAGCAAGGGCTGGTAGGTTATCGTCGGCACCCACCGCTAAGTCAGCAACGTCAAATGTGTAGTGCGGAATGATTCCAAGGCCGGGAGTTCGCAGGACCTTCTCTAATTCTTCCGGACCTTTTAGCGTTTGGTCGAAAGATTCGTACAAGAACGCCAGTGCAGCACCAACTATCGGTCCGCAAATAAGTGCTAACAGGAGCGTTACGCTCACTTTAGGTTTACTTGGAGAATCAGGAACAACGGCTGGTTCGGTCAGATAGATATTGCCTTTATTGGCATTGTCTACACTAAAGCGGGTTTGTTGGAGCTGGGTTTCAACGTTCTGTTGCAATGCCTTTAGAGAGTCTCGTTCTCGCTTGAGGCGATTATATTCTACCAGTGCATTAGCAATTCTGTACGCTTTTGTTTCTTGGGATTGCAGTTCGGTCTTCAGATCTTTCTCCGTCGCCAGTGCTGCATCCAGCTGACCCTTCAGTGTTCGAAGTGCCCCTTTCCGTTGCATTTCTATCTGACCCTTTAATGACCTAATCTTGTTCTGGATCTCTATCATTTTCGGATATCTAGGATTAAATCGCTGGCTCAGTTCAGCGTACTCAGCTTGGGATTGGGATAGCTGTTGGCGAATGGAGGTAATTGCTGCATCGTCGACTAGCGTTGTACCGGTTTTGAGCGACTTTTCAGCCTCTTTATATCTGCTTTCGACTTCTATACGCCGGGCTTTCGCAGCTTCATGAGCTTGATGGGCCCCGTTTAGTCTACCGACCTCGACCGAATCTCCGTTTTCAAATGCGATGATATCGTTTGCCTCCGCATATCTTGATAGCCCTTGCTCTGACGCGAGGAGTTTCTTTTCAAGTTCGTCGGCTTGTTGACCGAGAAACTCCACGTTATGAACATCATCACTCAGACGGAAACTTTTCGTCATTTCGATGAATTCCTTTGCGTGAGTGTTTGCCAATAGTGCTGCAAACTTGGGCGCCTTTGTAATCGTAGAAATTCTAACAAGCGAGGTGTCGCTTATTGGGTATATACTTAAAAGCTTGACGTATTTTTCCAGATCCGATGCAGAGTGTTTATATGGAGAGTCTGGATCAGGAACAACCTCTTTGGCATCTTTGGGATATAGTTCCCGGAATTCCTTCATCACGTCCTCCTTGGAGAGTACCCGATCCGCAAGAGGGTAGCCTCTAAGAGCCGCAACCTGGTTTGATATATAGTTTTCTTCTGATGTTTGCTGACGGAGTACGTCTTCCCGAGCGACGCCCACAAGCGTTGGAAGGTAGGTATCAATCTGAAGGGTTGCTGTCGCAGAATATTCACGGGTGGTCACTAGAACGTATATTGCCGCGGCGAACACTGATACAAGCGTTGAAACGACCAGAAACTTGACGTATTTTTTGAGGATAGCGAGGTAATCGGCTAAGGTCTTCTCTTCTTCAAGAGCGTCGTCGTACACCGGAAATTGTTGGCCCCTATGGGGTGGTATTACAAGCTGATTATGCAACCGGGCGTCCGAACTGTCGGATGACCGAACAGGGGTAAAGCCATATGGAATTGGATGTTTGTTCGACACGTTGATTGTGGCCTCAAAAGTTTAAATATAGACGCCTCTACTTTTTACCGTATTATGGTAACTTAACCAATAATAAGGGGTTAAAAAAATGAACAGTATGTTTTAAGGCTCGAAAGTTATATTAATATCAGCGTGTTATCACTGGATTTCGTTACGAAATTCGCTTACCGGATAGTGTTGCAAGACGGTGCGTTTTTCAGCGTTTCTTAACTAATTTTTTTGACGGGAATCGGCGAGTTCTGTGGTTTGTTCGATCCAGACCGGTAGTCAGGGTCCGATGCATTCTGAGCGTTTCGTAACTACCCTCTTTACTTGTAATCTGAATTCACGAAGTATGGTAACTACTGGCGGTGGTTCCTTCCATGAGTCTAGAAAGAGCAGCCTTGCGGTTTGAAGTGGCCCATCTAGCTGAAATTACAAAGAATTTAGCGATTTTGGATCTCATCGTATCGGTGATATTTGATTGTCACCAAAAATCACTAAATTCTTTGTAATTTCAAATATATGGAGCCGCTTTAAACCGCAAGGCTGCTCTTTTTAGGACGAAAAATTCGGGTTAGTTAAAACAGAATTAGTGACTGACTTTATAACACATGAATCACCTTGCCTATCATCCCTTTTTTGCGTCATTTCCCTTGTGTGCGTTCATAGCTGCGCTAGTGATAGAAGTCTTGCAGGGGCTCATTGGTGAAAAATCCCATATCGCGGTCCGGATTCTTCAGATTTTCGGTGCGGTTATGGTAGTGCTCGCCTTCTTCACCGGCTATCTGGCGTCGTCGTTTGCGTCTAAAACATTTCTGATTCCGGAAGATGATATAGCGATTCACCATCGGGTCGGTAAGGTTGTTCTTGTCGGTGCGTTGCTTCTTCCAGCGTTAGGGTTTATGAAACCGTACGTGGTAAAGATGCAAGTGGGTTTTAATGTGCTCTACTGGATGATATTCTTGACCCTTATCGGTGTCTTAGTGTTTGTTGGGTATCTCGGAGCGTATCTGGTGTTTATTGATGGGGCAGGCGTAATAGGAGCTCCCCGACTTTAAGTTTATAAGTAGGCCGTATTATGATTCGTTTTGTGCTTTCAACAGTACAGAAAGGTGGTAATCCTTCTGGAAAAAAGACGAAAGAACGTAAAGTTCCCGAGTGTGTCGTGACCCTATTTACCGAAAGTCCCCAGTTGCAAAGTTGTGACGGTTACGCAGGATTTTTAACGGACGTAGTTTCAAACGCTGGGTTAAACTCGTTGCATGAAAAGCTTCAGGATTGGTGGGGATCGAAGAGCTCTGAACTGGAGTTAACTAGCCTAGACCCTTCATGTTGTTACCTTTATTTCTTTAAAATTGCAGGGGATACTTCTACTCGCGTTTCAGTGAGACGATTCCTGCGCCTCGGGGTTTCAATAACAAGGATGTGCCGACGACTTCGAATTAAGAGCGTGCGGCTTGAAGTTATAGGCGAGTTGGGCTTACGAGAAATTCTGGCAATTGTAGAGGGCGCCCAGCTCGAAGATTATGAATTTTCTAAATACAAAGGAGAGTTCGAGACAGCGGTACTATTCCCTTGGGATGCACGACGGCCGGGTTCTCGAAAACTACCAAGTGCGCCCAATAAGCAAGATACCAAAACAGTAGAGCTTGAAATTGAATACATTGATAGAGCAGATCGTTATTCGGAAAAAGCCGTTCGATCGTCGGTAACGTCACGAATTGCGCAGGTATCAGCGGCGGTAGCAGGGGTTCACGTGGCGAGGGATCTCATCAATACTCCTCCGAGCGATTGTTCTCCTAGTCATATTGTGAGAGTTTGCAAAGAGATCTTTAAAAACACAAAGGTGTCCGTCGAGGTTCTTGACACGAAGAAGTTAAAGGAAATTGGCGCAAACAGCATACTAGCCGTGGGGAGTGGCAGTCCGGATGGTTCGTATCTGGTAAAACTGCGCCTGGCTTCTGGCGGGGCAAGAAAGAACGGAAAGAGCGTTGCATTAGTTGGGAAAGGCGTAACCTACGACAGCGGAGGGTTATCGCTAAAGCCCGCCGATTCCCTGGAATGGATGAAATTTGATATGGCGGGTGCTGCCGCTGTTATCGGAGTTATGCACGCATTGAGCCGAATGGATAGCCGTGTAAATCAAAACAACGTCACCGCCTATATCCCTTTAGTAGAGAATTTAGTCGATGGTCATTCCTATAAACCGGGGGATATTATTCGCACCCATTCTGGTAAAACAGTGGAAGTGCTCAATACTGACGCTGAAGGACGTCTGATTCTAGCTGATGCTCTGTCAATAGCTCAACAGGATGGAGCAACCACTGTAATTGATGTGGCAACTCTTACAGGGGCTTGTGTTGTCGCCTTGGGCTCAAGTGTTGCAGGTTTATTTAGTAGAAACGATGAGTTGATTTCGCAAATGAAGGCATGCGGGGAAGAGAGTGGAGAGGATTTCTGGCAACTCCCGCTCCACGATGATTACTCAGGGCTCCTGAAGAGTAACACTGCGGACATAAAGAATATTTCTGGAGGAAAGTGGGGGGGCGCTATTACGGCAGCTCTTTTTCTTGAGGAGTTTATTCGTACCTCCGATTGGGTTCATCTCGACATCGCAGGTCCAGCATTCGCTGATAAACAAAATGCGGATTCTTCCTTCGGTGGGGTTGGGTTTGGAGTAAGAACACTGTTAAGATTCGTTTCAGGCATTGATTAAATCGGAAGAGAGAGAGTATGAGCACGGTTAACTTGGGCGCAGATGAATTGATCTTCATTGAGCAGGAAATGAAGCAGTCCTATATGGACTACGCGATGAGTGTAATCATCGGTCGAGCTCTGCCGGATGTGCGGGATGGGCTTAAGCCTGTACAGAGAAGAATTCTTTACGCCATGTTCGATGAAGGACATCTCTCCAACCGTAAACACTCGAAATGTGCCGGGGTTGTTGGAGAAGTGCTTAAGAGACTTCATCCTCATGGAGACGGTCCCGTTTATGATGCTCTTGTTCGTTTGGCACAGCCATGGAATATGCGCTATCCGTTGATCGATGGTCAGGGCAACTTCGGGGCCATTGATGGAGATGCTGCTGCAGCATACCGGTATACCGAGTGTCGCTTGGCCGCGGTAGCAGAGCCTATTCTAGAAGATATTGACAAGGAAACAGTCGATTTCATTAATAACTTTGATGATTCTAATGTTGAGCCGACTGTTTTACCGGCGCGAGTGCCCAATCTTTTGATCAACGGGGCTAGCGGGATTGCCGTGGGTATGGCTACCCATATGCCGCCGCATAATGTCGGTGAAACAATTGATGCAGTTATCGCCGTGGTTAATAACCCGGATATTGGAGTTGATGAGTTAATCCGAATCATTCCCGGGCCTGATTTTCCGACCGGTGGAATAATTCACGGAAAAGCGGCTATATATTCCGCATTCACTACAGGACGCGGGGTCGTATCAGTAAGGGCCCGTACTAGTGTCGAGACACTTAAAACAGCCACAAGAGAAGTACAAGCGATAGTAGTAACAGAAATACCTTTTCAGGTTAATAAGTCACGATTGGTGGAACGTATAGCGTTTCTTGTGAACAACAAGGAGATTGAGGGAATTTCTCGACTGCGAGATGAGTCCGATCGACACGGTTTACGAATTGTAGTCGAACTCAAGAAAGATGCCACAGCAGAAGTGGTCCTAAATCAACTTTTCAAGTCCTCACCGCTTCAGATCAGTTTCGGGATTATTAATCTAGCGATTGTCGAGGGGAAGCCACAGGTTCTTTCTCTGAAGCAGTTAATTAACTGTTTTGTTGACCATCGGAGAGATGTGGTTACGCGAAGGTCGCAGTATTTGCTCGGCCAACTGAAAGCACGGATGCATATCCTTGAGGGCTTTAGAATAGCTCTTATGAATATTGATGACGTGATTATCTTGATTAAGGAGAGCGATAGTCCCCAATTAGCTCGTGAGTCGCTTATAGCGAGTTATGAACTGTCAACTGAGCAGGCGGTTGCAATCCTTGATTTGCGACTTCAAAAATTAACCGGGATGGAACGCTTAGCTATAGAAAAGGAGCACCAGGAAGTTCAGCAAGGCATAGCGGAACTTGAGAAATTATTGGCATCGTCGATTCTTATCGATGAATTAATTATCTCGGAACTTAAGGAGATGAAAGAACGCTTTGCGGATAAGCGACGCACAGACATAATTGACGATCAAGGGGAGATTTTCATTGAAGACTTGATTGAAGATCAGGACATGGCGGTAACCGTAAGTCATAATTGCTTTGTTAAACGAATCCCCCTGCAGGTCTATAAAGCACAGAAGAGAGGGGGGCGCGGAATTACTGGTGCGTCCGCCAAAGATAATGATTTTGTTGAGCATATTTTTATTGCTTCAAATCTTACCAAACTACTGATATTCACGTCGCTTGGTAGATTATATTGGCTCTCCGTTTACAGAATCCCAGAATCATCAAGGACAGCGCGTGGAAGAGCACTGATAAACTTACTTGACCTGCGCGAAGATGAGCGAGTGACAGCGTTCCTGCCTGTAAAGGAATACTCCGAGGGTTCTTTTGTAATCATGGCTACTAAATTCGGAGTTATTAAGAAAACCAGTTTAATGGAGTTTTCACGTGAGCGTAAACACGGGCTTATCGCAAGCACTTTAGATGAAGATGATGTTCTGATTGGTGTTGGAGTTTCTAATGGCTCCGATGAGGTGATGCTTGTTACCAAGAGCGGAATGTCGATACGTTTTGCCGAGGATGATGTTCGAAGTATGGGAAGAACTGCTCGCGGGGTAAAGGGAATTCAGCTCGATGACGGCGATGAGGTCGTGAGCATGTCCATAGTTTCCAAAGAAGTCGACGCTTCAGGTACGCTGCTTACCGTCTGTGAAAACGGCTTCGGAAAGAGGACAACCTTGAGTAATTACCGTGCGCAGTCGCGGGCCGGAAAGGGGTTAATTGATATTCAGACTTCAGGCAGAAATGGGTCAGTGGTTGCTGCTTTTGTTGTAGCTGAGGGCCAAGAGGCCATGATGATTACGTCGTCAGGAAAGGTAATACGTTTCAAAGTAGCTGACGTTTCTGTGATCGGACGAAATACTCAGGGGGTGAAGCTAATGAACCTTGAAGAAGGCGAGAAGCTTGCCGCGGTTGCTCATTTGGCCGATGTTGACGACGAGGATATTGAGGTTTTGGAAGATGAGCTTCCAGAGGGTGATGTAGCCGTTGAGGATGTCCCGGTTGATGATTCGGGGGTTAAGTGAGGAATGAACCTGGGTGATGGTGTAGCTCAAAATGTAGGAATCCTCGGTTTAGGCGCATGGGGTTCGGCGTTAGGGATTCACCTGAGCGAAGGGGGGATTCAAGTTACCGGTATTGTGCGGGATCCTGAGTTGGTCCCGGGTCTTCTTGGGGATCGTAGGTCATTATGCCACCCGGGGCATAAATTCAATGATCTCTGGGACTTTACGACTTCGCTCGAACAACTGTATGACGTTCCTGTGCTGTTGGTATGCATACCGTCAAAGCATTTGGTCTCCGCATTTGAGAGTGGTTCATTTGCAGGCTCAGGTTTTACGGAACGTTTTGCTGGTATTGTAGTCAGTTGTGTTAAGGGGATTGGTGGTACTCGCGATACACCTTCGGTACTTTTGGCAAGAGTTTTTCCCAACGCCAAAATAGCCGTGCTGTCAGGCCCATCTTTTGCATCGGATGTCGTTAGTGCAAAGCCTGTAAGTATTGTCTCAGCCTCCTGTGATATTGATGTTGCTACGGCTGTTGCCAACCTTTTTTCCCGCCGGAAGATGCGAATTTATACCTCTACAGACGTAGTTGGGGTTGAATGGGGAGGGATCTTAAAGAACATTATTGCGATAATAGCTGGCATCTCCGATGGGTGTGGCTGGGGTGATTCAGCGAAGGCTGCAATTATTACCCGTGGGCTGGCTGAAATGGTGAGGTTTTCAATATCATTTGGTGCTTTACGCGAAACTTTGTATGGTCTCTCGGGGTTAGGGGATTTGGTAATGACGGCTGCTTCTGATCTGAGCCGTAACCGTCAGTTTGGACTTATGGTTGGCTCTCTGGGGGTGGTGGAGGCCCAACGGGTTTGTATTGGGACCGTAGAGGGGGTACAGTCATTGCCATTCGTAATAGATTTAGCTAGGGATAGGGGGGTTGATATGCCACTATCATTTAGCTTGTCGGATGTATTGAAGGGGAACATATCTCCTCTCAATGGGCTTGAGTTGTTACTCGCTCGTCCTTTAAAGAACGAGTAGTGTTTGCTGTTACTAGGAAGAAGATTATGAGTCTGGATCTAACTTTATCCAATGAATTGGCTGAACGTGATTTGGCACGAACCGAGTTGGCTCCCGGACAAATAGCCCGCCAATATCTTTCTCTTACCAAACCAAGAATAGTGGTGATGGTACAGATTACTACACTAATCGGGTATTTGCTGGGATCCCGTGGTGAGCTAGATCTGCTGCGCCTGGCCGAATTGTTACTCTGGTCGAGTGCTAGTTGTGCCGGAGTCGGCGTTTTGAATCAGTATCTTGAACAGGACGAAGATCGTTTGATGCGGAGAACTCAGAAGAGACCGTTACCTTCTCGAACTCTTGAGCCGATGATTGCTTTGGTTTTCGGTTTGTTGTTAACGATCAGCGGGTGTGTGATGTTATGGATACTTATAAATCCGCTTTGCGGCCTGATTTCGACCGTAACAGCAGTTTTGTATTTGGGGATTTATACACCCATGAAGAAGATTTCCTGGTGGAATACCGTAGTGGGAGCTATTCCAGGCGCGTTACCGCCATTGGGAGGATGGGTCGCCGGATCGGGGCAGATTGATCTGGGTGGTGTCGTTCTCTTTCTTTTGCTTTTTTGTTGGCAGCACCCACATTTTTACTCCATTGCCTGGATTTATAAAGAAGATTATGAACGGGGCGGGTTTGTCATGCTTCCTTCCGTTGATGAGACGGGGCGCAAAATGTTTTTTCAAATTGCTTTCTTTCTGGTCCTTTTGCTTGGCGTATCGTTGCTTCCGCTTTTTTATGCGCGATGTTCGGTTGTTTATGCACCGGCAGCGGTGGCCTTATTTTATGTTTACTTGAAGGCTTCGGTGGATTTTCTTCGGGCGAAGAACACCAAGAATGCGTATCGGCTGCTTCGTGCATCGGTGATTTATCTTCCGGGAATATTGAGTGTGTTGTTGTTGACAGCTTGGTAGGGGGAAGCGCTATATGGATTGTTCGAAACTTGATGAGGAAACAAAGCAAATTCTCCATAGTGCCCATCAATATTGAAAAAGCACTTCAAGCAACAAAGAATACGGATAAACCATAGTCTGATCATCAAGTTTCTGAACATCATCACCGGTATAGGCTATAAACTTCTTTACGGGCTTTACTGTACCAACATATTCAACAAAGCAATTCAGCCCCACTATCCAGTCTGATCTATATTTCGTACCAGACTTAATTTCTATACCAAGTAGCTCATTTTCGGTTTCAATGACACAGTCGACTTCCAAGCCATTACTATCAAGGAAGGATGAAACTTTCCATTTCTTATTAAGAGCTCGATTTAGATAGATGATTTGTAGAATCATCCACTGCTCAAATACTGATCCAACGTCATGGAGAGGCACTTCGTTGCCTCCAATTCGTAACAGGGAGTTTCTTACCCCAACATCAAACAATAAAACTTTTTCCTTTTGTTGGACCTTACGAGTTTGGGACTTTTGAGTAAATTTTTTGCTGATTTGAAACGAGCTGATCCTAAACAGCAATAACGTTTCCTCAAGAACGCTCGTAAAATTCCGAATAGTCTCTTTTGGAATTTCACTATCTGAACTAATTTTCGAATAGTTTAGCCACTGCCCACTTGTTATAGCTACAAGTTCCAAGAATCTGGCATAACTCCCTAAAGATCGGACTAATCCCTCGGCTTGAATCTCTTCACGAAGATATAAGTCAACATAACTATCTAAGATCCTCCCCCCCTCATCTTTATTCAAAAATATGCCTGGAAGCATTCCAAAGCGCAGTGCTCTGGCGAGGTCAAAGTTGTCTTTTCCGACCTCAAGATATGAGAGTGGGTCTAGATATTCACTGATTAGTCGACCTGGTAGTAAATTTGCTTTGCCTCTGTGCAATTTCTTTGCACTAGAGCCGGTTACAAGAAATCGATACCCTTCAGAATCGATTAATACTTGTATTGTATTGAGAATTTCTGGTAGTCGTTGAGCCTCGTCAAGTAATATGGTCGAGCCTTTTGGTAGAGCTAGTACTAACTTTCGAATGAGTTCGGGATCTTTGGAATGTCGAATAAAAACTCCCTGATCCGCGAGATTTACCTCTAGATCTGGTTTTAATGATCTAAGGAGCGTAGATTTTCCTACCTGTCGAGGCCCTGTAAGGAGAATACTAGAAAATGTTGAATTTATACGACTGGTTATTAATCTAGCTAACATAGTTGGTCAAAAAGTTGATTTTTGACCAACTATACTGGTCGAAACAAAGATAGGCAAGGGGCGTAGAAATGATCTGGGTCTGATTAATAACCTTACTGGAACGGTATGATTTCTTCAGGGAAGAAGCAGTCATCAAAGTTAAAGAACTGGTCCTTGGTTTCTTTTCACTCCACGGAGCCCCTTACGAACAAAGCAACAGTCACAGGAATCAAACCAATCTAATATGGGAAAATCATCCAATCTTCTCCCTGTTCCGCGAAATATTCGCCTTCACCCAGAATCCCATAATAATCAAAACTATTGCCATGAACAAAAATGGGACAAGCCAAGCCAACTTTCCAATAAATGAAGAACTTGGGACAGCTCTGATTTCATCCCCATAGCGGGCATAAAGCGCACTGATGATTTCTTCTTTGGTTTTACCCTGTGCCGCCAAATCAACAACTTCCTGCTTTAATCCAGATGCACCAGAGCTGGGGCAGTCGCGAAGTAACTTCCCTTTACAAAACGGGCTATTAATTTCGCTATACACGCTTTCGGCAATCTGGTTGTTGTCGGCAGATAAGGCAGCAGGTGGAACTATTGTAGCTATAGAAAGCAGCGTTAAAATAATTGCCAAAAGTCTCATTTACATCCGTACTGATTTAGGTAGAGGGTTGCAGCTTTAATTTCCTGATCACTCAGAGCCACACCACTTTTGTTGGGAGCTGATAGATATTTGAGTATGTCCCGAATTTTCAATAACGAAAGTATAGGTAAGTCATACTGTCTCCCTAATACTTCGCAGGCCGTTGAATCATCGCTTTCCGTAATCTTCTCTTCCCTATCTACAGCAATGACCATACCCAGAATCTCGACACCGGGGATCTGGCGAATCAGAGGGACAACTTCGTGAACGGTTGTTCCAGCGGTAACAACATCTTCAACTATTACCACCTTGTCTCCAGGTTGTAACTGACGTCCAACTAAGGTTCCTCCCTCGCCATGAGCCTTAGCTTCTTTTCGATTAAAGCAAAAGAACGTCGTTCGTTGTGGAGAATCAAGGTGACTGGCAATAGCGACTGCCAGAGGAATACCCTTGTACGAGGGGCCAAACACTACATTAGCTTGACTGAGAAAAGATAATTCGATTTTCTCCGCGTAAGACGTCCCGAGGAACTTGATTTGAGTTCCGGTACTTATTGCGCCAAAGTTTAGGAAATAGGGGCTTGTGCGCCCCGATTTGGTCGTAAATTCTCCGAACTTAAGAACTTGGCTTGAAATTAGAAATTCAATTAGAGATTCAGTCTGAGACATTGTTTTTTTCTTTTCTTTCTTTAATTTAGGATGCCACGATTAGTATCGGCATAGCATCATACCTCAGAAGCGTCGTGTTTTGTAACAGTTTTAAAATTTCCTCTAAATGGGTAGCACCGTAATAAGCTGAGTTTCGGATAAGAACAAAGGTAACGGGATAGAATTACTTTAGACACCAGGCGTTAATGAGATTAGCGCGGCATAGCATGCTAGGTCGAGCAACTTATAATATGAGAAGAGAGGAGGTAATCAGAGTCACTTAAGGCCCTTTTTGCGTATCGTCTGGGTTTGAACGTTGTGTTTTAAATTTTTTTAAGATGGTTTCTGTGAAAGATAAGACTGCTACTTCCAGTTCTTCAGCGTCGGCCCCAGTAGATTTCGTAAGGGTGCTTAATCGGCTTTTCGCAGTAGGGGTCCTTTCTGTTGTTGTCGCGTATATATTATCGATTCAGGGAACCCAGTTTTTTAACGCATACGTAGCCGTAATTGACGTTAAAAATCCAATTGGATTTGGAGTTATACTTTTCTTATCAGTTTTATGCCAGGTGCTGACATGGTCGGTTCCCGCCATGGTCGCCGGATCGTTAACCAGAACTTCGGTCAAATGTATCGGTGCATGGTTTGATTTTTCCTTGCGAATGGTTTGTGTGGTACTTTTTTCGCTATTGATGGACATAGGCTGGGAAAAACTAATAATGGGAGAAGGAGTCCAAACCGGCGAAAATTTCCAACGGGTTTTACTTCGAGCCTTTGATCGACTTCACTATATGTTAACGTTACGTACAGTAGAGCACATTCGTACTGAAAATGTGATGTTGTCAACCCAGCTACTATTCATTTTCACGTACCTTGCTTTAATCATGTTTGTATTGATGCACATTAAGCGAATATTTCTTCCTAATAAACTAATTAATTTTTTTAACGGAGGACTTATTTTAATTTCGATATCATTTGTTTCATCCTTTTTATTTTCTGTGTTTGATGCATATTTGAGTGACGTATGGACAAAGCCTATTTTCTTTAATTCCTTTTGGATAATAAACAATAAGGTTTCGTTGATATCGATTTTAAGGGCAGTTGTGTTCTGGATAGATCTTCTTTTTGTGGTCCTGATATTACAGATTACCAGTCCCGACCGAGATGATTCGGTTCGTGAGGTCGCCGCGCCTGCCTTCGTAAAGTTTGATTAAAGGTAACTGCTCAGGTATTTTCCCAATCTCTTCGTCCAGTGATTGATTTTGTTCACTGCGACCTGGAGTACCACGCCTCATTCACAAAACAATCACTTTCCCCGACCTTGAAAAATCACTGGCAGTTACAGCTGGTTAGCTCGCTTTTGGGGCGCATTTATGTTGAGGGCACCTGAGTAGAGTTACTAGGAATCTATAAGTCTTCTTTTGAGTAACAAAGAGTTACGGATTATTAGGTGTGAGCGTTATGCCGTTACTTCTGTATTCGCTAAAGTCTTCGTTTCTTAAAAAAGCGATCAGACATTTCTCTGCTCCATTATTAGGAGATGCAGCGCATGAACTGATCTTTCCCGAAATTTTCCATGTTCCTTCTTTCTGGGCCTCGACTGGAGCGCCGGGGGTGAGTAAGTCATCACTGTCCTCACATCGAAAGAAATCAAATCGATGAGGCGCTTTGCCACGAGCGTCGATTTTCTCGATTACTTCTTGTCCAACATAGCATCCACTACCGAACCCAATATGATTTTTGAGGCCCGTATCCATAATCAGGGTACTTTCGTCAAAATCAATAGTAAATAGCGGAAGCCGTGCATTTACGCGAATACCATTAAACTGAGTCCAGGATATTTCTTCTATTTCACGAAATGGCGGGGCTAGTTCCACAAGATCAAAGCCCAGCGGGGAGGAGAAGCTAAAAGATATTCCATCAGCCGATTTTGCGACATCTCTGGAGGATGAATTTGTGCCGGTGAACGTTTGCGGCTCCATTCCTTGGAGCGGAGAGGTTGAAAATTTATCCGTGGTGACAATGGTTGTAATTCTAGACTTTGGAAGGGGTTCAAAGACAACACGGTCGGCGACCTTAAATTCGGTGATCGCTTTGACAAATCTGTCTCGGTTTCCTATCGTAGAAAAAAGCAAGTATGAGTTATCTTCAAGTTTAAGAATTGAGCCAATACCTTGAATTTTCGATTGGGCAGTAGTGGCCGCAAAATATTTTGCTTCGTTGGGCTGGATAGAGCGAATGTTTTGGGTCAGGCGATTGTGGAGGTACCTCTCGGCATCGTGTCCACTCACTATCATCACTGTTGATTCCGGCCAAATATATCCTTGTAATGAATTGTTTATCATCAACTAACCACCTTTCCAAATCTTGAGTATTGCTTCGAATAGTAGATCATGAAAGCTCTACCTATGACCTTGTTAATTGACACGAAGGGCTGGTCGCCCCAGAATCTCGAATCTTGAGATTCATCTCTGTTATCACCCATAACAAAGAGGCCTGTAGGGGGGATAACGACGGGACCAAAATGCTCAAATTCGGCTCCGTTCCTTTTCCAGACTGCGTAAGGTTCATGCAGCTCTGCGTCATTGATAAAGACCTTTTTTCCAACAATTTCTAATTTCTCTCCCGGAAGTCCTATGACTCTCTTTATGAGATGAAGAGCAGACTCGTCGATTTTTGTAGAGGGATCATCTTCTCGGAAGAAGACAATGGGAACACCTCGGGCAGGATTGTACCATCTGATTATCGGTTTATTGGAAAAAGGAGGATTGAAGCCATAAGCAAGCTTCCAGACCAGAATATAATCGTTTACCTCCAAAGTCGGGCTCATTGACTGGCTAGGAATCCTGAATCCTTCAACCACACTCCCTCGGACGAATAATACGCCGGAGAGACATAAAAGAACGAACAGAAGGTTTTGTAGAGTGTCCTTCACAGAGAGAGTCCATAAATTGATTCGTTAAAGCTCCCTCGCACTATATATTATAACTACATAGATCAAAAGCAAAAAGAGCCTAACGGGACCATTGGAACAGGCCCGTAAGTTTCTAGTCCTTGCACTAGGCCTGGTAATTGACCTTTTTTCCAAATATAACGGTCGAGCAGTCTACGATAAGTTCATCTACATTGCTTACGACTGTTCCCACGAAAATCCCGGGCTCAAATGACCGTTGTTTTAGTGTTTCCACTTTGGAGGCGTCCGGAATAGTCATTTTGGCTCGTATCTTAAAATTAATCTCAACTTCCACTTCTCCCGGCGTGTCATTGTAGAACTTAGTAATCATGCCATATATAGGGTACGTTTTCCCTGGTTCAACTACTCCTGTTGTGACTTCAAGACCAAACTTATCAAAGAAATTTTCATTTCTGACCTGTGAATTGCCCATGTTCCAACCTCTCTTAATGTTTACGAACCAAGTGAAACGCAAACGCTGCGTTGTTCTATATACCAAGGTCTCTTTGTCTAACTCAAATGATTCAATTACCTTCACAAGGCAGTTTCACGGTGGGGGATATGCCATAAATTAGGTAATTTCAAATAGTTATTAATGATGATATGGTGGGTTATACCGCTCGCGTAAACTAATGTTTGGTCAGTTCTGGGGGAGGTACTTACAAAAAATCGTACTCACCAACGAAGTTTCCGGGTTATCGAGCGGTCGTGTGCTTCCCTCCCTGTGGGTCTTTCTTACGGGGGTTCTGGATTTGCTGGTGCTCATCTAATATGGTGGTAAAATATGGATAACGCACTGAAATGTTTACCTTGATTGATGTCCTAGAATCCACCATTACCGTTGCAACGGAGTACGCGTATGCTTTGTTCAAGACAATAAGCTTTCAGCCGCTTAACTCTATTCTCCCATCGAATCCTGAAGCTAAATGAAGCGCAGTATAACTTACAGCAGGGTACTTCCTTACAACCACTTGACGATACTCATTGCTTCGATTCACTATTCGTGTGTCGGCTAGCCCTAACGGGATTGGGGGTCAGCGTTACTAAGATGCGGCCCCGCTTAGTAGGAGATCCGTGCGGGCGAATTTGGAATTTTTAGGCTTAAATGGCTGCAGAGACTCCCATTTGACTCTTCCTGTTTTGTTAAGACCTGCGGCACTCTGCCCTCTAACAGTCATGGATCTTGTCATTAATTGGCAGGGTACCTGAACAAACAATTCACTTTATGGTGGTATTATCATGATCGAGGTACATAAACTTTCTAAAGCATACGGAGAATATAAGGCCGTAAATCAAGTTAGTTTTACTGCTGAACGAGGTGAGATAGTCGGGTTTCTCGGTCCAAACGGTGCCGGAAAGACGTCTACCATTCGAATGTTGTCTACTTTTTTGCCGCCTTCATCTGGAACGGCAAAAATAGCCGGATTTGACATAAAAAAAGAAGCTGACCAGGTAAGGCGGGTAATCGGGTATCTTCCGGAAAATCCCCCTTTGTATGAGGAGATGTCAGTGGAGGAGTACCTGTATTTTGTAGCACGGATTAAAGGAGTAGCGAGCAAAAATTTAAAGGAAAGTGTTGAGAAAGCAGCCGAGCGTTGTTTTCTCAAGGATGTGTTTCGGCGCCTTTGTGGTCAGCTTTCCAAGGGGTATCGGCAGAGGGTTGGCCTTGCACAGGCAATAGTTCACGATCCTCAAGTGGTGATTCTGGATGAGCCTACGAGTGGGTTAGATCCGCGTCAAATCATAGATATTAGAAACCTGATCAAGGACCTGGGCAAAGAAAAGACTTTATTGTTGAGTACCCATATCCTTCCAGAAGTTACCATGGTCTGCAGCAAGGTTGTTATTATTAATAGGGGAACGATTGTACGGGAGGGAAAACTCGCAGAAATAACAAGAGATCGAACTCTTGAGCAACTGTTTCTTGAGTGTGTTAGCTACGATAAACCCATCGAAAATGATGACGCAATTCCATCCTCGAATGGTGGCGAGACTAAGCACGGAGCCAGCTAATAACTTGAGTTCGACGTAAGAACTGTGCGGTAAATGGTTAAAATTACTTCATCCACTTCGTTGCTCATGATATAAAATGCTCGACGTAGCAAGCTTCTCAGCCTGCGCTTTTATATCACTGCACGCCTCGTTTCTAAAGCAATTTCAACCATTTACCTTTGTTCTTACGTCGAACTCAGGCTAATAATTTTTTTGGGAATATTGACATCATGAAAAACGTAATTGCGATTGCTCGAAGAGAGGTCTTTTCGTTCTTTGTCTCGCCCCTAGCGTATTTTTCAATCACTGGGTTTCTGGTAATGGCGGGTTATTTCTTTTTTGTACTCGTCCTTTATTTTAATGAAAGCTTGGTGAGGTTTCGTTCTATGCCTTTTATGCAAGGGGAGGCACCTAATCTAAATGAGTGGGTCGTCGAGCGTATGTACGGAACCATGATAGTGGTCCTTGTATTCCTTGTTCCACTACTAACGATGAGAGTTGTTGCGGAAGAGAAAAAGAGGGGCACTTTTGAGTTGCTTCTTACTTCACCACTGTCTGTCTTCGATATCGTTATGGGTAAGTTTCTTGGCGTGGCGTCTTTGCTGATAATTATGATGGTGGGTACGTTCACTTATCCGTCATTACTTCTCTATTACGGCAACCCTGCGCCAGAAATTCTTCCCATGTTATGCGGTCTGCTTGGTATGACCTTATGTGCCCTTAGCTTTGCGAGCATAGGGGTTGCAGTCTCATCATGTGCAAGTAATCAGGTGGTTGCTGGCGTTTCCAGTATGGTGGTGATGCTATTGCTTTATGTTATTCACGCTCCGGCTCAGAGCATTGGTGGAGTTGCAGGAGATGTGCTGTTGAAGCTATCTCCGATAGTTCAGGTAAAGGACATGATGAAAGGGGTGATTACGACCGAAGCGTTGGTTTACTTCATTTCAATGATCTCATTTGGATTATTTTTATCCCAGCGTGTACTCGAAGCCGAGAGGTGCCGGTAGACCAGCCATACGTATTTAATTGGTTGAACACCCCTTGATTTTTCGATATCTGATTTTGGGGAAAAAAATTTTCAGGCAGAGTTAGGGAGTTATCCATGAAAACGAGTTTTTTGAAGTTCTTAGGAATATTTGGCTTCGTTCTCTTTGTAGTCGGGGTTGCGTTGTTAACGATGATTGGTTCAGTTGTACCGGTCGTTACGTATGGGCACATCGTGGTAGGTTTGTTGTCTATTTTGGCCTGGTTTGTTGGTGAAGGTACCAGGTCCCTCGGCCAGAAGGGGGGGGTTATTCCTGGTAGGAGTCTCCGATTTGGGTCCGGTGCAATCGTTTATACCGCTCTTTTTTTGGCATTCTTAGTTCTGATCAACTGGTTGAGTATTCGTCATAATAAGCGTTTTGACCTTACTAAAAATGGTGTATTCAGTCTGGCGCCACAGAGTCGTGATGTGGTGGCTAATCTTTCGAAGCCAGTTAAACTCATAGCCTTTCAGGCGGAGAGTGAAAAGTTGGGCCCGGTCGGGGACCTCCTACGACTTTATCAGGAGACCAGCCGTTCAAAGGTTACCTTCGAAATAGTAGACCCCAGAACTAAACCGCATCTTATTGATCGGTATCAAATGAGCCAGGGAAATCAACTCTATATTGAGTATGGCGAAGGAGACGAAAAGGGCGTCTCGCGGATTGATGAAATCACGGAGCAGGCGGTAACCAGCGCAATACTAAAATTGAAGGGCGGCGCCGCTAAGAAGGTCTACGTTGTTGCTGGGCACGGGGAGCCGTCGGTTGATGATACCAGTCCTGCTGGACTGAAGACTTTGGTGGATTCTTTAAAAAATGAGCATTTAAATGTTGAATCCTTAATAACAGCTACTTTGCAAGCTATCCCAGATGACGCCGCTTCTGTGCTTTTGATTGCTCCAACCAAGCAATTGCAGGATTCTGAAATTCAGATGTTGTCAAATTATGCAGAAAAAGGTGGGGGTCTGCTGATGTTCGTTGATCCACGGGGCTCCATCCAGGTTCGTGACTTAGCTAAACGGTTTGGGATTGAAGTTCGAGAGGATGTCGTAATCGATACTGTTCAGCGTTTATTTGCTGGTCCTGCCTTGGGTCTTGAGCCTATTGCGAAAACCTACGGCGCACATTCCATTACGCGCGATTTACGAGCTGGACAGGATCTGACGTTATTTAATATCGCTTCTTCTATCGACACCCCTAAGTCAGATTCTTCAAGCAACGCGAAATACGTTGAATTGGTTAAAACGGGTGCTGATTCTTGGTCTGAGAGGGATTTGGCTGCCATCTTCGATTCAGAACAACCTACGGTGGAATTCTCGGGTGATGACGTTAAGGGACCTGTAACACTGGCGGTTGCGTATGAAAAGCCGGTAAGTTCAGGGGAAACTGGCGATACAGCACAATCGTCGGAAAATTCAGCTGTAAAGTCAAAGGTAGTCGTATACGGCGATTCTGACTGGGTCAAAAATGGGGTCATAGGTAATGTGTTTAACAAAGACCTTGCCTTGAACTCAATTGGGTGGGTATCAGGTCAGGAGACCGGTTTGTCCATTAGACCCCGAAGTCTTTCTGCTTCAGAGACCGCAATGACACCAGACGATATTAAGACCATATTGGTTTCCAGTTTTGTGTTGCCCGAATTGATACTTATTTTGGGCTTGTTCATATGGTGGAAGCGCAGAGAAGTTGGAGCGGGGTTGGCGTAATTTTTCCAATGTTAATGTTCGGGTCTCTTGGCAACTCACTTTGAAGTTCGATAAACGGCTTATTGTTCGAGAAAAGGGGTTGTTCTTATTGTCGAAAAACCGGCTGCTTGAGTACTAAAGTCCGCCTGCAAGCGGAGCAGGCACCAGGAATTATTTGAAACTGGAGAGTGTTGTGACGTTCAAGAAAATTGCTCTATTGGCATTCTTAGTGGGAATTTTGAGCCTGTTTGTATTTCAGGTTGAAATGCCCCGAATTGAACAGGAGCGAACGGGTAAGATTTTTTTGGGAGGAATAGATCCCGCCAAACTGGAGAGGGTTGAGGTCAAACGAAGGGGAGGTGGGTTTACGATCGTCAACGGTCATGCATCCCCTGAAGTGACATCCAAGCCTGGAAAAGATTCTTTGGAAAATAGCTATCAGTCACAGATATCATGGAGTCTGGAGGGAAACAAAGAAGCTATGCTTGACGCCGGCTCTGTGGATGGACTGGTGAATGCTCTTGCTGACCTGGAATTGGGAGACCCTATTCCAAAGGAGGATGTCGAGGGCGATTGGGGAGTCTATGGTTTAACGGAGCCAGATGTAACGGTCTCCGCCTTCTGGGATAAGAGAACAGCGATAATAGAACTCGGAAAGAAATCGGAATATCTTGGAGAGCGGTATGCCCGTGTTCGGGACACAGGGGAGCTCTACCTGATTCCTGACACGCTATATTTTGCCTCTAACAAGAGTGTCGATGAGATTCGAGACAAAACGCCGGTCGATGTAAATATAGATGATCTCAATAGTCTGGTTTTGGATATAAACAGAAAGGACCCCCAAGGCGCTGTTGACTCGAGCTCACAGGTTCGTCTTGTGAAGAGTGATGGACTGTGGAGTTTAGAGTCGTCGCATTCCGCAAGGGTTGACGAAGCAGCTCTGTCTGAACTTACTAGAAAACTTAGATCGCTGGAGGTTTCAACGTTTCATGATGACGGAGTTCTTAAAACCGAAAATTATGATCTTGAGATACCGGACGTGAAACTTTCTTTTAGTGGTGCAAAAGAACCTTTTATAGTGGGGATTACCAGTGCGAAAGATGGGAATACTTTTGTTAATATTCCTTCAGTGGGTAAGGGGGTCTATGAGGTAAGTGGAAGTAAGGTCGGTGATTTTCTGGTTGGTGAGTCCCAACTGATTGACCGAAGAGTCTTTGCCTTTAACTCAGTAAATGTCGAGAAAGCTGAGTTCTTTTTAAATGGTGTGTTTGTAGGTTTACAGTCATCTGGCGAGGGAGAAAAGACCTGGCTGGTCGATGGCAAACCAGGGGAGCCTGCGATTATTGGGGGATTCTTACATAACATATCCAATCTTGAGGTTGAAGGACTTGCTGACCTAAGTCTAGAGGCTGAGTTCAAGCCAATTTTGGCAATTAAGGTGTACGAAAGCGGTGGTACTTTAGCAGAATTCGAGGTTGGTGATTCCAAAACCCAGGCTGATGGTGGATTTCATCTTTTAAAGCGGGCCGGATGGAATGGTCTATATAAGATATCAGAAGATACGTACTCTTCCCTCATACCAAAGAAAGAGGCATTTGCCAAAATAAATGGTTAGACTCTTTCTTCGGGCTATTCTTCTACTTATCCTCCTTTTTATTTTTGGGGTAGTTGTCGTCGGCTACGTAGTCTTCGTCCGGTTGTTTGGTGACATGCCCAAGATTTCCTCTATTTCCGACTACAAGCCACCTTCGGTTAGTTCAGTGTATGCGAATAATGGAGCATTAATTGGAGAGTTTTTTGTTGAACGAAGGTACCCGATCAAGATTGAACAAGTTCCTCAGCAAGTAAAACAAGCGGTGCTTGCTGCTGAGGATGTAGCCTTTTACTCCCATCCTGGAATTAATCCGTTAAGTATTCTTCGAGCCGCCTTAAAGAATCTTGAAAGTGGGCAGGTAGCACAGGGGGGGTCTACTATTACCCAACAGGTAGTGAAGAATCTCCTTTTGTCTCCCGAAAAGACAGTCGAACGGAAGCTAAAAGAGGCTATTTTGTCTTATCAACTGGAAAAGAGTCTGTCTAAAGACGATATCTTTGAGATATATCTCAACCAGATTTACTTCGGAAACGGCGCCTATGGAATTAAGGCAGCGGCTAAGGAGTACTTTCATAAGGAACTTGATGCATTGACCCTTGCCGAAGCCGCTCTGCTTGCTGGATTGCCTAAGGCTCCGAGTTTATATTCGCCATTAGTTGATAAAGAGGCCGCTACGAGGAGAAGGAGGTACGTACTACAACGTATGGTGGAGGCGGGTTTTATTTCCTCCGATGAGTCGGCTGCAGCATTAAGGGAGGAGATGATAGTGTATCACTCCGAGGTCGAAAAAAGATTCATGGCGGCTCCCTATTTCCTGAGAGAATTTCGTGAACAGTTCAAAAAATCCTTTCCGCAGTTTGATCTAGAGCGCGATGGCCTGAAAGTCCATACAACATTGGATTTGGAAGCGGATCGCCTCGTAGTGGAGTCACTGAGGCGTGGACTTCGGAGTGTTGATAAACGAATTGGATGGCGGGGGCCAATCGCATCAGGGGTCGGCGCCGAGAGATTTATTAGTGAATTTGTAAGTGCAAATCGAGATCTTAAGTCTCAGAAGTATCCAGAGCCTGTTTGCGCATTAGTGACGGAGTGGGACCAGACACACAAAAAGGCAAACGTTCAGCTCGACGGGGACACGTTTGGAACCGTCGACTTAAGTGATGCGGAATGGGCTAACAAGCGGGTTGATGCGGACGGTAATAAGCGGGTGGTCCCAGTAACAAGTGCCCTTCGAGTTGGCGATGTCATCGAAGTTTCCGGCGATGTTTCTCATCTTTCTCTGGACCAGAAACCGGAAATTGAGGGGGCAGCACTCCTATTAAATCCAAACGATGGATCAATTTTAGCATTACAGGGTGGATATAGCTACGTTGAGGGTGGCTTCAATCGTGTTACGCAGGCAAAGCGTCAACCTGGTTCTGCTTTTAAATCATTTGTGTACCTAGCTGCAATTAAAGATTTTGGTTATACGCCGGCCACCATAGTACAGGATGTTCCTCGCTCCTTCCGGGTAGGCACTGATATTTGGGAACCAAAGAACTATGACGGAAAATACCTCGGGCCAATAACTCTTCAAAAAGGGCTCGAACAATCGAGAAACTTGATTGTAGCCGATTTGATTTCTCACTTTGGAGTAGATCCGATAATTAAGTTGGCTCGGGCCATGGGAGTTCAAAGCGAATTGGGAAGGAATCTTTCGCTAGCCCTCGGAACCAGCGAGGTTACCTTGTTCGAGCTTGTGCGGGCGTATGGTGTCTTTGCAGGGGGAGGGGTGTTACAACCGACTAAGGTGGTAACGACAATAGAATCAGGAGACGGAGCTATTTTGTACTCTTCGTCTATGGGTGCACCGGGCGGAGTTGGGCCTAAGAGGGTAGTTGATGAGAATTCGGCCTTTGTCCTAACTCACATGTTAACTGGTGTTGTTCAGAGGGGAACGGCGACGAAGTTAAAAGAACTTGGGCGCCCAGTAGCCGGAAAAACAGGAACGACAAATGACCAGATGGATGCTTGGTTTATTGGATTTACACCACGGTATGTTTGTGGGGTATGGGTGGGATTTGATAAGCGTAGAAATATTGGGTCGAAGGAGACAGGTGGAAAGATTGCGGCACCTATATGGCTTGATATTATGAAAGGGTACTTAGCCGAAAAGGAAGAGGTTGAACGAAGGCAACGAGCTCAATTGGCTGAAAGAGAGGCAGAGGATTATGGCATTACTTTAGTTAGTCAAAGTGATGAGGTAGCGCAGGTCTCTACCTTTCCCGTACCACAGGGTGTAACCCCCTATCTGGTGAACCGGTATTCAGGATCGGAAACAAGCCGTGAGGATCCCGATGGCATTACCATGTACTTTTTAAAAGGGTCGCGTCCGAACGCTCCGCAGAGTAGAGAGGAGCAGGACGTTGAGGGGTATCTTTACGGGGAATAGCGTGGGGGGGCGGTGTGGTTTAATCGTCACCGAAGGGGCCGCGGGTTTGATCCTCTGGCACTCTGGACTTGTTCATAAAATAGGCAAGGTGCTCAATTTGAATTTGCGCTAGCACAGCAAGAAAGGATAGAGACAGCATCACGGCTCCGCAAAAAATGGGCCTAGCCAGCAGCGAGCGCAATTGATGTGTAGCCTGGAGGGAAAACAGAAAGAAAATCCAAAGGCTCCATGGTGGGTACATAAACCCGCCGGGCCAGGCGTTAAGAGTTTGCCCTTCTGCTTGCAGAGTATCATAGAGTATTGATGCGATGACGGTAGGATCGTAGGGATCAATACCGAGCTGGATGGCACGTCCCGCTCTGCCCACATAGGGAGGAAGTCATGAAAAATTGACATTGACATGAGGACTCACTTTTTTCGGATATATACAATAACCTCGGTGACGGAGTCTTCCGATCTTAAGTTCTCCAGCACCTTCCATCCTTTTACCAGAGTGCCAAAGATCGAGTAGCGGGTATCCATGTGCCGACCATCATGCTTAAGAATATGAAACTGTGAAGCGCTCGACCGTCGTTCCGGGTTAATCTCGTCTTCCCACCGGGCCATTCCAAGTGCTCCACGGGAATGTGGTCGCTTGGAGAACTCTGGGGAAAGTGAGTACTTCAATCGTGCGGTGGGCTTTGCCTGAAGAATATATTCGAAATCTTTAAATGTTGCACCCGTGAAAAATCCTTTGTCCGCTAAGTATTTAAAGTTTGTAACGTGGAGCGGCGCTACCTCAGGAAATAATTCGAAGTATAGTGAGCCTTTGTTTGTTTTAATCGTAGTGCTTTTGATTTTGAGGATTTCACTTTTAGGGGGAAGTTGGAATGGAATGCCTTCACAAAGAGCACGGAAGCAAAGGCCGTAACTCATCAGTGGAAAAAAAAGAAGTAATTTCAAGAGTAATTTCATTTTTGTTGGTGAGGAGCAGTAGACTTTACACGTGTTGAAAATCAAGATTTATACTATTCTAATTAGAATCTTACTACCGACCTTTATATTGCGGAAGAATGGTCCTATATGATCGAATCATTCTATCGACTTCGGTGCTACGAATCTGAAATGCTCCATGTGGGGAGCCACATTGGTGCCTTTATGTTTGGGCTTTTTATCTTAATTAATTTCAAATAGTTATATGCGTTGTTGCGTTTGCGTTCTGTCACTGGAGGTATCATGGGAGTAACAGGGGGATCTTCTCTGAATGCCATTTAAGTAATGCTGTTAGATTTTTCAGGAGTTTAAGTGATGTTAGCTCATGTATAAGATGACCAACAGCGCTTTGCGCGGATGTATAATTGTGGCGGGGTTACTGACCATGATTTTCCCGCTGGTCCCAGCTTTTTGTGATACTAAGAATTTGGATGTCGTTTTACTTCTCGATTCATCCGGAAGCATGTTGATAACGGACCCTCTTAACCTGAGAAGTGAGGGAATTGGGTTGTTTGTTGAACTTCTAGGAGAGCATGATCGGGTTTCCCTGATTGCCTTTGACGAGAAACCAACAATTATTGTCCCCTTGAATGGAAGGGTCGACAGAGATGGTTTTACAAGAAGCTTGAAATCCATACAGACCAAGGGAGAATATACAGACATTGGGCTTGCTTTTGAAATGGCGGCGCAGACCCTTAGGAAAAACGGTCGAGACGATTCTGAAAAGATTATTGTATTACTTTCTGACGGAAAATTTGAGCCACATCCTATCAGAGGTCAAGCTGAAGAGTTAAAAAATGCTCTTGTTGAAAAAGTCGTTCCGAGTGAGCTTTCTAACGGCATTCGAACGTTTGCTCTAGCGTTTAGTCTGGAAGCTGATCGTGGATTGTTGGAAAATATCTCAAGCAAAGGCGGGGGGTTATTTTGGTATACACCAACCTCAGAAAAGATACATGAATCGTTTGCCGACCTTTTATTGGCCGCCAAAAGACCACAAATCACTATGATGGGTGAACATGGTTTTTTTATAGATGAACTAGTTGAGGAAGCAACATTTTATGTGACAAAGGAGTTAGGAGCTCAGGTGACTCTTGTAGCACCCGATAATCATAGGTATCACGGCGTTGGGGATATTCCGAATATTCGCTGGTATCGAGGTAAGAATTTCGAAGTTATGACGATTAAGGAGCCCATGGCGGGCTCATGGCGTGTTGTGGGCGCAAATCTTGATGACGGGTATGCAACGATTCTTACGAAATTATCACTTGATACCAAGTGGCCGACCTTTGTGGTGGCAGAGGAACCCACAAAGATTGAGGCAAACCTAATGGAAGGGGAAAAACCGTTGGCGCTTTCTTCAATGTCTGCCCTGCTTACTATGAAAGTACAGGTAAGTTCTAATGATAAGATTTCAGAGCCTATCATCGAAGCAAATCTTCGTGATGATGGACAACATGGAGATTCGTCTGCACAAGACGGGGTTTATTCGGCTTATTTAGCATTACCAGAGCATGGTCGTTATCGCCTAAAAGTTATTGCCGAAAGCCCTACGTTCGAGAGGGAGCAGTTGCTCCCGTTTGAAGTAGAGTCTCAGAATCTATCTCTTTCCAGGGTCACTTCGAAAGAATTGGGGGAAGTACTAGGAACCTCCCCTTTGAAGAAAGCTCACGAGCGAGAAGAGGGAGACAACTTCCTCATCAAGATCGAGGCACCTCAAGGGTTGAAGGGGGTAGTTGTGACTTTAACAGCTAAAACAAAGAATAAGAGCACGAAGATGAGCCTGCAGAAAAATAAGAGTGGGGATCTTTTCTTCGGGTCTGCAAACGAGCTAAAACCGGGTAAATATAAGCTTCAGGCTGAACTCAAGGCCAATATGAAGGGCCGAGGGGCAATCCATCAAAGGTCCTCGATTTTAACCTTTAACAAGGAGGAAATTGTCGAGGTAAAGGACATTCCTGAAGAGAAATCCCCCGAAGAGAAACCTCATAAGGAAGTTGAGCCCGAAGCTGATGTAGCGGATAACTCAATCCCCCTAACGTTTCTTTCGCTTTTAAATCTTGGGGTTTTAGGTTTCTTCATGTTTTTGATCAAAAATAAGTTCGGCACAGGTATGCAGGGCGCGCTTCCGCCAGGAGTTCCTCGTGAGACCCTTAGCATGTTGGTCGAGATTGAAAAGTTGGCATCCAGGAGCGAGGTTGATTTTTTCGATCCGCGCTATCGGAAGAATAAACCATCAGAATCTGGAGGGCTTAGTTCACAACTAAGTCCAAGTCCTGAGAAAACGAATATTAACGAGAACACAGAAGATAACGTCCCAGAACCGGAATAGTCTTATCAAAGTGTGATACGGTTTTAGCTGGGATTATTCAGAATCCGTCACCTTCAAGGGACTTCATACCACCATGGGGGCTCGTTTCGTGAATAATCTTTAGTAGATTGAGCACCTTTTTGAGCTCTGAATTTTATAACCTGAGTTAGACGTAAGAACTGAGGTAAATGGATGAAATTACTTCATCCACTTCGTTGCTCATGATATAAAATGCTCGACGTAACAAGCTTCAGCCTGCGCTTTGATATCACTCTCACCTCGTTTGTAAAGCAATTTCAACCAGTTACCTTTGTTCTTACGTTGAACTCAGGTTATTAAATACATGTCCTATGATTCTAATATTGATATGTGCACTAGTGGAAACGCTACTCCTTGTTGGGATCTTCTGGTTTTTTGCAAAGAGAAAGGTGGATGCTCAGGGTCATCAGTTTCAACGCTTAAGTGATATATTAGTCGAACGTAAAGGTGTAATAGACCGAATAGAGTTATTTAAGGGGCATCTGGTACCATTTGACGAGATGAAAGTAGTTGTTTCGTCGATTGTCGAGCATGGAGATATTATACAGGCGGAGAGAGGTAGGGCTGCAATAGCAAAAGTTGAACTTGAATCCGTTGAGCTGAGGCTGCGAGAGCTTGATGAAACAGAACGAGAACTTGATGCCAGCGAAGTCGAGAGCAAGGGAGAGCTTAACATTCTTAAAGGCCGGGAGGAAGAGCTAAGGCTCCGCAACGAAGCGTTAAAGGACCAGATTAATGAGTCTCTGAGTATCTTGGAGAAACTTAGAAGTGAGGTAGCCATGACAGAAGATCAAACGCGGCTTCTAAACGATATGCAAGAAGAACTACTTTACTCACAGGAGCAAATAGGTGATCTGTTAGCGCAGATAGCGAAGGGAAATGATCATTATTTTCAACTGAAACGAAGATATGACGCGTTAGACATCGAATATGCGCAGTTATACGAGAAATTTATTGGGGAATAGTATGGTCTATTTTAGTGTTAGTGGCGTTACGGAACTTCAGAATGTAAACAAGGGTGGAAAGATTCATATCATCGGCATTTGTGGTGTTGCGATGGGGCAACTTGGTTTGGTCTTGGCAGATTTAGGATTTATGATTTCTGGGAGTGATAAAGAATTTTATGATCCCATGGCATCACTTCTGCGGGAAAGTGCCATTTCGCTATTTAATCACTACGACAAAGATAATATTCCAGGCGACGCATCGCTGGTTATTATTGGAAATTCGGTAAGTGCGGATAATCCAGAGGTTCAGCATGTAGAAATGCAGAAGTTGAATTATACTTGTTTTCCCTCCTGCCTTGCCGATCTGTTGGTGAATGAGAGATTTCCGATTGTTGTTTCGGGGACGCACGGAAAATCAACAACAACATCCCTTGTTGCGCATATCTTAATGAAAGCAGATCGTGTACCTGGTTATTTCGTAGGTGCTAAAATCGAGGGGCTGAATAGGAGTCTTTGTGTCGGTACTGGACGTGAAACAGTGCTGGAAGGGGATGAGTACGACTCGGTCTTTTTTGCGAAGGTGCCAAAGTTTAGTTTTTACGATCCACGAATTCTGATTATAACATCCATCGAATATGATCATGCTGACATTTATTCGGATTTAAATGCCATTGTTGAAGTCTTTGACAGCTTGGTGTCCAGCCGCTCGAGTGGTGATTTGGTCGTATTGTGTGGGGATGACGAAACTATAAAGTCTCTTTTACCTAAATGGAGAAGGAGCTCCGCGGCAAGGCTGGTAACGTATGGTCAGGAGGTTGCGAACGACTGGAGGATTGGTAATATCAAAATAGATAAAGCTGGGACTTCTTTCGTCATCTCCGGTGCAGCCAAAGAGGAGGTTTCGGTATGGATACCGCTTATTGGTTCTCATAATGCGCTTAACGCTGCTGCAGGAATTGTTTCCCTACTTTCGATTGGACTTCCCCTAGGGGATATTGTTCGACATATTTCAACTTTTAAGGGCGTAAAGCGACGGCTTACCATGTTATATCAGGATCAGGAAGTCCAGGTAATTGAGGATTTTGCCCATCATCCCTCAGCGGTGTCAGCAACATTAAAAAGCGTCAAGGCAGCCAACCCGGAATCAAGGGTCTGGGCTGTTTTCGATCCGCGGTCAAATACCAGTCGTCGCAGAGTGTTTCAGGCTGAATACGAACGAGCATTAAAGTTTGCGGATGGAATCATTATAAAGGAAGTGGTTTCCCGACATAACGATTCGGTCGAGAACCTCCTGAATACGGCTGAGATAGCCGGAATCTTGCGTAATCACGGCAAGGAAGCGTACTCCCTCATTACAGTAGATGATATAATTAAAACGCTTCTTCTTAAGCTAAGGACGGGAGATATTGTTCTCCTTATGTCAAATGGTTCCTTCGATGGTCTTCCCCAAGAACTGGTAACAGCCCTTCGAGCCCGCTCTTCAATGGCTTAGAATCGAGTAGACACTATATAGCACCAAAAAATTGTATTATTGCCATCCTTAGATTTGAGCTGCTCCAAAACGTGTTCTAACACGCCGCCCTACCTGGAAAATACCTGACAACCTAAGTTTCGGATAAGAAAAAAGGTAAGTGACTAAAATTGCTTTAGTCACTTACCTTTTTTCTTATCCGAAACTTAGGTTGCAAAGTTAGCCGATGGGAAAGTGGTAAACAGCCTTAGCGCATGTTCCAGAAGGCAAATGATACACTAATTCAGCATTTTGTCGTGTTCAAGGCGATGAAAGTCGTGGTAACTTACTTATTAGCTACATTTTTGATTGAATGGACCGCTCAATTCTTAGCTTGCTCGTTGGCTTAGAGAGGGTTATACCTGATTCTTAACAAAAAGACGCCTAATTAGGCAAGACGCTGAACATATCGAGTATTTTTATTTCTTTGACCTCTGTTTGTTTTAGTACTTTTTAGGTCTAAAGTTTAAAAAAGCATGACAGATCTATAGTGCCCTGAATCCTATAGAAGCAGGCCTCATTCGGGCTAGTAAACGGACGCATATAATCGAGGCTACCCCATGATTAATTTTTTCGAAAAGAGGCACAAATATATCGCCATCGATATTGGGGCAACAGCGATAAAACTGCTTGATGTTGATAGGGGGGCAGATGACTCTTTAACTATTATGAATTTTGGTCACTTTGAATATGGCTTTGACGTGTTTGCACAGAACACCATTTCGAGAGTAGAAAAGGTGGCCGATCTACTCCGAGAAATTTCTCAGAAGTATACCCTGCAGGACAAGAAAATCGTTACAGCTGTTCCTGCTCCTAGTGTATTCACTAAGAAGCAGAGGTTGCCGGTCATGGACCTAGAAGAAATGCGTGAGCATATTGAATTTGAAGCTCCAAATTTTATTCCTCATGGTGCAGACAGTGTTTATCTTGATTTTCATGTAATCGGCAAAGCAGGAAAGAATCATTACGAAGTTATGATAGTTGCAGTTAAGAAAGATGTTGTGGATCGCTTTGTGGAAGTATTTGATGAGGCAGGTTTAAGCGTCGGGATTGTTGATGTTGATCAGTTTGCTTTGCAAAACTGCTTTGAGTTTAACTATCCTTCTCTAGTCGAAAAAACAGTTTCACTGGTCAATATAGGGGGTAGATACACTGGAATCAACATCTGCCGAGGTGGAAATTGCCTTTTTGCAGGAGATATATCGCTCGGAGGAAAAACTATTTCAGAGGAGATTTCAAAAGAGATGGAGATATCAATCGAAGAGGCGGAGAAATTAAAATTAAATCTCACCGATGAAAAGGCTTCGTTGATTGTAGAAGAGTTCGTGGAACATTCTGTTTCGGAGCTTAGCAGGCAGCTGAGTTATTTTTGGAATGCCTCGGGCGCTGAGGGGGGCATCGATAATGTCTTACTTAGTGGAGGAACTAGTTTGTTAGGTGGTTTGATTGAGAAGTTGAGGGAAGAGCTGGGGTGTGATGTTTCAATATTAGATCCCTTTACCCGCGTTAATTTTGCAGATGGATTGGATAAGGACCAATTGATAAGTCGGTGTAGTCAGTTTGCTCAGACTGTAGGCCTAGCTCAGAGATCTTTTGGTGATCGCCAGGAGTCAGTAGACTAGGAGAATATCTGTTTTGATACCTAGTTTTTTTTGGAGGATACGAGTGATTCGTATAAATTTAATCAAAGAAGAGGGAAAAGACAGAGCGAAATTCAAACTCTATCTTTTGCTGTCCGGTATGTCTATTTTAGGCGTAATCTCATTAGTAGTCTTCCTGGTTTTTTCTTACGGATCGGCTCTTAGTGAATTGAGTGCGCAAGAAGACGATCTAAACAAGAGAAAGGCATTATTAGAGAAAGACACCTCCGCGGTCGCAAATCTCGAAAAACAACGAGATGAGTTGAAGAAGAGGCTACAGATCATCGCTCAGTTAAAGAAGAGCAAAAAGGGCCCGGTCCAGGTTCTTGACAGCATAAATTTAGCGATTCCCGATAAGTCATGGCTCAGTGAAATTTCCGAATCGTCAGATGGTGGAATGAAAATAAGCGGTTATGCACTGGAGAATGACCTGGTTTCAATGTTCGTGGAGGACTTGGGGCAGTCTGACTTTTTTCCAAAGGTGACCATCGTGGAAATTACACAAGAGGACTTTAAGGACATCAAGGTCTCGAAGTTTCTAATAGAAGCAGCTGTCAGTTTTGAGGGCGCCGGCAAGCCAAAGTCCACTGGCAAGGATGTCACTGTTAAAGAGCTGAAGGACAAAAATGGCTGATATTATCGATAGTCTGAGTGAGAGACCCAAGTCTCATCTCATAGCTGGATGGATTGGAAGTATTTTATTCATTAGCTTTTTTTCGTATTATTTTGTTCTTTCGGCGTTTATAACTGAAATATACGAAATGAACGAGCGAGTGCAAAAACTCAAATCGGACGTCGCAGAGGCTAAAATTAAGCAAAAACATCTCAAATATCTTAAAGATTTGAAGGGAAAGCTCGAAGATCGGGTGGCTGCTGCAGAAAGGGAGTTACCGGAGATGGAAGAGATGGGTAGGTTGCTTTCTACGTTGTCCGGTTTAGCAAAATCAGCAGGACTTGATATTCAGCTCTGGAAAAAGGAGAACGAAGTAGCGAAAGATTTCTATGTAGAATTACCTGTGAGCGTTGAAGTCTTGGGAACATACCATCAAGTTGCTACATTTTTTGACGAAGTAGGTCGGTTAGATCGTATAGTGAATATTACAAAAATATCCATGGAGAATCCACTAACGGGAATTCCGGGAAGTATGAAGGTGAGAACATCGTGCCTGGTAACTACATTTAGACAGTTGACTGCAGAGGAAAAAAAGAAGCTTGAGGAAGAAAAAGAAGCGAAGTTAAAGGGAGCTAAGGGACCAAGAGAGTAGTAGCTATTTTTAACAAATCCAGCCATTGCACTCACACTCTTGAGCATGCAAGGCTTTTTGTCGACTGCGCGTCTGGGAGCCTTCATTTAATGCAAATTTGATCGTCATCGCGCTAAGAAACATAGATAAGAACGAAGTTTTATTGGACGTGGCGCTGATTTTTTTTCTTAAACAAAAAAAGATAGTGGTCACGAGAGATCTAATGCTTTAGAGTCAAGAAAGTTATTTTTAATTGTTTGTAGTTGTTCGATTCCAAAATGTACTTCTGGTGCGCGTACTCAGGCTAGGGCGGTTTTCTAGTAGGAGAAATTGGCGGCGCTTATCGCGATGGTAACGTTGGCAGACTGCATTTAAGGTGGGAATTGATTTAGCCATTAGGTTTTAGTCTATTGGTCGGTTGTACAGCAAAAGAAGTGTGTCGTAATTAGACAAGTGTCAATAGTTGAATAATCGGTTTGGAGTGGCTTTTACCGACTTGTAATGAAAGTCTGTAGATTCCCCTCGGCTGAATAGGAAGTTTCGTTTGAAGGGAGAGAATTCATGAGATCACGTGACGTGAGCAGACGGATAAATCGTGCAGTGGTAGTTTGCGCTTCCGCATCCTTGCTCTTTAGTTGTGCTACAACGAGGAATGAGAAAGGAATGCCTTCGCAAAGCATTAGCGATAGTAGCCATTTAAAGACGGATGGTATTGGTACGATTAGTTCGACCTATTTAGCTCGAGCAGGTGAGCTCGAAGGGGTAACTGATTTATTCTCTTCAGGAGAGGATTCCTCGCAAATAACGCTGTTAAGAGGCGCCAATATCGATCGCATTTTTATAGCAGGTGCGGCGAAATTTGGTAAGTTAGAAAGCACCAAGCTGACTAATCCGGACCGAATAGTACTTGACTTTAAGGAGAAGGTTGCGTTGCAGCCTCTTTCTGGCGGCGTTCAAGGATCTCGGTTTATCAAGGACGTAAGAGTCGCGTCGGGAAGCCATTTAGCTAAGCTTGGGGCAACTCGAGTCGTGATAGAGCTGACTCCAGGAGGGGTAGGGAGTGTGCGATCGGAAATCACTGAGGTAACCGGCGGGTTGATCGTTACGGTTCGTGATGCTGCGTATCAGCCGAAAGTGACAGCGAGTGAGGTCGCAACGGACATGATCGCGCTTTCGACGACGACTCCGGCTTTGAATATTCCGGCAATCCATGAAACAATAACCTCCGAGAAGGTTGGACATGATAATGCGAAGCTAGAAACAGATGATATCCAATCGGCAACTCCTGAAGTAGCTTCCATAACCAATGATACGGCGAGAAACACTGGCGCTCTTACCGACCTGAAAATAGTCGAGGCCCTGGGAGGTAGCAACACGATTATAGCAAAGACGTCGACAATTTCCCCTATGTACAAGGTTAGCCGAACGGCTCCTTCAGAGTTCATTGTCAGGATTTTTGGTACTTCAGTCGAACAGTCCACGCCAACTCCGGTTATTTCGAAAAGCTCAGAGGGGCTAATTAGGGCTGTGAGAGCAACTACTGAAGGTAGTGACACAGTTTTGAGGATATTCGCCAAGCCTGAAAGCCGCATCGACGTAAGTCCTGAGCAGGATGGAAGTCTGTCCATTATGTCGAGTGTCGAGGGTCGCGATGATGTTCGAGCGCAGGCAAAACCTGAAGCCTTAACAGAGGCAGCGGCTTCCAAGGACGTACCCGAAGCAGCTCCCGCAAGTGATGCTGATATTGTTCCGACGGGTGGAAGTTCTGAAGGTCCCGACTTTCAAAAATTCCTTGGAGATCAGCCGAAGTATACAGGACGGCTTATCTCCCTGGACTTGCAGGAAACCGATATCGACAATGCCTTAAGAATCATCGCCGAGGTATCTAATCTCAACATCATAGCGAGTGAAGATGTTACTGGCAAGGTTACGCTTAGGCTCATTGACGTTCCTTGGGACCAGGCTTTGGACGTTATACTAAAGACCAATGGTCTAGATAAGGTTCAAGAGGGAAATGTAGTTAGAATCGCGCCGGTTGAGCGGTTAAAGAATGAGAGAGAGGCATTAAAGCAAGCTAGGGAGGCAGAGGAGCAACTCGAGGAGTTAGATGTAAAATACCTGAGAGTTAGCTACGCGCGGGCTGCCGAGCTTAAGCCCCTGGTTGATAGCGTTGTTACCGAAAGGGGACTGGTCAGCTACGATGAACGTACTAACCAGATAATCGTACGAGACACTAAACGTGGGCTGACAAATGTTGCGGAACTTGTTTCAAAGATTGACTTGCGGACTCCGCAAGTCTTGCTTGAAACGCAGATTGTTGAAGCCACTCGGAATCTTTTGAGGGATATCGGATCGCAGTTGGGGTTTAATTTCATACAATCGCCTCAGACCGGAAACGCAACCGGCTCATCATTTCCTAATAGCGTGCAGATCGGAGGAACGTTGAATAACGCTGCGGCATCAACGACCAATGCAGTAAGTTTACTTTTGGGAAGTGCCGATGGAACCAAGAGCTTAAGTGACGTTGTGACGGCGCTGGAGCAGGAAGGAACGGTAAGAATAATTAGTCGTCCGGCGGTAGCGACAACCAACAATAAACCAGCGGTTATCAAGAGCATTGAAAAGATAAGAATTCGACTTCCACAAGGGGGGGTATCGGTAGCGACTGGACAAGGTGCAAGTGCAGCAGGTCAAGGAAATTCGGCTACCGAGACAATAGAAATTGGTATTGTTCTCACTGTTACACCCCAGGCTTCACCCGATTATTATGTACTTCTCGACCTGAATGCGAAGTCAAGTACACTTGGTAATCAGTCAGTAGACGGGATTCCGTCTGAAGTTGAGAGAAGTGCTCGTTCATCGGTCCTTATCTCCAGCGGGCAGACTTTTGCCCTCGGAGGAATATACAAGACAACGGATCAGACTGACCTTAATGGATTGCCGTTTTTTAAAGATATTCCAGTACTTGGGACATTTTTTAGAAGAGCAAATGGAACTAACAAAGATGAAGAACTGCTATTCTTTGTTACTCCGCGCATTGTCGAAGGTAGTTTTGATGATGCCGCAATGAAAGCGACGATTTAATTAGGGGGACTCAGGATGAAAAGTTTAACGAGTAAGAAACAATACAGTTCTCAGGCACTTTTAGCTTCTTTGCTTCTCGCGTCAGCGGGATGCGGCGGGGGCGGGGCGACGAACGATCAGGGTATGTCGGTTACAATGACTTCCTATAATAGTGTAGATGCATCTAAAGTATGTCAGCCCGACGTATTTTCAGGTGGCGTTGTCGTGTCACTTAGCAATGCAGATAATCTTGAGGGGGCTGTAATCGGATCCCAGAGTTGTTTGACTGTTCGCAATAACATTACCACCCAGGGAGTTCGCCTTGAGCGGTTACAGATGGAGTACTACATAGAGGGCGCCAGTGAGCAGCCTCCGGCAACCACGCAGGCGTTTGGAATAGTGCTTGGTTCTGCTGGACCAAATGGAATAGTCGCTGGTGGTGGCGCGCCTGGTGGTGGCGCGCCTGGTGGTGGCGCGCCTGGCGGTGGCGCGCCTGGCGGTGGCGCACCTGGTGGTGGCGCGCCTGGCGTCGTTACGACGGGCGTCGGAGTAGGCGTTGGAGGGGTTCCCGGTTCTGACCTTCCGCCTGCATGGGCAGCAATTGCGCAACAATACACCGGTCCATTTTTAGCAGTACCGCCGGAAATTGGGGAGTGGCTGGCATTTCACCGGGAGTCTCTCCCGGAGCCGCCGTTTCATATGACTTTGGTGACCACTGCAATGGGGGTGACTACCGCAGGAGATGAGGTTGTAACGAACTCTTTGCCGTACCTAGTTGTCGTACAGGAAGATCGAATAATCACACCGAATTCGGGAACGCCTTCGCAGCCAACTGCAGATGTTAGTTCGGTCGATCAACTTGGTAACGATGTCAATCCTGATACAACTTCCGATTCGATTAGTGGAGACGGCCTCTCTACGAATGGTCAAGGTGGTGCTGAAACGTTGTAGAGTGCAGACGAGTTAGCTTTTTATGGGGAATGCAATGGGCGTACTTAAAGGAAATAGAGCAGCAGCACTAGTCGCAGTCGCCGCTTCAATAGGAATGGTAGTTGGGTGCGGAGGAAGCAGTACGGGCGGGGGTGTCGGGGATTATAGTGGCACACAGTTCGTATCCGACGAAACAACAACAGGAAGAGTGGTTCTTGAGCTCAAAAAGGACGAGATACCGGTAGGTAGTACGGCGGGATTCCATTTTCATGTCTTGGATTCGAATGGTGATGGTGTTCCGTCAACGTCGGTGGCGTGCGACTCAGAAAATGGAGTTGCTTTGATAGAGCCTTCTTTGGGTCGGGAAATGACAGATAGTAATGGGCAAATCAGCGGTGTTTGGGGGTGCGAGAACCCTGGTAGCTATCTCGTTGGTTGTCGCATGGCTACTGGCGGGAATAAACGTGAATTCGCTACGATCAAGTGTACTGGCAATGTGCCGGTGGGTTTCACGGGTTTTCCCGGGGCCGGTGGCGGAGGTTTGGGAACTGGCGGGGGAGCTGTTGATCCTGAGGATGGCGGTCCTGGTAAGTCGGACGGATTGGTCAGGATAACAGAAGTGGAGGTATTTAATGTTCAAGGTGAGACTGATGCAGTGCCTGAGATTGACTTAACGATGCAGCTTTGTGATGGGGGAGGTACTCTGACGGACACATCTGATGACACTTATGAGGTATGGGGCGATGATGAAGGTATTTTGACGATTAAGAACGATTCGGATCGTACCATAAACTTTACAGGGTTTAGTTACGTAGTTAAGGGGGGCCAGGCTGACGGATCTGATTATCGGTCCGACCTAATTCGTGATGACGCCCAAGCGCCATCTCGTTCTAAGGCGACAGTAGCACTAAGGGCGGCTATCTTCAAAGGTAATAATACCTTAAGGAAGACCTATGATCGAAACGGTAGTACGATTCCTTCCGCTGGAGGACGAAAAAACGTCCAATTTACAGCATTTGGAGTAGATGATAGAGGCGAGTCGGTTAAAGTATCCACAACGGTTTCGATGGCCTTTGGCGATTATAATAACTGCACATTAACATAATTTGTTCTTGTATCCTATCGCTAAAAAGGAACCCTCTTTCGTACTTCTAGAAAGTTTTTAAACAGAACAGTCGGAGTATGGAAGGGGCCACTTCTTTGATTAACGCAAATTGTAGGTTGTCTATACATAGTCGAACTTTTCAGGGGGCATGGCAACTTTCTTAAGAATAGCAGGATGCAGTTTTATTATTTCTGGGGTCGCTGGTCGGAGAGTTTGAATAATGATCAGTTGATCACGAAATTGTGCAATTACCTGACCCGTTACCCGTATCCACCACCCATCCCTTTTAAAGTCGCCACTTCTAATTTGTAACTTTATGGCTACAAAGGAAGACAAAATCAAAGAAAAGTTACTAGAGGATCCTGGCAATCCTGTATTTGCCGAGTTTGCGGAGTATCTTCGACGAAAGCGACTCATGACCGAGGCCATGGGTATTTGTTTAAGTGGCTTGTCGGCAAATCCCTCTTGTCATCCAGGGCGCCTGGTGTTGGCCAGGATATACTATTCTTTGAGTTATATGCCTTTTGCTTCTCGGGAGTTAGAAGCTTTGCTCACTGTTTTTCCGGAAGATCAGTCTCTTCGACGGCTTGTATTGGCTCTGAATCCTACTTTTACCGAGATAAGACCAGACGATCGTCAGCTCTCCCTAGGAGGTGCGGAGACTCTAATTGCAGAGACAGCCTTTGATATGGGAGACTTGGATTTGCTGGACGAATAGTGTCCTGTCCAGAAACTTCGGGTAGACCGGACATAAGAGTCCGAGCTCATAGCACAGGGTGGTGTATGGCATGAATTCACCGAAGCTTCCCCGAGCAGAACTCTCTCCGGTCGGGGCTGCTGTTCTTTTCCCAAAAGTTAGGACGGAAGATTTCTAGTTTCTATTCCTATTCTGGCACAATTTGAATACTGTGACATTTTGAGTGTGAACGAGTATACTTTGCGGACGCACGATTCGTGGAGCGTTTGGCAGGCATTGGAGGGCGTAAGAAGAGTATCTTCTTATCAGGATTTCCTTTCAACTGCTTGAAACTACTTCACCTATTTGGTACGTTCACTACAAAATGCTGGACGAAAGAGTTTGCGGCGCCGTATGTTATGATGGGCACGCATCCCCGATTTTTATTAGGAATGGATTATGGACGTATCTGAAATAGAGCGATTGGTAGCCATCTTGGGAAAGAGTGATATCTCCACTTTTGAGTTGGAAGGAGACGGATGGCGCTTGAGTCTAACAAGATCCCTCCCAGAAAAGATAGTATTCAGGGGAGGGGCTAGTGCGGAGGTGAGTTCACAGGCGGGGTTTAATGGCCCGTCCCACCACGCTGAGAGTGTACGAGGAGAGGATTTTATCAAGGTTGAGTCGCCTATTGTCGGATCATTTTATAGGAGACCCTCCCCGGATTCTGGCCCGTTTGTTTCTGAGGGTGATGTAGTAAAAAAGGGACAGACGATTTGTATAATTGAAGCCATGAAGCTTATGAACGAAATACCAGCCCCATGTGATGGCAGGGTACATTCGATAAAACTATCGGATGGGCAGGTTGTTGAATTTGGCGAGGTCATGTTTCTACTTGAGCCACTTAGTTAATATAGTCATAGATTGGTTCTGATTCTTCGTTGATGTCGCATAACCGAAGCAACTAAAAACTTGAATTCAACGTAAGAGCAAAGGTAACTGTTTGATTTCGGACGAAAATACGATTTTTATACGTGCAGGTTTTTACGTTTTGTCAGCATGAAAATCTTATTTTGGGCAAATTGTTGGACAACTCAGCTACTATCGAGTTGCTTTTCATGAATACTCTTGGCTCTCGGCGGATTCACCGTGTTCATGGATCGTTAAAAAGCTCCCTGAATCATTACCGACTTATAGAAGTACAAATTATATGAAAAGTCCTTTTGGAAAAGTTCTTATAGCCAATCGTGGGGAAATTGCGGTCCGCATAGTTCGTGCCTGTCATGAGTTGGGAATCAAGACCGTAGCGGTTCATTCAACGGCAGATGATGAGGCTTTACACGTTAAGTTGGCCAATGAGAGCATTTGTATCGGTCGTCCTCCGGCAAAGGATAGTTACCTGAACATTGCAACGATCATGTCTGCGGCATTGGCTACCGGATGCGACGCGATTCATCCAGGTTATGGTTTCCTAAGTGAAAATGCCAACTTTGCCGAAATCTGTAATTCCTGCGGAGTGACGTTCATTGGGCCACGTGTCGAGACGATGCGTATTATGGGTAATAAGGCCTCCGCTCGTCAGGTTGCTGATAAAGCTGGAGTTCCAACTGTCCCGGGAGTTAGCGAAGGGTTAACAGATCCAAGGCAGGCTCTTAAGATTGCACAAGATGTTGTCGGATTTCCAGTGCTGCTAAAGGCGTGTGCGGGGGGGGGCGGACGAGGGATGAAGATTGTAGGGAAAGAGAAAGATTTTCTGGATCTTTTTTCAACAGCTATGCGAGAAGTAGAGGCAGCCTTTGGAGATCCCTCGCTTCTTTTAGAGCGTTATCTCGAGCGAGTACGGCACATCGAAGTTCAAATTGTCGCTGATTCCTTCGGCGAGGTTAGACACGTTGGATTACGAGATTGTTCAATTCAACGACGTTATCAAAAAATTATTGAGGAAAGCCCGTCTTTGGGTCTACCTAAATTCATGGCTGATGCAATCATTGGGTCAGCTTTAACGTTAGCTCAGACGGTCAGTTACTCAAGCCTCGGGACAATGGAGTTCTTGGCAGATATTAAAACCGGTGAGTATTTCTTTATTGAAATGAATACCCGACTTCAAGTTGAACACCCGGTTACTGAAATGGTGAGTGATATTGATTTGGTGAAGGAGCAGATTTTAATAGCGGCAGGAGAGAGGGTTTCGTTTGCTCAGAAGGATGTCAATTTGGTTGGTCACGCAATAGAAGTTCGTATAAATGCTGAGGATCCTCGTACCCAGATACCCTCACCGGGGTTGATTTCTAGCTATCACCCTCCTGGAGGATTGGGGGTTCGCGTAGAGTCAGCTCTCTACAGTGGGTATCGAGTTCAGCCTTATTACGATTCGCTCGTGTCCAAGTTAATTGTCTGGGGGCGGAATCGACAGGAGTGTCTTGATAAACTATCCGTTGCACTAGATGAGTATCTTATAGAGGGCATACAGACGAACATCGAATTACATCGTCGTATCTTACATCATCCTGATTTTCAGAGTGGTGATTTTCATACAAAGTTTCTTGAGCATGTGCAATTATTTGATTAAGTTCCTTCTCGTTGTAGTCATTGCATTTTTGATTTCGGGGACATTCGGGTCGAGTTCACTCGGGCAGTGTCAGGAGTTGGTAATGAAGAGTGCTCGGCTTTCATTTGGCGAAGTGCCGGAAGGTCAAGTAATAGAGAAAATTGTGGAGATCGTAAATAACTCGAACACTCCAGTGGCAATTATTCAGGCAATACCCGAATGCGGTTGTCTGGTAATTGATTTTCGATCCATTTCATTGGGACCGGGTGAGTCGCTAAAGACAAAGGTAAAGTTTTTTACCCAGGGATTTTCTGGAAGTGTGACAAAATCTGTGACATTTCTTACTACGTCAACGGTAACCCCTGAGCTTACGGCTGAGTTGGTGGGCGTGATTATCCCTCCGTTTATTGTAACCCCAGCACGGATAGTGTTTCCGGATCAGCTTTCATCGGAAAATTCACCCGTAAGAACGCTCAAGATTATCGCCAAGAGCAATAGCCATGATTCGTACAGAGTTCGGACCTTAAGTTCAAATATACTGATTGAAAAAATAAAAAGTGGGCCTGTCTCTGCAGATGAGTACAAGATTCACTTAATTCCACCTCTTCCCGAGGGAGATTTCAGCTCTGCGATATCAATTCGTTCAACCAAAAAGGATCTGGGAGGAAAGGTTGTGCCAGTATACAGCCGGATCGTTGGGCCCCTCGAGGTCGAGCGAAATGTTCTGCCGTTTGGATTAGTGGAAAAAGACCGAACATACACTCGGGATGTGAAGTTGAAGGTTATTCATTCCGGACTCGTTATTGACGATGATAAGGTTGAAACAAGTTGTGAGTGCCTGAGTACTGAGCTGATAAACGCAAAGGGGGGTGTGTCGGTACTGAGGGTAACTCTTGATACTTCAAAATCTTTCGATAGGCGTTTGGCCGAAACTGTAAAGATTCGTACGGGGGAAAGTGAGACAGTCCTTCGAGTGTCTGCCTATCTTAAAAAGTAGCACCCAATGGGATTGATTTTCGAGCAAGCCGCTGTTTGAGGGTTGCAAAGGAAGGCGCTCTCGGTCGGCGCCCTGTTGACCGCACCATTTGTGGTAGTGGCGTGTCTAACTGAGCTATAACGTGACCATCTAAGAGTTGCTGTTGTAGGTCGGGTTTAATTTTGTTGACTCTGTCAGTCCTTTTAGCAAACGCGTGGAGTGCGTTTACCAAATGGGGGTCATGCTCCCGGTATTCATTTGTCCACAGCAGTGCCCGGGTAATATCACCCTTTTCAATTTCGCGGGTAAGGTAGGAGACGAGGGGGCGTGAGAGGTTTATCTTCATACATACTCCAAGAGAAACAAAATAATCTCGAGTATGAAAGCAATTTGTATGCCAACTTTAGAAGCCTGTAAATTTAATTGGTTAGATCATTTTAACCTGTGAATAATGGTAAAGCTGAGTCAATTGTACATATCAAAGGGTCATTTCGACCCGGTTACGCTTCCATTATTTCACAGTACTGACTGGAGAAGTAACAGAATAGTGGCTATACTATGCAAGCCGCAAGGGCGCGAGTGAGAGCGTGAACCCGGTCAGGTCCGGAAGGAAGCAGCCGCAGCGATTTCTTATTGTGATGTCTTTGCGGCACTTAAAGCATTTTTATGGTATCGAGTTTTTCTATCACTTGCGCCTAAGACAATTTCCGTCAATCACCGTTCTTCTTACGTTGAACTCGGATTAAAAAGTTTTCTCGTTGTTGCGAACTTCGTTTCTCTTTTTTAGAACATTCAGTTCTTCATCTGAAATGAGATTTTTCTTGTGTATTTCTAAAAGCCGGTCATAAGCTTTTCTAACTTTCATGATCTCCTGAGCCTCGGTCCCCGTTTGGGATGACATTTTCATATCGGGATGCAGTCCTTTTATTTTTTCCCTGTACGCATGTTTAATGTCTTGAACTGAACTGTTTGGATCAAGTTCAAAGAATGAAACTAAGCTGACATACTCCTGGGCTAGTGGAGTTAGTTGTTGACCTAGACCTTTTTTCACAAAGAGGGGGAGTTCGGAAGATTCTTTTGGCTCCTCTGAGTTTTTATTACCTGAGTCTGATTGTTTGAGGTGTAATCTAGAGAGTTTTACGACAGCCTGGGAGCTTCTGATGAGAGAAAATAGAACACACACAAGGAAGCCCAAAGCGCTGGTCAGCATGATCGTGAACGCTATAGGATAGGTGAGCCAGATAATCTTAAGCCAGATGATGGCTTTCTTTCTGAGGGGAAGACCTCCCTTCAGCCCGGCATAGACGGCGATTCCCATGTCCTTGGCCCCTCTGTTAACGTAATAAGACGCCAGATTCACTCGAACGGTATCATTGATTTCGCTTGGATCCCGGTTTAGTGCTGTTAGTAGCCCCAAAATTACTTGAAGACGCTCGGGCTTTTCTTCTTTGAGAATTTGATCAGTTAATTGCACCAGGAATTGTATATAATTTACTTTAAAGTTAGGACTAGTCTGACTTATGTCCGCAAGGTACTGGGAGACGCCGGGCGTAAGAATTGCCTTCTCACCGTTTCGGTCTAATTTTAAAAGAGACTGTTGAGTTACCGCGAGGGTCTCAATATTTCTCTTGATTTCAGGGACTCTTGAGATAAGCCATAGGGCATATCCCGGCTCATTCTCTCCAAGAAATTGTTTACTCTTAGAAATAAGGTAAATGGAGAGTGATGTTGTTAGTATCTCTTCTAACTCTTTATCTCCGCTAGCTAGTTCCGAGGTGTTCGGAAACTTGTATTCACGGGTTCTTTCAAACTCCCGAATTATATCTGGAAGAATATCACTCAGTCGCTCGATATGTATGATATTAAATTCTTTAGAGTTAAAGGTAGATCTCATGCAGGTAAGAAGATTTTTGGCATGGTCGATATGTTGATTTATCAGCAGGCTGGTTGTTTCTGCAGCTGCATATTGGTATAGTTTTTTTCTGTATTCATGGTCCTGAGGAAGCTGATAGTAGCACTTGGCAGTTACTTCGCAATTGGCTGCAGAAATCGCAAAAAGCGGCAAAATAGTTGTATTTGTTTGTTCGACAAGTGAGGTTGCTGTTTCGAGAATTTGCGATGATTTGTTGAAAGTCTTTATTGTGTTTATGCTGGTTCTCATGCTTTCCAGAACAGAATCATCGTGTAGGCCCATTGCAAAAAGGGCGTGAGCTGCTATATCAATGGCTTCAGCTTTAGCCGCCTGCAATGTAAACTGTTCAAGTCTGTTTAAAGGTATTACATCGACTTTGAGCTTTGTTTGTTTAGGATTGCTTGGATCAAAAAATGAACTTACGATTTTAAGGTCCAACTCATTTTTGGGCACTATCTGTGTAATTCCGAGCATTCGGAGTTCTGCGATGTCAGGTGATGATTCAACTAGGCTTTCGACCTCAAAATTGAGTCCAAATATCGACCTTTCCTCGGCGAGGCAATGAAATGTACTTGTTGCAAGAAGCCCGATGGTAAAAAGAAGCGAGCGTATTACGCCGCGGTTCTGGATATCTTGTCCTGTTAAAAAATCCATCAGTCTTTATATTTCAAGCCAAAGTTGAGTCTAACGGCCTAGGTAACGGTAGCATGGTTGGTTGCCGTAGTTCGCAGTGTCACGTTAGTAGCTAAAAACGATACATATTTAATCTTAAAGGTGGTAATCGTCTGCTGGAGTATATTTCTGTATGGATAAATGTAAAACATTGTCTATTCTCGTTCGGGACATTTTGATTAGTGACACTAGTACGTTAGGATTGCTCTGTCTGGTGATGGTAAGATTTTCAATATATTTCCGTGGTGTCATTATTTTGCGTCAGGTTTGATTGGTAGGTAAGTTAATGTTTAAACCTGAGTTCGACGTAAGCACTGCGGTAAATGGCTGAAATTACTTCATCCACTTCGTTGCTCATGATATAAAATGCTCGACGTAGCAAGCTGTTAGCCTGCGCTTTTATATCACTGCACGCCTCGTGTCTAAAGCAATTTCAACCATTTACCTTTGTTCTTACGTCGAACTCAGGTTTTAAACTAATTTTTATAGGTATAAATGTAAGTCGGTTTAGTACCCGTCACCGGTAGGTACGGTTTATCCTTTGGATAGCGTAACTGCTCAGGTATTTTCCCAATCTCTTCGTCAAATGATTGATTTTGTTCACTGCGGCGTGGAGTACCACGCCTCATTCACAAAACAATCACTTTCCTCGACCTTGGAAAAATCCCTGGC
>JBIIDM010000154.1:0-8222 GCA_044238365.1 Bdellovibrionota bacterium | reverse complement strand
ATAATGCGGTTTTGATTCAACATTTGAGAAACACTATCGACTCGCGGAGGCGAGTCAAAGCAAGCACTTATAGTAATTCTCAAAAATTCCTTAGAATTTCAATACCGCATTATTTTTGAGAATTACTATATACCTGTTCTCTCACGCAAAAATTTGGCAAAGAAGTTTTACCTACAACTTCCATTGAGTAAATGGTGGGCTCGAAACAATGCGAGCTAGCGAAAACGGTGTACACCAGCAGCGAGATACCCACTGAACGCGCCCACTAGCCCCGACAGAATTACTACCGCTATTGTTGAACCTAGAGAAAGGAACCTGATCGGAGGCAATAACGAACTCAGAATACCATCTGACTGTAACAAATTCGCACACGCTGAAGTTATACAATAGATTGCCAATAAGCTGACCAACGCACCTGCTAAACCCAAGACTGCTCCCTCGGTAGCAAATGGAGACCAGACATACCACTCAGGCGCTCCTACCAATCGTTTAACTTCAATTTCACGCCGATGACTATAGATGGCTAGCCTACTCGTGGCCCATATTACAAACCCCACTGTTCCAAGGAGAAGCGGCACAAGCAGAGCCGCCACCCCACGGGCGTATTTCGCAAGCGAACCTACTTTATCTGCGAAAGTCCGATCATATTGTACAAGTTCAACTCCTCTCATGTCCGAAAATTTCTCTCTATACATCTCAAGTAATCCAGGATCTATTCCCTCAGCGTTAAAATCGACTTCAAGAGAGGCTGGCAAAGGGTTTTCCTCCTCAAAGCCATCAAGAACAAACGAAAAGCTCCCAAGCTCGTTCCTGAATATCTTCATGGCCTCCTCCTTGCTCCGTTCAGTTACAGCCGCTACGGCGGCGCGATCCGCCTTCAGTGACTGCACCAACGCGACCTTGTCCTCTTGTGCAATGCTATCCTGTAAGTAGATACTCAGCTGGATTTTACTTTTGCCCGCAATCAACAGATCTTGAACATTCTCAAGCACAAGGAGAAGCAAAACACTAAGAGAAAGAACAACTGACGTGATCGCCACGGTCGACAGGGCTGTAAACGGACTCACGCGAAACGACTGCCAAGCTGCCCAAAAAGGATAGCCACACCACGCCCACGGATCGACTGGAAGCGAGGCTTTTGGCAGCTCCTCCAAGATCACCTCATCCGCCGATTCTTTCGTCTCTATTCTTATTACATCGACTTGTCGCACCTTCTTCACACTCCCTCAACTCAATTGTCAGGACGCACATCATCAAGAATCCGTCCTTTATCAAGGATCAGGGTTCGCTTTCTCAATTCTTCGATCAACTCCAGATTATGGGATGCCGTTATAATAGATGTTCCTCGAGCGTTTGCTCTAAGGAAAAGATCGAATATTCGTCGTGCCATATCCGAGTCTACATTACCCGTGGGCTCGTCCGCTATTATAACGGATGGCCTGTTAATAAGGGCACGAGCCACGGCAACACGCTGCTGTTCTCCCCCAGACAAGGTCTCCGGGAGCATATGAGCCTTGTCCTCGAGGCAAACCTCACGAAGAACTTCCCTGACTCGCTTTGCTCGGGCCTGCTTCTCAATGCCCAGTACCTCGAGCGGAAATCCAACATTATCCTGGACAGAAACTCGTGGGAGCAGCTTATAGTCCTGAAAAACGACGCCCAGACGCTGACGCAACTTAGGGATTGCCGCTCGATTGCGCTGCTGCAATATATGGCCTAGTACCTCTATCTGCCCTTTGGTGTGGATCTCCTCCCCGAAAATCAAACGAAGCAATGTGGACTTGCCCGCACCACTTGGGCCGGTGATAAAAACAAACTCCCCAGCACGGACGGAAAAACTTACATTTCGGAGCGCCATTTGCCCGGACGAATACATCTTAGAAATATTGCTTAATCTAATCATTGTTCTAAATTACAAGGGGGAAGTTTATCTTTCTGGAAAGTTTATCATAGCAAGGGTTATTGTCATTAATGTGTTGTTAAACTTGACCTCGTTATCAGAAAAAAACTAGCCCGAAACGCTCCTCCAGAGTGGTTAAGGCGCCTAAGATTTCGGCTAAAGATTCGGTCCCTTAGCCACTTCTGGTGGTGCGAACTCGTGAATAATCGGGGTTATATCATGTGCATGAAGTAATTTCAGCCACTTACCGCAGTTATTCCGTCAAACTCAGATCTATAGGAAGGTGTATGTTAATGTGTGCTAGAAGGTCGCTTTTCATCGTTCTTCTGATGTCAGTAACTAGCTGCTCCGGTACAATGAGCAAAGCCATTCCGCTCAGTAACCTTCCTGTAAAATCGGTTAATGAAGCAACAACCCATCGGCTCGATACTTCCGACGGACCGTTGGTAATCATGGCGTTAGAAACATGTGATTCACGAGTACAGCGCTACTCTAGCCAGACTAATTTCCGACAGTTGGTCGCAGGGTTCAAGAAAGTACGCGTGCAAAATGTTGATAACGTTGACCTTAACGGCAATCAGGTAACGAGAGCAATAATGTCATGCAGCGAAAATGACCGCCCTATCCATTTAATTACTTACTCTATTAGAACAATTCCGTGCCTGACAGACATTGTCTCATGGCGCGAGGACGGGCACGAGATATCGGAGGCTGGCGATTCTGCGCTCAAACAATTTATTTTGTCGCTACTTGAAAAAGGGAACGGTTAGAATATGAAAGCCTTCTGGTCTGTAATTTTTGAGGCCATCACCTCGATAGGCGCGTATTCCCAAATGGTCTACGAGGCATTCGTAGCTCCGTTTCGCAGGCAACTGGATAAAAAGGAAATATTCCGCCAAATGGTTGAAATTGGAGTAAAATCGGTTCCCATAGTTCTGATAACGGGAATGTTCACCGGCATGGTACTCGCCATGCAAACTGCATACGGGCTCCAGAGATTTGGGGTGAAAAACTACGTTGGTCATATCACAGGCCTTAGTTTTGTCAGAGAACTAGGACCTGTTCTCACCGCGATAGTAGTCTGTGGACGATCGGGCGCGGGTGTTGCAGCTGAGATCGCTTCCATGGTGGTGACCGAGCAGGTTGATGCCATGAGAGCACTCGGCGCAAATCCGATCGCGAAATTAGTATCGCCCCGAATTTTTGCTGCAATCGTTGTAACTCCGATCTTGGTGGTCTTTGCAAATGTTGTTGGAATGTACGGCGGTTTACTTGTAGGTGTCTACGAACTAGGGCTAAGTGCCCACCTTTATTACCGGTCGATCCTTTATGCGATCGTACTCAAAGATATATTCGATGGGGTAATCAAGGGGATGCTGTTCGGTTTTCTGGTGGTATCCGTGGCCTGCCATAAGGGACTCACCACCGAAGGAGGAACCGAAGGAGTTGGCAAAAGTACAACATCAGCGGTGGTCATTGGATGTGTCGTTATTATAATTTCGGATTACTTCATAACAAAACTATTAATCATATTGGGATAGTTGGCTTTGGCAACCTCGGCTCCACTTATCACTTTTCGAAACATCGGTAAGGGCTTTGGCCATCAAGCCGTCCATAAGGATATTTCGTTCAACGTCTACCCGTCCGAGGTCCTTACCATTATGGGCCCGAGCGGTACAGGAAAAACAGTTCTGTTAAAGCTGATTATCGGATTGCTACATCCTGACAAAGGTACCATACAGGTCCTGGGGCACGACATTTCGAAGATAACCCCGGTTGAGTTACTTGAGATTAGAAGAAATATCGGGATGCTCTTTCAAGGAGCCGCACTTTTTGATTCTCTGACCGTATTCGAAAATGTAGCCTTTTCCCTACGACAGTCTGACGAATATGATGAACAGACAGTCACTTCCATAGTGCGGGAGAAGTTGGCTCTCGTTGGCCTACAAGGTTCTGAACCGAAACTACCGGGCTCTCTTTCAGGTGGGCAAAAGAAGAGGGTTGGTTTGGCGCGAGCACTTGCGACATCTCCCAAAGTCCTGCTTTTTGACGAACCAACGACTGGGCTCGATCCAACTTCACGGGGTATGATTGATGCACTTATAATGAGACTCCGAGATCACTTTGGTATAACATCAGTAGTCGTTACCCATGATATGGCAAGTGCTTTTACAGTCTCGGACCGCCTTCTTCTCGTTGCCGACGGGGTGGTTGTGGTCGAAGGGAGCGTAACCGATTTGTGGCAGAAACACCCGCAAATAGAACGCTTCGTCGCGGGGAAGTGGGATTGACTGCGGGGCGCAAAGGGCAGAGTAGTCAGTGGATTGAACCTAAAAAGAGCACTTGAGTAGGATATTAGGAAAGCCCTAGCCCGGATTTTTCGCTAAGGTAAAGACAAGGAGTGATCGATTACAATAATAAGCGAAAAAAAGAGACGCACCAGAGCGGCTTTCCATAAAATACTTCCAGCAAGGAGTCAATGGCTACCCCGAAAATATTGTAGCACTAGCAACTAAGTTGATAAGAAATAGCCACTTACAAAATGTCTCACGTGAAATACCGATGCTCTTTCCAATTAGAAAGAAAGCTAAAAGTCAAATGGCCAATATACGGAATGAATTTCAAGTTGGGTTATTTATGCTGATCGGGCTTGTCCTGTTTTTGGGAAGCCTGTTTGCGATCGGGTCGGAGCGTCAAATCTTCGGTGTCAAGGAACAGTTTACGACATTTTTTACAGATATTAAGGGCCTTAACTCCGGTGCGCCAATCAGACTCGGTGGAATCACAATAGGCAAAGTCGGCGACATTGAGTTTGTACCAAGGGTCTCAAAGAAAAATATCAAAGTTGAATTGAAAATCGACCAAGCCTTCACAAGTCACCTGAAGGTCGATACGACGGCATCACTTGGAACGCAGGGTCTACTTGGAGATAAGTTCATTCATATTGGACTTGGCGTGAAGCCCGAAAATCTTGTTATCGGAAGTGAAATTAATAGTATAGAAACGCCCGACCTTTCGGAAATGACGGATAAAGCGACTGAGCTCGTGGCAAAAATAACGAGGACTGTCGATAACATAAACGGCGTCTTTGTTGACATTAAAGACAAGGGGGTGGTTAGTCTTCTCGAAAGCCTCGATTCATTAAAAATCTTTCTGACAAAGATGGAAGAAGGACATGGGATCGTTGCATCCCTGATTAATTCTAAGGACATGTCCACGGATTTAACGGAAATTACGAAAAACATTCGCCAAGTTTCTGACGATCTGATTAATGGTGAAGGGCTACTCCCTAAACTTATGCATGACAAGTCAGGTGGCGATATTCTGACAACACTCAACCAAACAGCTCGGCAACTACGCACTGTCTCAGAGGCAGTAACTAATCTGATGCCAACGGGAGGCAAAACCTCCGCCTTGGAATCTCTCTCAAAAGTAGCTCAGAATTTCGAAGAGATCAGCACTGCAATATCCCAGGGCCAAGGAACTCTAGGTGCTTTGCTGATGGACTCGTCCCTTTATGATAATGCGGTTGAAATTACCGACGATGCAAAGCGGAATATTATTTTACGACAGGCGATCAGGCAAACGTTAAAGTAAACATGTTCGGAAGCTAACCCGGACAATTTTTCCGATTTAAATTTTTTCCCTCTTTAAGGTGATCTTTTGCTGCGCTCCTTTCAATATTATGCGCTCCCCAGCATTATTCTTTGCGGAATACTCTTGAGAATCGCCGCTGCAGCGAACACGGAACTTCGGTTCGACGAGCTCATCTCGCTCGATCTCGTTTCAGTAATACAAAGCCCATGGAACATTCTGCTCACCCTGCATCACGATAATAACCATCCGCTGGCATCATTCGTAATCTTTGTGGTAGGAGTTGGCAAGTACACCCCGGCTATCTGGTACCGCGTAGCTCCGATTCTCTCGTCATTATTTGGTATGGCACTCTTCTTCCTCATCCTTAAGAAGCGTGCAAACAGCTCTCTTCCAGCGCTAATTGGCGTTGCACTTTTCTCCTCCTCTCTCCTCTCTATCACTCTCTCCTCAGAAATCAGAGGATATTCATTTGCGGCAACCTCTGCCTTGTTCGCATTCTTTCTCCATTCCTCTCGAAGGGACTTACTTGGTGCTATTGGGTTTACTGTAGCTTCGTGTATCGGGCTCCTTGCTCACGCTACCTATATCTTATTTTTTACTGCGATGGGAGTAGCAGATCTCATCCTATTACAATGGTCTACCACTACCCAGAATCAACGGAAGGACTTCTCTGTTTTTTGTGGGAGGTATGGCTGCTCTTCTCTATTTTTAATACTTGTTTATATAGTTTTCTACAGGCATCTTCCCCCCGTATCAGCCCCGATTATCCCATGGAATGATACAGTTGCGAGTACACTCTCGCTCACTTTTGGAGGTCCATGGATTTCAATGATCAGCAGACCCATATACCTAGCTGTTTGGATTTACGCGGCGATAGGGGCATGGGTACTGGGCAACTCCCTCCGCAAGACTGTTCTCTTTCGCCCAGATCATCTACATCTGTTGTTAATAATAATTGTAGTGCCATTTTTCGCTATTTTGATTATTTGTCCGCAGGCCATTGCTGAACGATATCTATACCTCCCGGTAACATTCTCCTACCTTGTCATCGCCGAGTACCTAGTATCTCTCATTTTAAATGATGGATGGAAGCGCTACTGGGGAATTACAATAATGACTCTCATTCTCGGAGGAAACTTAGCCCATTCGGCTTGCTTCGCCTTTTTTGGCACTGGAAGAATGCATGATCTTATTCAGTATTGCCATGAGAACCGTCAAACTATAAACTCACCCCTTCTTATTGGTGGAGACCATGATCTCCGTATCGGACTGCCTCTTAAGCGAATCGCAGCAGAATACCCAGCACTAGCAATCACGTATGTTGAACAAATAACGCATCAAACGAATGAAGTTTCTGCCGAGTGGATTATTTCACACTATATTGACAGGGCCTATATTCCCCCATTAAGGTGGCGATCCCTACACGGAGAGGAATTTTCGCTGGTTAAGACCTTTCCTAACTACTCACTTAATGGCTGGCCGCTCTTTCTCTATAGAAGCTCCACAAAAACTAAGGAGCTACAATTAAATACTCCTTGAGCCTAATACGAGACCTTAAAACGAGGGTCAAGGGCCATGGCAGAATTGAAATCTTTTTCGGCCTCAAGGGTTCTAGCCATTATCTGTTTGAGAAATCCCCTAGTATAGAAGGCATCATAGTTGGCAGGATCCAGTTTTATAGCCATATTTAGATTGGCCATCGCGGTCTCGAATTTGCCTAGTTTAACGTTCAGTTTAGCCTGGAGATCATAGGCTGGCGAGAATCGGCTATTTATTTTGATGCTAGTACCTACGTCAGCCATTGCCTTGCCATAAGCCCCCTCGTGGTAGTAAAGGGCGGCACGACGACAATAGTAAGAAGCATTGCTGGGCTGAATCTGTACCGCTTTGTTGATATCCTCAAGCGCCTTTTCTTTATCGCCAAGCCCCTCAAAGTGACCTGGTCCCCTAAAAGTACACAGTTGAGTTAAGCATATTTGCTGTGACACCGCGTGCACTCGTTAATGTACGATTTTTAAGTTCGATTATTGGAGTTTATTCCAACTAGGATGGATTTTTTTAGGTATGGGGGAGGCTCCCGATATATTACTATTAGCGCAACAAAGAAGGACGACAGCTTTGTTTTTTTAGCTGTCGCCCTCGGCTATCGAAACGTTTTCTATATCGATCCACCTCCCACTACCGTATCCCTTGAGCTGGTTGCATCCCTGCAGAGCCGCTCTCCGTTTCAGGTAGTGGTGTGATTAGTAGCAGATGCTGCAATTATCTTCAAGTCAGTTGAGCAATAAAATGAGGCTTCGTATTCATCAGGGGAAGCGTATCCAAGGAATGAATGAAGCCTCGTTGGATTGTAAATGAGTTCGATCCACTCGAATATAGTCCGTCGCGCCTCGTTTCGTGTCCTAAACAATACACCATTAATGACCTCAGTCTTAAACGAACCAAAGAAACTCTCTACCACGGCATTATCCCAACAATTGCCTTTCCTGCTCATACTGCCGACGAATTCGACGCCGTTGAGCGAATTTTGGAATTCACGAGAGGCATACTGCGAACCTCTATCAGAGTGACATATCACGCTTTTAGGAGGAGACCTCCGTTTACATGCCATATCAAACGCATTACACACAAGTTCGGAAGTAATTCTATCCCCTAGGGACCAGCCCACGACTTTTCGATTAAAGAGGTCAAGAAATACCGCTACGTAAAGCCATCCCTCAAGAGT
>JBIIDM010000153.1:0-8327 GCA_044238365.1 Bdellovibrionota bacterium | reverse complement strand
AATCTTTGTTAGATATCAATCGCTGAATCAGGAAGCAAATTTAGTCAATGTAATAATTGTCTATATTTTGCGGAACGGTTAGTGACATACCGCTGGTATGCTGGACCCTGCAAGAGATCGATGGAGATATACCGCGATTGAGTCGCAAGCAGGTCTTGTAAAAGAACTGTTTTGCCAGTACCCCGGGGGCCCAAAAGGAGTATTGATGAATTTTTATCTAGTAGTTTAAGTAGGTTAAGTGTTCGAGAGATCATAGGTATAATTTAGCGTCTAAATCTTACTTATGGAGTATCATGTTAAGTGAGCGAGTACAAGGAACAAAGTATAAGAGGGGCTGTCACTCAGGATTAAGCGATACAAACGGGCGCTGGCATCGCACTCTCAAGAGTGAAGTTTGTTGCAAATTATTTGCAGTAATCAGTCAATTGCGGTTTTATATCGTCTACCGATGTATCGCAAATTCTGTTAAATTACTGTTAACCTGTCGAACCTATCAATCAAGATGAAACATGAAACCACCTGTTATCATTAATGGTAAATATAAAATCATAGACTACATTGGGGCGGGTAGTATTGCTGTTGTTTATAGTTGTCTTGATACGACACAGCCTGATCAACAACTGGCGATAAAGGTTCTTTTTCCTGAATTTGCTAAAGACCCTCGCGGACTTTCACGCTTACAGCATGACTTCAATGCACTACAGAAGGTTTCTCATCAGAATGTGATCAGTGTTTTTGATTTCATGCATGATGGAGATAATATTGCTTATACGATGGAGTGGGCAGAGGGTGGCGATCTCGCTACTTGGCTTCAAAAATCGGAACAAATATCAACAGGCGATGTAGTTCGTATACTCAGTGAAATATGCAGTGGCGTTCAAGCAATTCATGATTTAGGTATGACCCATCGTAATATTAAGCCAGAGAATGTGTTATTTACGACGCAAGGGAATGTTAAGATTTCAGATCTCTGTATCTCATGCGGAAGACGTGGCATGCCATCTTCTAATGATGGAGTAGTAGGAACTATTGATTGGGTGCCGCCCGAATATATGCTTAATGGTGAAGTTGATTGGCGTACGGACATCTATGGTGTCGGTTTGTTGGGTTATAAGCTTCTAACCAATCAATCACCGTTTAGAGGCGATAGCGTTTACGCTACAATAACTAAAAGACTAAAATCTGATCCGGTAGCACCAAGTGTAATACGTGTTGATTGCTCAGCGGCACTTGACGCAATTATATTACGTGCAATGCATCGTGATCCTGAACAGCGATTTCAAAGCGCGAATGATATTTTGCATGCATTGCAAAATATTGCTAACAGCATATAGAAAAAAAATCGTAGGCAATTTTTTTAGATCTTGTGCTACTTTTGGTGTTTGGCATTTATAGCACCTACGCAACCCCCTCAATCTAAAAGTGAAGGATTAAAAAATGGCGGAGCTGACGGGACTCGAACCCGCGACCTCTCGCGTGACAGGCGAGCGTTCTAACCAACTGAACTACGGCTCCATTTATATGGCTGCAAAGAGAACAATACCTTCAAACAAGACTGTTTTCAGGAGGGCAAAGATATTAGCCTGTTCCCCAGTGCTCGTTAAGGATAATACACTTGAACCATCATGGCAATATCAGGAGCCCATAAAAAGTGGGTATGGTCATATTTCTATGCACATAACCCACCAAATTGGTCAATTTCACTGCTCTAACTTATTTCGCTTCAGCAAGACGCCGTGAAACCTCTGCCCAATTGATTACATTAAAGAAGGCGGCAATATAGTCGGGCCGTCTATTCTGGTAGTGCAGGTAGTAGGCGTGTTCCCATACGTCAAGGCCGAGAATAGGAGTTTTGCCTTCCATAAGTGGGGAGTCTTGGTTAGCGGTGCTCACTACTTCAAGTTCTCCCTTGTTTACAACGAGCCAAGCCCAGCCACTGCCGAAACGGTTTACGGCGGCCTCCGATAGGCGTTCCTTAAAGGTCGCGAAAGAACCAAATTTACCATCGATCCCGCTTTTTAATTCCCCCGTCGGCTCTCCACCACCTTCAGGTGAGAGGATTGTCCAGAAGAGCGAGTGGTTGGCATGGCCGCCGCCATGATTCTGCACGATTCCCCTAATCTGTTCAGGTACTGTGCTCATTGAGCCTAGCACGGCCTCAATCGGCATTGTCGCCAACGGCGTGCCTTCCACGGCAGCGTTCAGTTTAGTGATATACGCCTGATGGTGTTTCGTATGATGAATTTCCATGGTGCGCGCGTCGATATGCGGCTCTAGCGCATTGAGGCCGTACGGTAGAGCTGGTAAGGAAAATGACATGATTAGTTACCCCCACATAAAAAATAATCGCAAAAAGTTGTCCGTTCTCGTCTGATAAACAGTAACGGCAAGATTGTACATGATTATCCCCACTATGGGCACCCGAACGACAAACCTTCTTTGCAAACCTCATTCTATTGGACCGTTATCGCCCACACCCACTGCGCCTGCCCGTAACAGCTAGCTGTTACTTTGCTCCGTGGAGATAGGCGCCCTTGACCTCCGCCTTCTGTGCGTGATGCCGCAATACATGATCACACAATACCAGCGCCGACATGGCATCGACAATCGGTACCGCTCTGGGAAGTACACAAGGGTCGTGTCGTCCGGCGGCTTTAAGTTCGATTGCTTCACCCCGTTGAGTAACCGTCGATTGTGGTTTGGCGATGGTTGATACCGGTTTGAATGCCACGCGAAACAAAATATCCTGCCCTGAAGAGATGCCTCCCAGAATTCCTCCGGCATTATTACTCGTAAATCGCACCGTGCCGTCTTCATCAACCAAGAGTGAGTCATTATGCTCGCTCCCTCTTAAACTGACACATTCGAACCCCGAACCGATCTCGAACCCTTTCACCGCATTTATACTCAACATGGCAGAGCCAAGATCGGCATTGAGTTTGTTAAATACTGGTTCGCCAAGGCCAGCGGGAACGTTACGAATTACGCCCCTGATAACACCACCAATTGAATCTCCGTCAGCCTGGACTTCCTCAATCAGTTTGATCATATTAGTAGCAACTTCCGGGTCTGGACATCGAACGATGCTGGCCTCAATCGCTTCCATGGTAACTGATGACGGGTCTATGGTTGTGCGGATATGCCCAACCTGCTCCACGTAGCTTAATATTTCAAAACCAGTGTGTAGCTGCAAAAACTTCTTGGCAACGGCTCCTGCTGCTACTCGTGCCAGAGTTTCGCGGGCTGAAGCTCTTCCACTGCCGCGCCAGTCCCTTACGCCATACTTCTTTATATACGTATAGTCAGCGTGCGAGGGACGAAACACCCCTTGAAGGGGAATATAGTCGTCCGAGCGTGCGTCCTTATTCACTGCCAGCAGAGTAATTGGGGTCCCGGTGGTTACGCCTTCAAAAATACCGGAAACGATCCGGATGGTATCCTCTTCTTTCCGAGGGGTCGTTATGGAACTTTGCCCTGGTTTACGGCGGTCAAGTTCGGGTTGAATATCGCTCTCTCTTAGGGGGATACCGGGCGGGCAGCCATCAATCACTACCCCTACGGCTCCTCCATGGGACTCGCCAAACGTTGAGATCGAGAATAGTTGTCCGAATGAATTTCCTGGCATAGTTGTCCTAAGAATGCGAGTTGTCCTAAGAATGCGAGTTGTACGTGAGATTTACCGGTTCAGGTGCTCTTTCTAACCTGCCTTGCAGCTAGATGAAAGGCTTTAGCCCCGATTTTCTTCTTCAAGCAGCTTAAATATTTTGTGAAAATGGTCAATTGAATACTGTCCAGGCGCGGAGCGTCCATCAGCCTGAATGGGGCAGTAGCAAAGAGTATTTCCCCAGAGGGAGCCAAATATTCTGGTTGCGACGCCGTGATGGCCCATTCCAAGAATGATAGCCTGACGTCCTTCATCTCGTAAACGAAGCCCGGCCTTTAAAAGGAACGTGGCATCGTGGGGGGTGTTGCAATAGGTTGCGACTTTGAATATTTGAGGGTTGTAGTCAGTCATTAAGGTAATGATCTGATCAAACTCAATGAGATTCATCGTCTTGTCAAAATCATGGTACGACGTAATGAGAGAGAGGGGCGAGTCGGTAGTTCTGATTTCGCAGAACGTTGAAAGTTCAGGCAGTTGTGTCCTGATGTCGAGGTCTAGGATCAGAGAAGCAGACGGTTTTATAGCACGTTCATTCGCTACTTTGGCGAGCAATTCCACGGCCTCACACCGTGCAGTAGCGGTGCGGCGAGGTTCAGATAAGTCCAGGGTTCTCAGCGTAAAAACGATACTTTTCGTAGCGAGTGCCGGATGACAGCAGAGTCGCATTAGTGCCGCCGGTAGTTCATCCTTGAGGTACTCAAGCCAAATCTCTATAAAAGGATAACGATCAAGGTAAGGATTCTGTAGTACCTGTGCCTCGATTTGATCGAGAGTCATTGTGGCGGGGGGTACGTTTGCCGTTGGCACCGCATCCTGCTGGAGTGCCTTTGGATGAATGGGTAAACAGTAGGGGACAGAGGCTTTTGTGTACTGACTCATGGTATTTATATGTATCTCGAATAGCTAGGCAATGGTCAATTCGGGGCGGTTTTGATACAGTGTGCTGCGCGCCTACTTTAGTCCGGAGTGCTCTTGCGCAATCACGGTATCAGTAATCAAAGTAATTATGCGGGGAAGTTGATGGATAGCAAACAATTACACGATGAAGCAAGAAAGGGTCTTACGATCTTAAACAATTCGGGTCAGTTTACCGGAATCGCAAGCGAGCAGCCTATTGAAGTTGCGGGTCTTTCCAACCCCAAAGTGATTGATACTATTCGTCCCGGTATTGATGACACCGTGGAACTTCATTTAATTCAGGAGCTGGAGTGGAGCGCGTACCCCGATGACATCCTGAAGCGTATAGAGGAAAAGCTGAACAATTACCTGGATTACGTTGTTGATGGGTTCTTCGGGCGTCACTATCCCCAATATAGGGGCAGGCAGGTAAGTCTTGTATTTAGTTATCGTGGCACGCCACCTTTTGAAGCTGGTCCTCCTTCGGAATGTGCGGAGTTGCTCGCCGCTTTTGCACGGTTTGCTTCCTCCTATGGAATACGTTTTATAACCAGAGAACTATCAACTTGAGTTCAAATGCTCTGGCGTTGTAACTACTATAAAGATATAGAGAGTAGATTTATTCCTGCTTAATGGCCGAAATCATAGAGCGGCATTCTAGATAATGGGCAGAGCGGCTAATATAAAACAATGTTCGTTGAAAATATTGTCTGCCGAAAATCCCATCTGCTTTCCAGGAATGAGGGCTTTTAACGCCACCGAGCCTTGGCCACCGACCTTGCCAACCGCCGCTCGGCTCACTAGCTCTAGGAAAGGTCATGCGATCTTTTCAAAGAACGCGCATATCCCTTGACGAATTTGCTAAGTATTGTAGATTGCACGGAATTGCGATTTGGTAGCGAAATCCTACGTTTGGCGGTTCTGGTTTAGCGGGGCCCCCAAAGTTACTGCGGTTTTTGTGTCCAAGCAACTGCTCCTGGGGGAACTCGCGGCCTGAATTATAGCAACGTGTTGTCGTACCCAGGGCCCACGCAACGGCGTTATAAAAAACACATCAACTCTTGCAAGGTGCACCAATTGAATGGTTCGATACCATTAGTGAGTAAGAAGTCTATAAACCTGAGTTCGACGTAAGAACTACGGTTATAAATAACTGTGGATGGAAATCGGTAGGTGTAGGCCCCAGAGAGCAGGGATCGTCAGTAGTGGAATGACACATCTGGCTAAGCGAGGGGGCGCCATCCTCAAAACAGTAGAATCTCTATGAACACAATTGTAGTGGATAGTTCAGGAACAGCGGCAGTTGCCGATTCCGATCGCGGTGGAATAGCACAGGGAATCGCGGGGTCGTTTGTGAGTGCGGGGTATGGAGCCCGGAGTGCACGTGACAATGAATCCTATTTTTATGGTGCAGCTGCTCTGATTGTCGTAGCAAGTATGTTGTCGCTGGTACTATCAGGGGATATTCCTTCGATTCGTTGGGATGCCCTTCGAACATTGAAGAAACCGAATGCTTACGCAGCCCAACGCAGTCTCCTCTGGGATGAGTGGTCTGGTACGACCGGGCTTGCGTCTCTGGCACTGCCTCGCACCCTTGTTCGTGTTACTCCGAGTGATGTTGGACTTCCTAGGGTACAGGAGGTTGTAGTGGGGAAGGGTGGAGAAGCCCTAAGAAATATCTGGAAAGCCTATACCGCTTTTCCGGATGGCTATCAGGAGACCATGAAGGAGCTAGGTCGACTTAAGGAGGCCCATTCTCCAGCCATCAAGGATGTTGAAGTGAAGGCCGGTGAACGCCTTATTCTTCAAATTGCCGATCGGGATATCGTAGAGTTAAAGAGAACGCTGAAAGATGGAATTGTGCTACATTTGGTAGGAAATTCGCTTCAGGGGTATCAGGGAAAGGTCATCCATCCAAAGATCAGTGAGAACGTTCGGGTGGTTTCGGGGGCGATTGAGTCGACATTGTCAAATGCCGCGCGACTTGCGAATCTACCCTATGAAATTGTGGATCAGTTTGTGGATCTCTTTGGTACCCGTATCGACTTTAGAAAGGATTTGCAGCGTGGAGACACCTTTGCTTTGAAGTACACAAGCAGAATCTCCGACGTACAGGGGGAACTCTCTCCGGGGGCGATTCAGGCCGTTTCGCTCAATGTTGGCGGCAAATTATATGCTGCAATTAGGCATCAGCGGTCCGATGGATCGGTTCTCTATATTGATGAGAGAGGAAGGCCGCTGGGCGATTACTTTTTAAAATACCCGCTCTCTTTTTCAAGAATTAGTTCTGTGTATTCCGATTCACGCATGCATCCAGTGTTAAAGCGGAGCCGCCCTCATTATGGTGTGGATTTTGCAGCCCCAACGGGTACACCGGTTCGCGCTGTGGGTGATGGTGTTGTTCAGGAAGTCGGGTACAAGGGATCCGCTGGAAAGATGGTAAAGATAACACATAATGCAACGTATGCGACGGCCTATCTACACCTCAACTCAATTGGCTCAAAATTGGAGGTGGGATCGAAGGTGCACCGCGGACAGGTGATTGGCACGGTTGGAAGTACAGGATTGGCGAGCGGACCGCATTTACATTATAGCCTCTATAAAGATGGAAAGTACGTAGATCCACTTAAGGAGTCGTTGACCATAATAACACCCCGCAGTGAGCGGATTGATCCGAAGTTGCTGAAAGTCATGTTATCTGAGTTGGGTTCGTTTCACTCACAATATATTTTGAAAGCTCAGGTGGTTGGTGAGTCGCTAGGAACTAGAAACGTTATGAAGACTATGGTGGCTCGGCACGAAAACAGGCGCCCTGAAGTATCGTTTTCCGGCAATGAGTCGGGCCAATCACAGGCTCCACGGGTGATAGAGACTCGCCAAAGTTCATTGGAACTACTGCTCAATGATCCTCGGTTACGTTTGAGGAGCGAGGATGCAGGTAGGTGTAACTCGCTGAATGTATTTGCCTGCGGTAAGTAAGAATTCGTCTGTAACGTGCGATGAATTGTTTCTTTTCTCAGAATAAGCTTGATAGTTTTAGAGGGCGCTACGTGTGAACAGTGAGAGGACGCTGCTGTGGTATCGGAATGATTTGCGGATACAGGACAATCGGGCATTGGATTGGGCGGCGAGGAATAGTATTTGCCTTTTGCCCTTTTTTATATTTCATGAACATACCGAAACGCTCGGTGGCGCGTCCAAGTGGTGGTTGCATCATGCGATTACTTCGCTTGAAAAGTCGTTGCACGATGTGGGCTCGCGGCTCGTGCTATTTAAAGGAGTGCCTTTAGACGTTATCGCATCATTGTGTGATTTGTATAAGATAACGGCGGTTGTTTGGAATAGAGAGTACGAGCCTTCCACGATAACCCGGGATACTGAAATTAAGGCTTGTCTTGAGAAGAGAGGAATAGCCGTACACGCCTTTCCTGGCAATGTTTTAAAGGAGCCGTGGAAGGAAACGAAAAAAGACGGTTCGCCCTATCGGGTGTTTACTCCTTTTTGGAAAGCCTTAAAGCCTGAGTTAGAGATTGGTGATCCATTAGCTGCGCCTGTTCGATTGCCTCCTTTGCCTTTCCAGGTATTAAACGATGGTGTGATCCCTCTTGAAGCTGCCACTTTGCTTCCGCGCATTCCCTGGGACAGGGCGTTTTACACTCACTGGACTGACGTAAGTGAGCAGGGGGCCCATCGTCGACTGCGGGACCTGATCAGAGTTGAGGCCCACACTTTTTATGAAGAACAGCGAAATTTTCCGGCTATTGAG
>JBIIDM010000018.1:0-27512 GCA_044238365.1 Bdellovibrionota bacterium | reverse complement strand
GCCGTGCTCCGCAAAGGATATACCCGTTGCAGGTCAAAGTCTTAGTGTTCGCTCTTGGTCCTGTGCAGGGACTAGCGGTGAGGTAATTGTAAGGTGACCCTGATTCGTTCAGGATGATTTAAAGAGGCGGTCGTGTGAGTCTAACCAAAGCGCAAAAACGTAAAGCAGAAAAGATAATTGGCGGGGTTCTCCTTTTCACATTGGTCTTTAACACCCCAGTGTCTGCTCTACCTGCTCGTAAGGTGCCAAAAAATGATTCTGCCATTCGTGCAGCCGATGATGCGTTGGAGTCATCTTTCAAAATGTACGAAGTATCGGGGATCGAGTTTCGAGGTGTGCGACGATTGGACCAGAGTGCTTTAAAGGCCAAGTTGCCTGTCTCTGTCAGATCAACGAGTGGTGTTCTCAGAATCAGCGCCCATTCAATCACCGACGCAATTAAGGTATTGTACCGTACTGGGTATTTTTCCCAGGTGAGCGCAGTGATCAGTGATTCACAGCGGCTCGTGTTCGTTGTTGTCGAAAAGGATGTTGTACGAAAGAGTTTTATTAGAGGCAACGACGATCTGTCGACGTCAAAATTATCTGAGGTACTCGATTTTGGAGAACAGCGGTATTATCACCTTCCACGTTTGAAGGAAATTAAAGCTCAGGGAGAGGCGCTCTACCAGAAGGAAGGGTTTTATGATGCGGTGATTTCTTACTCCACCAAGCCGGTTGCTCCGGGAGAAGTGGATGTTGTTTTTGATGTAAAGGAAGGGCAAAAATACCGCATACGCAAGATAAAAGTTGATGGGCTGGTAAATGTTGACGAGGACGATCTGGTTGAGTCCATCGAATCTCGTCCTTACCGGTGGTGGAAGTCGTGGATTCTTGGAACTGGAAAGCTTGATCCGGAGATGCTGAAAGTTGATCAGGCTCGCATGAAGCAGTATTTGCTTGACCATGGGTACGTTGAGTCGTTCGTAAGTGAGCCAGTTGTTGAGAAAAAGGATGGTAGTATTACCTTGACTTTTTCGGTTACGGAAGGGCGTCAGTATAAGGTTGGTACGATATCGATTTTGGGTGATACGACGGTCGGTCTTGATGAAATTAAGAGCGAACTTAAGAGTGAGACCGGTGATATTTTTAGCGCCACCAAAGTTCGTGAAGATGTATTTAAAGTCAGTGAAGCGTTTGGCAACAAGGGATATGCGTTTGCGAACGTTGCGCCTCAGACAATACCGGCAAAGAACGCCCAGGGTGAGCCGGTCGTCGATCTACAGTTTGACGTTAACAAAGGTAAGCTTGTCACGATCGATCGAGTAAGGATCGTCGGCAATGATAAAACGTATGACAATGTAATACGACGGACACTAGCGCTGCATGAGCAGGAACTGTTTTCATCGAAAAAGGTAAGACGAAGTGAGGAGCTCTTAAAGCGATTAGGATATTTTGAAGAGGCGACGGTTTCAACTGAGCGGGGTGCTAAGGACGATAAGGTAGATCTTGTCGTAAACGTGAAGGAAGGACAAACCGGAAGTTTTTCAGCTGGTGCAGGGTATTCAACGACCGATCGAGTAATTTTTAATGCGCGTCTTACTGAGCAGAACTTCTTTGGAACGGGGCGCAGCTTGTCCTTGAGTTTCGACGTAGGTTCCCGTAGAAACAATCTTGTTCTAACGGTTGCTGATCAGCGAATTAACGACACCTTTATCTCGGGTTCGGCAAGTGTCCTTCGGACCCAGCGCCTTTATACCGACTTTACTCGGGAAACACAGGGAGGCTCGATGTCGTTGGGGTATCCACTGGAACAGGTATTTGGAACAGCATTCCAGGATATTTCTTCCTCTCTTGAGTATGGGTTGACTTCGATTGATATCTCAGATGTCAATCCCGCGCAGGCCGCTCAGTTAGTAGTGGATTCACAAGGGCGAAGTGTCAATTCGGCCTTTACTCCCCGATTATTGCGTAACACAATCGATAACCCTTTAAACCCTTCCAAGGGATCACGTCAGGCCTTAGGTTTTGAATATGCCGGACTTGGGGGAGACCAAGAGTATATTCTTGCCACAGCGAACAATACAATCTACCAGCCTCTCGTAGATTTTGAATCCGGGTCGCTGATATTTTCGATGAGAAATCGGCTAAGTTACGGTAAAAGTCAGAACGACGACCCGTTTCCACTATTTCAACGATTCTTCCCCGGGGGTATCGATTCAGTTCGCGGCTTTCAGAACCGGACACTCGGCCCCTTGGATGCCAATGGCCGTGAGTATGGCGGAAGTAAGGAATTTGTAAGTAACTTTGAAATGATTTTTCCGTTGGTTAGCTCGGCCGGGTTGCGGGGAGTCGTGTTTTACGACGTAGGTCAGGCATTTGATGATGACCAGTCAATTGATCTTGGTGCCTTACGGAAAGCTTACGGTTTTGGTCTGCGGTGGTTTTCGCCGATGGGACCAATCAGGATAGAATTTGGCATACCTGTGGGTCGTAAACCAGGTGAAGATTCTATGGTGACGCAATTCTCGTTCGGCGCGCCGTTGTAACCTGAGGTCGACGGCATACTTGTCGGGGCTAGGAGAATTTTGCACAAAACGTACATAAGTCCGGGGCGAGGTGCATAATGACGGGTGTCAGTTTGGCATCCAGATACAGTCATTAAACTTGTTGTATATTCCATGAAGCGGATTTGTCCCAGAAGTAGATTGAGGGTTGGTAGAGACGTTCGGTTGCCGACGTCTGCCCGGGAGGCTTCGCGTACTGTAACCCTATTCCCTACTATAGGCGAACACGATTATTCGGGACTATTCTCTGCTCTTTCAAAGACTTATGGACGTAAAGTCAAGGGAACTCTCGAGCCATTGCGGCAGGCACTTTCGGAGTTGCTTCCGAGCTCGTCAGGTATTGTAGATCTTGATTTTCTTTCACCGGAGGCCCGGTTTATCTTTTCACTCTATTGTAAATGTCGCAGACATCTGCGCATTGTTGTTATTCCGAATGAATCTGACTGGTGCTTCGCTGCAGATCTCGGGACTCTAGTGGCTACCTGGAATGTAACGCTTCAAGATACAGGGCTTCGAAATCTTGGCTCATGGGGAGGGACGGTGTACGGTAATCTCCCGGATTGCATAGGCCAGGAGGCGGAAATAAGAGTTTTGTTCATTGAAACCGAGGACATTGATGGGTTCAGCTCGTGTATCAAGGAACAAGTATTCCCGTGGAGTGTGGTGATGGCCGACCAGAGGACTTCAATCATAGCCGCAGAAACGCTTTTAAATGATAACGCACGAGAGCTTCTTCAGTATAGTGCGGCATATTCCGAGTCTGATCATTTGATGCAGGAGTGTGCAATGCGGGCTGAGCAGTTGTCGAAGATAATGTATGAACACTTTAATCCCCAGGAGCGGGAGTGTATTAGGATTGATTCCGGATTCGTTATGTTTGCCTATGGCTATCGCCCAACTCGCGATTTTGACATCTATGTGATGAACCCGTTCGGTACCCGTTTTGCGGAGAAGGTTAGCAGGGTGTTTAGTGACCGATCGATTATGAAGGGCCTTGCCGTTGACGTTGCTATGGTTGGGGTGCGCTACCTCGATGAGTGTGAGGAATGGTTACGGGCATACCCGGCACTTATCTCTGCTAAGGGCCTGGATCATTTAAATTTTATGCCTCATTATATTAGCTTTTTCAAGGGGATCCGCCTGGTCACACTTCGCGCCTTATTGCCGGAACGGCTCGATCGAGTGGAGCGATGGTCGGTATTGGGCGGGCTGGTGGATGTCCTGGCAATTAGAATGAGACTTGGCGAATCAATTCCGCTCCCGCGAATAAATTCCTTTGTATCGTTGAGAGATGGTCGTCGGGTATCCCTGGGATTTGACCGATTAAAGGACTCAATAAAGCAACTTTTCAGGCAGAAGTATCACTTTGAGCTATTGGACTCGACGGTGGAGCGACTAACCCAGCAGGTTTGGGAGTGCCGTCGGTAGGCGGGGGGCGAGGCACAGTGGTGGTGTAGTCAGGGTACGGTGGTTCGGGGTTTTTCGTAGTGTGTTTGCGTTCAGTTCTTCTGGATTGTATAAGATTGTAGAATTTCATTTAAGGTTTTAATGGCGATCTGGGTAATTGCTTTTGCGCAGTTGTGTAGATTGTTGGCGATGTGGTCAGTAGTGATTCTTTGCTATACCGGAACTGGAGTTCAGTAAACTTCATACCTGATTTTAGTCAGGTAACTGTTATGAGATATATTGGTGAGTCTTGGCGTCCTTGGCAATTAGTTGAAACCAATGATGGGCTGGTATTTTGCCCTCGGGACAGTTTTTGGAGGACTCTTACCCCGTTTTACGTAGCACTCAATTCTAAAGTGCTTAGTCAGGTAAAGGTGCCGGTAGGAGTAAAATTAGTAAGTATTGAGGAGTCAAACAACGAGGTTGTCCTCATGCATGACGGGCAACGCATTAAAAAATTCGGAGAACCAGTTGCAAAACATTGCGAAATGGTTGCTCAGGGAGTTTACGCGCGAATTTTCAAAATGTTAGCGGAGCTGTGGAGAGTTCCGATGACGGTGTTCGATCCATTCATTGTGTTGCAAAAATGCCCAAGCGATTTCGACTTGAATAATAAGATTTTGAATTTGAGGCTTCCCAAAGAGATGCTCTTTAATCAGTCGTACAACGATAGCTTTCTCCAAAGCTGTTTCGAGGACAAAGCAACTGAAGTGCTATATCTACAACACGGAGACATCCAAGATCCTAGGTTCTACGGCCCACATACCGTGCCGCGCGAATGGTGGACTGATGAGGCTGACGACCTGTTTATTTGGTTCGGACCTAAGGACAAAATGGTTCTCGATCCAACCATAGAGATTGCAGATCTTCTCGGTCTTGCTTGCACCAAGGAAATTTTTCTCGGTGCACTCTCTGACTTAGAACAAGTCTGGGAGACTTTGGCCCAAAAATCACAATTCGTTTGGAATGAAACATCGTGGTTCGGGAGAGCCCTTCAGTACAACCTGCACAAGTATGCAAATGCCGAGATAGTAACGCTCTCGCGTTGGGTTGATAGTGGGGATCTAATGCGCCTGGTCAAGGACTATAGGTCCCAAAACTACCTGCAAGAAACATTTAGGGTGATCCGCCAATACCAAAGTGGGTCAAGTCAAAACCAATCTGGTACTATCTCTTCTCATAAAGAGAGCTATGCCATTCAGCTTGGCTCTGTTGCTGCTGCACGGGATAGAATCCAGCATTTGCAGTGGGTAGCAGAACAGGACTTGGCGTCTCTTTTCACCTAAAGGTTCCCAATCATGTGACACTTCCCCCGTGAAGTATCACATGATTTCCATTCTAAAAATTTAAGAGCAGTTTTTTCGCGACCATGTCTCGATCATTCTCTCCTTATTTCCGAGCTCGCCGTAACCACTCTGGGGGGCCTCTGGGCTCGTGAATAAGCTGAAAAAGTACTAAGTAGTAGTATCACTAAGTAGCAGTATGTACATCGCCCTCATCTCAGTCCACGGACTAATCCGCTCCAACAATCCAGAATTGGGCAACGATCCAGATACAGGCGGCCAGATAAAGTATATTCTAGATTTCGCACGAGCACTCATCTCATCACCCGCCGTGACAAAAGTCGACATTTTTACCCGCCTTATCGAGGATTCTGCCGTTGCGGATTCTTACCGCATTTCGATCGAAAATATAGAACCAGGCCTTCGAATTGTCCGCTTGCGATGTGGACCACGAAAGTACATTCAGAAAGAATTATTGTGGGAGTACCTTCCCGCATTTAGTCAAGAAGTGATCTCCTTTTTTACAACCCAGGGCGTTCCCGATGTTATTCATTCCCACTACGCGGATGCAGGCATGGTTGCCTTGATAACTGCTAAACAGTTCAATATTCCCCATGTTCATACCAGTCACGCACTTGGTCGATCCAAGAAAGAGTGGTTGCTGTCTACTGGCATGAGTGAATCAGAGATTGAAAGAAAATTCAATATAAACAAAAGAATAAGAGTAGAGGAGGCCCTGATTGCTAGTGCTGATTTACTGGTTGCCAGTACAAAGTTCGAAATCGATAATCAGTATGGGCTATACACAAATGCCAGGATTGGCAATTTCTCTATTTTACCACCGGGGATTGATGTGGAGGCATTTTGTCCCTATTCATCTGATGATGGCGATCTGCCGGGGAGTCAATTAAAGCAGACACTCTCAAAATTCTGGAATAATCCTGAAAAGCCGTTCATCCTTGCGATCGGTAGGCCCGATCCATCAAAAAACCTCGCCGGTTTGATTACTGCGTATGGTCAGGATCGGGAACTTCAGGAGATGGCGAACGTGGCTGTCATTGCCGGTTCAAGGGAGTCGGTTTTCTCTCTAAAAGGCACCTCTCGGGAGGTCATCACTGAATTGCTGTTATTAATTGATAAGTGGGACCTTTATGGTAAGGTGGCATTTCCCAAGCACCATGATTCAAGGGTAGATATTCCCAGATTATACAGAATGGCGGCCGCTTCTGGTGGGGTGTATGTGAGCCCTGCAAAGTTGGAGCTGTTTGGTTTAACTGTTCTTGAGGCGGCGGCGTCAGGATTGCCTACTGTGGCTTCGAATAAGGGTGGTCCAGTGGAGATACTTTCTGCTTGTCAACATGGACTTGCGATCAATGTGGGTAATGAGCATGATATTTCCGAATCCGTGAAGGTTCTTCTCAGGGATAGGTCTGCATGGACTAGCTATTCAAATGCTGGTGCTCATAATGCCCGCTCCCGTTTTTCATGGGATTGTCATATTGCGGAATATCTTCGCCGAGTAGAACAGGTGGGGGCGAGTCGCAGGCAGCGGGTGGCGTAAGTTTGTTTGGGAAGCAGTTTTCTAACTTTTGTTTGTCGTAGGAAAATTTGGCACGGACAGAGCATTGTATTAAATAACTGGTATAATCTTCGGAAGTAGATATATAACGGCTTTTCTTTGTAATATTTGGTAGATTTGATGAATGTCCCTCAACCACAAATACCGACACCTAATAATTATCCTTATGCGGTAGTATGTGTTATCAGTGGATCGCCGCAGGAGACGCTCAATGCTCTTGTGCTGGGTGAGTCACTACAGACCGAAGGAATCGAATTTGATAAAATTCTTCTTATATACGGGGAATACACCGATCTGCAGAAGCAGGCATTTGAGTTGGTTTGGGACTGTGTCTGTTGCGTTCCTGACATTCGGCAAACTTTGGCCGCTCCTGATTTGGCCCACCAGTTTAATAATCTGTATCTTTTCACAATGCTTGGGTACGAAAAGGTGCTGCTTATGGAGGCACATCTCCTAGCCTTGGAGAATATTGGCAGAATTTTTTCGAATAAGGCGCCAGCTCTCGCGGCAAACGATAAGTCTGTCGCGTGGAGCACCAACGTAATGTTGCCCCCCGGCGTACTGCTTGGCGATGGAGTGGTGCACTGCAAAGCAGATATGTTGTTGCTTGAGCCTAGTAGTGAAGAGTGGGATGATATAACAGAATATTTAGTAGGTCTTCGGGAAGAGTCAGGAGAAGTTGGAGCCTTCAAAAGTTTCATTGCCAAGTATTTTCACGGTTCCTGGTATTCGATTTCTCACGAATATAACTTTCGCGAAAGGTTTGTCATCTTTGGTGGAAAGCGAACTTATGGCGCTCCGGCTCATGAGCAGGTCTGTCGAGTAGTTGGGTTTTGCGAGTTCATTAAACCCAGTGACATTTTATTCTTTGGAGAAGAGATTGCAGCGTTTCGAGAGACCCTTCCAGATATTTTAAAAGAAGTCATAGATAAAATAGACTGTTGGACTGATTTTCCGTTACTTGCCCCCGTGCAGAGTCCCCCGGACCGATGTTTTGCCTTATATCGATGTTGGTTTAAAACCTTTTTTTCGTTAGCTGAGAGACTCTCTCAGAGCCTGGGTGTTACACTGTTTCAGGTTGTTCGACCTGCTCCAACCTTTCCGATGGAACAACTAGAAATCATGAGCAAAGAGGCCCATGAGAGTAGAGAAAAGAAGGAAAAGGAGCGTTTGACTCGGCCACCTAGAAGATTTCATCTGGGAAAAAATACCCTTGAGTCACGAGATCGCAAGATCGAGGTTACCAAGAAGGCAGTGGTAACTCGTTTTCGAACGAATGCGCTTTAGTTGATCCCGAGGGTCTGGGGAAAGCCCTACGTTGGTCACGGGAGCTGTTTGTATTTGGCGTAGGTCTGGTGGTACCGTTAGCCCGTAACTATGTATTATTGGAGTCGTTATGAATACCCATATTGATTTGGCCAAGGAATTCCCGGAACTTGCTCAGAAAATCCATGATAAAAAGCTCGCTGATGCACACTTTAAGAAGTTGCACGAGCACTATACTGAGCTGAATCAGGCTGTCTATCGGGCAGAAACCAGAATCGATCTGGTTTCGGAAGAGGAAGAAGAAAAGATGCGAAAAGAAAGATTGACACTTAAAGATGCGTTGTACGGAATGCTGACAGAAGGTGAATAGGGTCAACGCGTTTTATTCCTTGCTAAATTCCTTCTCTACACCATCGTCTTAGCTCATAAGTCCGATCTCATTCCAGGGGAAATTTCTAGGGTCGCTTTTACGACCTGGGGGGATGGCTATCTCGGCATGAGAAACAATCTGTGTGATCTTATGCCGAGACTTGATATCCGCGATTAAAATCTTGAGGGAATTAATTTGTAGTTGTGGGTAGGGCTCGGCACCGTCGTTTGCATTAACCAGCTCAACTCCGATTGAGAAGTCGTTCGCCCGTTCTCTGCCGTCAGCCATTAACGACGCACCGGCATGCCAGGCGCGTTGGGATTCCTCCACATGGCAGTAAACGGTTCCATCGCGGTCGATCGTGTAGTGGCTTGAAACCTTATAATTCGGTGACATAAATACCGCTTCTACCAGGGGATACGCGGGAATTTCTGTTGCGTGCAGTACAATAGTATCAATTGTGGGTGGGCGGCTGTCGTTCGCAGATAGTGGGCGTGAATCGAAGTTCGGGGAGGCCCGCCAGTGGTAGTTGGTCTTTAGGTAGTCGGGGCGAGATATCATAGGGCTTGATACTGTATTGGTTATTTTTTTGTAATTGTTGGAAATGAAGATATAGGTCATCGGAAGAACTCCCCCAAAAAACACTATCAAAGGTACTACGACAAAATTCTGTATTCGGTTCATGATCCTAATGCGCGTTTGCCGGGGGTCGTTTATAAAAGAATAGATGGGAGTTAAAGTGTAAACCTGAGTTCGACGTAAGAACTGCGGTAACTGTCTGAAATTACTTCATCCACTTCGTTGCTCATGATATAAAATGCTCGACGTAGCAAGCTTCACAGCCTGCGCTTTTATCTCACTGCACGCCTCGTGTCTAAAGCAATTTCAACCACTTACCTTTGTTCTTACGTCGAACTCAGGTTGTAAGCATTCACCAGGCTATCCAATATCTTCGTCAAGAGCCTAATTTTGCTTCTCGCGGGTTACAGTAGTACCTCTCATCCGCAAAAAAGACTTGTTCCTCAACCTTGAACGACCAGATAAAGGCGGACTTCTACCGTTTTGGCCAGGCCGGTGAACGATTACAGTCAATTACCTGACGAAGGGCCTGATAACCTTTGTTTTTACTTCGAACTCAGGTTGATAATAGATCTTCGGTGAGTATTTTCACAAGGGACTGTTGCGTGACAGCGGTGATGCGTGGATCCCCGTGTGCTTCGTTCTGTTGATTCGGTGTAGCATAGCCCCATGTTGCAAATAGTAATTTCAAATCATTAAGTCGTGCATCAATAGTGAATCGGCGCAATGTTTCAAGACGGTCCTCTATGAAATATCCGGAACCGGGGGAATGGCATTCAAGCAGGTGGGCGATGACCGACTCCTTTCGCCCCGACTCAAGGCCAAAGAGTAGTGAATGATCAATTTTTAGGTCGGCTTGATCAAGAATTGCATGTATAAACCTGACCTGCTTTGTGCTTACAATGGCAACAACGGTGCGATCGTCCGTTAGAAGCTGCTGCAGCAATTCTTGCATCCCAGCATAGAGCGGATTAAGTCTGATCCATTCTGTAGGTTCAGTTAAAAGAAATGCGTCTCGCCTGTTCCCCAGTCTTGTCGTAAGCTCATCGCTGAATAGTCTTCCCGGCGGAATGCCTTCCGAGAATAGCGTCGCGGCTCGGGTGGTGAGCGTGGCCAGAAACGTTTCCCACCCAGCTGCGGGCTCGTTTTCGTGCGGAAGGGGAAGATTCTTACGCATGTCTGGATTCAAAAACCACAGCGCTACCAGGATCCCCTGATATCCTACCTCCAGAAATGGGCGGACCGTTAAGAAAAAGTGTAGGAATTTTGTACGGTCCTCTGTGTTGGTCGGGCTTTTTTCTGGTTTAGCGGCGAGCAAGTCCCATGCCACGTCAAAACACGATGCCCCCATCTCAGGTGCGCTGTTGCAGATAACACCATCAAAATCAAATGCTATGAGTCTCTTATTATGGGATTTTATTACCATGCGGATCCTGTCGATTGGTATTTTGGGCGACTAATTCTTCCTGAAGTTCAGGTGAAGTTATGTGCTCTAAAGACTCGGCTGGTTTGTGAACTTGATGGGAATCAAGGTCGGTGTGTTCTAGCAGATAATTTTCCCAGAGCCGGTGTGATCGCACCAAATTGAGAGCTTTGTCCTTTCCAGCGGCAGTAAGCTCAATAAGGGGCAGAGCTACTTTTGCCAGTAAGCCCTCACGGTACCCCATATCTATTGCCTTGCTGAGCTGTCTATCATTGCAAGGATGGGGGAGTCTGATTCTGATGTCTTCCAGGGTCGGTGTTTCTTTTTGTCTTGCCAGTGCAGGTCTGGTTTGGGAGCTGCTAGAGCTATCCTCTGACTGTTCCTGTGCCCGAAAGAGAATTCCAAGGATGTCCTCCAGTATGATGGTAGTTGAAAGTTTTCTCTGTACGATCCTCTGCGCGAGCACGCCGTAACGGGGGCCGAAGATGGCAACTATGGTAAAGAAAAGTCCGGCGGTAACAAGCATCACTCCGGACGCATTAAGCGACACATCAAGACCAATCCAATATGGTGCCTGTGTCGCTAGAAAATAGCCGATGACGGTTGTCGTCAGTGCAACTAAAAGGCTGCTAAGTAATTGAACTCGAAGGGAGTCGGTAAGCAGGCGGGCGGTAGCTGCCGGGCATATAAGCATTCCGATGACTAGGATTGACCCAACAGCTTCAAACGACGCAACCACAGCCGCTGCGGTGACTATCATTTGAAGATAGTGTAGGAGCGTTGCGTTGTATCCCAGTGACGTAGACATTTCAGGATCGAACGAGGCTAGGCGAAGCTCCTTATAGAAGAGCACCACAAACCCGACCGATACAGCAAATACTCCAAAAACGGTATACAGTTCGACCGGGATATAAAGCAACGCTTTAATGCCTGTGGCTTCAACAGGTGGCATCCAGAGCAGGCCTTCCAGTTGTCCGTAAAGGAGGCATTCTGCATCAAGATCAACGCTTCGAGCAGAGGCCTGTTCCATCATTAAAACGCCTAGTGCAAATAAGCTTGAAAAGACGACACCCATGGCGGCACCGGTCTCCAGGTTCGCAAGTTTTTTAGTTGTTTCGACGAGCACAGTGGTAATTATTGCAGCCATCATAGCACCAAGTAGCAAAAGTGGCCCACCTCGAGTGTCAAATACCAGAAAGCTGAATACGATACCCGGCAAAACTGTGTGTGAAATGGCATCTCCCATCAGACTGAGTCGCCGCAATACCAGAAAGTTGCCAAGCAGTGCACAACTTAAGGCAGCAAATACGGCCGTAAGTAGTGGTACAAAGTCAAGAGTAAAGAAATTGCTCATCGGGTAGTCATAGTTTAATTATTTTAAGAGCGTGGTTAAGAGACTTTCTTAACACGCTCTCAGGCACCGTTTTTATGATTGAGTCGTAGGTGCTCCACATAGTCAGCCGTAGTGTGTGCGAGCGAATGATCTACATCTGGATGGTGTAACAATCGTTCCTCCCATGTAACATGTGAATGTGCCAATGCTGAGATTCGTTTCAGCCCTCGTATAGTTATCTGTAGTTGGGCCTCATTTTCATCAAAACGGTATAAATTTCGGCCTTTGCCCCAGATAATAACTATGCTTCTTTTGGGAAGTGACCAGAGCTGAATTATGGGCAGAGCGAGGTAAGGGACAACTAAGGATCGTGATTGGGCGTCTTCTGATACCTTTGCCAAATTATCAAGTTCGTTCTGTGGAAGCTGACCCGTTTCTGAAAGGTATTCATATGCTTCCAAGAGAAGGTGATCTTCGGCGACTTGAAAGCGAAGGCGTGCCACCTTAAGAGCCCGGGATACAAGGCCCCGGGTAGGTGCAAATAACAGGCTTACGGCAAATACGCTTGATGTTGTGAGTACAATAATGGACCCGGCGGGAAGATTTGGATATGTTGCGGAAAGGGCGGCTCCAATATATCCGCTTGCTCCTCCGATAATACTTGAGAGGAGGGTCATTGACGACATCTTTTCAGTCCAAAGGCGAGCTGCAGCAGGTGGTATAATCAGCAGCGCGATTACTAGAATCATTCCCACTGCTTGTAATCCAGCGACGACCACAAGTACGACGAGCCCCATTAGTACCAGATCTAACCGATTTACTGGCCATCCTTCAGACTTTGCGAAATCCTCATCAAAACAGAGAAGCCGAAATTCCTTAAAAAGAATCAATGCCAGAATGGTGGCTAGGAGTGCGATGATGCTGATCATCAACACCTCATTTCTCTGCATTGCGGCCGCTTGGCCATAGATGAAGTGGTTGAGACCGGCCACGTTTCCCCGGCCAAACTGTTGAAGAAAGCTTAGTAGTGCAACACCGGCTCCAAAAAAGGTACTTAAGACGATTCCGATCGCGGTGTCTTCGGTGAGTCGAGTATAGTGAACGATAGCATGTACGGTAAGGATAGCGACAATGCCGGTACACGTCGCACCGGTGAGAAGAATGACCGAGTTCTTCTCACTGTATCCCGAAAGAACTGAGATCAGGAATGCCGTGCAGATTCCAGGTAGGGTTCCGTGTGCAAGCGCATCGCCAATCAAGGCTCGATCGCGCAATAGGACCAGAGATCCGACGATTCCTGCGGAGATGCCAAGAAAAAGCGCGCCTATCATCACGGAGGTGGTGTTAAATCCGCCGTGTCCTGTAAGTAGTTCAAAGAACGAATGCTGGGGCATCTACGGTTTCCTCCCTTCACAAATTAGGGTTAAGGCCTTGGGACGCTCTGGCAATTGCGTGAGAAGCCTCATCCAGCAGTGTCAGTCGGCCACCATAGGTTCGCCGTAGATTTTCCTGCGTGAACGTTTCAGCGACGGAGCCACTTGCTATCCGCCGGGTATTGACCAGTAGGACGTCATCGAAGTATTCAGGAACGGTTACCAGGTCGTGGTGTACACAGATCACGGTAGCGTCTTTTTCCTTCAGTTCTCGTAGTACTTCTATGATCGCCTTCTCGGTAGCGGCATCGACACCGGCAAATGGCTCGTCCATGAAATAGAGTTGTGCCTCTTGGGCCAGGGCTCGTGCAAGAAAAACCCGTTGCTGTTGTCCTCCTGAAAGTTGACTAATCTGTCGGTGGGCAAACTGGGCCAAGCCCACGCGTTCGAGGCACTCCAAGGCCCGTTGACGGTGGAATGAATTTACGGGTTTGCACCATCCAATCATCCGGTATCTTCCCATTGCGACTACTTCGAGCGCAGATATTGGAAAATTCCAGTCGACCGATTCCCGCTGTGGTACATAAGCGATCCGTTGTCGTTGAAGTGAATGTGGTAGACCCCAGAAGCGGATGATACCTGAAGCAACCGGGATTAGCCCTAAGCAGGCTTTGATGAAGGTCGATTTTCCGGCCCCGTTAGGACCCACGATAGCTATAAGTCGATGAGCGTTGGCTCTGTAATCAATGTCCCACAGTACCGGTCTGTCGTGATAGGCTACTGTCATCGAATGGACCATTAGAGGAGCTTTCGGATCCACCTCCAATGATGCGTGTGCGCCAGGACGCTGAACTTGCCCCAGAAGGTTAAATGGGTTTATTGAAAAAGACATCTCTTCCTCCGTCGATAATGGTCGGCATTTATGCCGGGTTACCACAAACAGTTATATACCGGTTCCACTTCAAAAAGTCCTCAAAAACGAGGAGCCGGTATATCCTTTGCGGAGCAAAGTTCCATTAGGGTGCCTTGAGTTTTCCAAATAGTCCGTTCTCAGGCACAGAAGCTCCCAATGCCCGCCCGATTATGGTGATATTGTGGTCTATCATCCCCTGATAGGTGCCCTCATAAGTCCCGGCGGCCCCCATGCCGTCTGAGAACAGTTCTCCTCCGATCACAACTGAGAACCCTTGCGCTTTACATCCTTCCACTAATGCTGAAATGTTACGAGGGGAAACTGTGCTTTCAATAAAGATAGCCGGGATTTTGTTGACAACAATGTTTGTTATAAGTTCTTCGATTTGGCGTACCCCGGCTTCAGACTCAGTGCTGATTCCTTGGATGGAGTGAATTTTGAGACGGTATCGCCGCCCGAAATAACCAAAGGCATCGTGAGCGGTCACTAGATGTTGTCGTCCTTCGGGAATCTGTGCAACCGTTTTCGTGGCGTACTCATCGAGCTTTTTCAATGTATCCTGAAATACCAGCAGGTTCTTCTCGAATATATCCTTGTGTTCGGGTAGGGCTTTGCTGAGCTGCTCATAAATAAATCGAGATATCTGGCTCCAAATAGTTGGATCCATCCAAATATGAGGATCGTGGTGGTTGTTGAACTCCGGTGGGGTACGAAGAGAACTCCGCTCCAGAAGGTCTCCGAGTCTTATGACAATTTTACCTGCCTTCTCCAATCGCTCAAAAGTCTCCTCGAATTTTCCTTCGAGCAGGAGACCGTTGACTAACAGTAGATCGGCCTTGCTCATAATTGCCATGTCCGCTCTCGTTGGTTTGTACAGGTGAGGGTCGACCCCGGGGCCCATCAGGGTATGTACATCAGCAGCTTCAGCTGCTACTGCTCTTGCGGTATCGCCAATGATGGAGGTAGTGGCAATAATCGATATTTTACGCTTATTTTTGGGTGTTTCGGCAAATGTTGCAGATCCCGCAAGGATGCCGATAGCTATTACCGGAATTAATTCTATCAGAATAAATTTCCGATGAGGTCGACGCAGGAGTATTCTCGCCATTAATAACCGAGCCAATACTAATCTCAACAAGCTGTGGCCTATGGGCGCTGTGAACATAACACAAATCACTCTAAATTAGGAGGAAATAAGAAACTTTTGCTACATTATTGGAGTTTTGTGCTCGGAGGTCAAGAGCCCTTTAAAGGTGCCTCTGTGAGACTCGCTTTCTATAATGTATGTCAAAATACGAGAGTGCTAGATCGGGAGTGCTTGTTTTATTACTTGAATTTCGGTAAAAGCCACATGCTGTTTTTGTCGTCGGCGAGTGAGTATCAGTATACGCTTTGGATTGTAGGCGCTCTGGGTCCTGTTTGGGCACGAGTTGTGTAAGATTCTTCCGCCAGCTGAGAGGTAGTACGCTAAACTCTATGCGAGGACGGTGTAATCCGGCCAAGTGGCTCTAGAGTTGATGGAAAAGAGTAGATTCGCGATGCTGGAAAGCAATGAAGGGCTTTTGAAGTCATAGAAAGCCTCTAAGGAGACAGCCGGGAATCGATGATGATTAGTTTTGTGTGAAGGTGGTTTATAGACATGAAGAAAAGTGGTGTAAGGGGCTCGGTAAAGAGTAGCGGTAAGAGTATTTCGGGAAGAGGGCAGTCAAGCTCGTCGGCGGTTGCACGAAGAAGCTCGGGTTCTGCAGCTCTTGCTGAGGAGACTGAGGTTCAGCAGAAGCGGGGGAGAGGAAAAAAGGGAACCCTTAATAAAGTTCGTGTAGCAGAGGCTCAGCAGCGGGCATCTGCATTTAAGGCAACGCGCACACAGCGAAGTATGGAAGCGGCAGAGGATTATACAGAGCTGGTCTATGACTTACAGGAGACGCTTGGAGAAGCCCGGATTGTCAGCATATCTGCCTATCTCGGAGTTTCTCATGTAACAGCGCTTAGAACTGTTACTCGCTTGCAGGAGGAAGGTTTCTTAAAAACTTCGCGCCATCAGCCAGTGGAACTTACCTTGAAGGGAAAGAAGTTAGCAAAAGGGGCAAAGGCTCGTCATCAGGTGGTTGTGAGCTTCCTTGAAAAGCTTGGTGTCTCTAAGGGTGATGCTGCCTCCGATGCAGAGGGAATTGAGCATCATGTTGGACCAGCAACGTTGAGAGCTATGAAGCGATTCATTGGCGATTAATGGTTAGGCGGAATGGGCATTAATCGCCATTACGCAGCGTTATGTGGCTGCCTTTGTGGGTCGAGAAAGGCCTTTTTTCTTGCGGATGACAGGTACTATTGTAGCCTGCGGGGAGCAAAATTAGGCTTTTGACGAAGAGATTGGACGACGTGGCGAACGGATTACTGTCTGCGGGTATCTTCATCTGATTCTAAATGGCATGTGGAGCTATTGCGAACCTCCGGCAACACTGGGTGTTCGCGACTCGCTTCGCTGTAAAAGCCCAGATACTCGGCTGAGTATCTGGGCATCTCACCAATTAAGGAGATTTTCGGAAGTCCATCTGTTTATAGCACTATTGCAGCTTGATCGCCCTGATTGTTTATTTTCAGCAGCGACTTCGGTTCGCTGGGCGTTCTGAAGATTCGCGCTACTCAGGCCGGGTTTTCAGAATTTCTCCAACACCGAGATTCCGGATGGCCCCCCCCCGGTGTTTCGCGAACCACGGTCAACGTGTTTTGCACCGGAAAAATCACGCCAGTGTGGTAGAATTTGCTTACCTCGCGTGCTGCTCTGGATGTACTATACTGAGAGTTAACTTTTTAATGGGACTTAGGTGCTTCTCTGGGCTGGAAGGCCGCGTCTGCTTAGAATAGTTGTTACGACAATTCGTTACGCCGTTAGCCCGGAGTATTCATGAGCCCACACCACCATAGCGGTTAAGGCACTGAATCTTTCAATCTGAGTTCGACGTAAGAACTGCGGTAACTGGTTGAAATTACTTCATCCACTTCGTTGCGCATGATATAAAATGATCGACTAGTTGGCTTAGGGATAGCCAGAATGTGCGAACTATAGCTGTTAGCGATGTCGCCCGTCCGCAAATTTGGGTATGCCGGCGCTGTTTGGCGCGTTCTACAGAGATTGGGACAATCGCCAACCGGCATCTTTATTATTGACCGAAACTCAGGTTATAAAGCTCAACGCAAACGGTATAGTAATGTCTTTAACACCTACAAATAAAAGAATAAGTGCACCTGAATGACATCATCGAAAGGCACATTTTTTTTCTCCCGTCGATTCTTTCCGCTCTTCACGGTTCAGGCTAGCGGGGCCTTTAATGATAATTTGCTTAAGCAGTCCTTAGGCCTCTTCATTATCTATAACACCGTTGCGTTTAGTAACTCTGTTAAGGTGCCCCTGGCTGGCTCTGGAATGGAGGGAGGGGAAGCGGTTATGCTAAGCCTTGCCGGTTTTGTATTCACTGTTGAGCAAGTGCTGATTCTTTCTAATGTCCTCTTTACGATTCCGTTTTTTCTATTCTCGGCATTGGCAGGGCAGCTAGCTGATAAATTCGATAAGAGCCTTTTGATCAGAGCGATAAAGGTATTCGAGTGTCTGATAATGGTAATTGCCGCGACCGGTTTTGTCCTGATGAATCTTTGGTTGCTGTTACTGTCGCTGTTTCTTATGGGGTTTCATTCGAGCCTCTTTGGTCCGATCAAATACAGTATATTGCCAGACCATCTTGAGAAGGATGAGCTGGTAGCCGGAAACGGTATTGTTGAGGGTGGAACCTTTCTTTCGATCCTCCTGGGAACACTCATTGCTGGGCCATTGGTACAGGTAGACGGGGCCACGGCGTGGGTATCCCTGATGCTGTTCATCGTTGCCGGATTTGGCGTTATTTCTGCATGGCGTGTGCCGAGCGCTCCCATAGCAGAGCCTGAACTGGCAATTGATTGGCATATATTCCGCAGTACGGTGGGCATGGTCAAGTACTGTGCCACGTCTCCGTTGGTGTTCATTTCGATTTTGGGGGTTTCCTGGTTCTGGGTATTAGGGGCACTATATGTAACCCTTTTCGCACCATTTGCAAAGGAGGTCCTTGGTGGTAACCAGCAACTCGTGTCCTGCTTTCTGGCCGTGTTTTCCATCGGCATCGCAATTGGATCAGGTTTATGCAGCCGGGCTCTTCATGGCGAAATAAGCGCAAAATACGTGCCTTTTGCTGCTATGGTTATGACCTGGTGTACATGGGACCTGTCATACTTTGCAAACTTAGTGACTCCCACTGGGAAGGAGCTGATCGGCGTAGTGGAGTTTCTTGGAACGCCCTATGGGTGGCGGATTATCCGTGACCTTGGTGGGATAGCTATTGCGGGTGGATTCTTTGTAGTTCCGTTGTACGCAATAATGCAGCACCATGCTGATTCAGCACATCGGGCGCGAGTTGTTGCGGGTAATAATATTATCAATGCCCTAAGTATTGTGGTTGGTTCGGCTCTGGTTATGTGGTTGCAGCATCTTGGGTGGGGAACAACAGGTATCTACGCCTTGTTTGGACTGCTTAATATTTGCATGATTGCCGTTATTGGTCGTTTGATCCCCCGAAATGTTCTGGGTGCAGCTCTGCGTCGGGTACTCCAGGTCGTTTTGCGTGTAGAGATAGTTGGTGTTGATCGGTGGGTAAAGGCTACGAGTGCCGGTCCAGTAGTGGCAATCGCAAATCATGTGTCGACGTTGGATCCTCTAATTTTGCCGCTGTTCCTTCCCGGTGCGCCTGTCGTGGGAATTACTGTACATCACGGGAGTGTGCGGAGGCGGCGTGATTGGGTCCTGATGTGGTTAATTAGAAATCTTGTCAACTATACGCTTATTGATGGAGACAATCCGTTTACTGTAAAGGGGGTAGTTCAGGCAGTAAAAAACGGGCGACCTGTAATACTCTTTCCGGAGGGGCGAGCTACAGCGACTGGTGCTGTAATGAAGGTTTCTGAAGTGCCGATCTTTGTGGCTCGTAAGACCCAGGCGGTCTTGGTTCCTCTTCACGTTGATGGCTCGCAGTACTCTCATTTCTCGTTCCTCAAGGGCAGGGTAAGGCGTCGTCTCTTTCCTAAGATTACAATTACTGTTTGCCCGGAGATGCCCGTTGATGAAAGGGACGATAGCGCTAGTCGTGTAGTTTTGGCCCGTAAGGTCTATGATGTGCTGACCTCAATGTCGCTTACGACAAAGGCAAACAAAAAAACTATCTTTGGAATGCTGGTTGAGGCTGCCTCTATTCATGGGTATTCCAAAGATATCCTAGAAGATAGCGCCAGAAAGGTGTTTACCTATCGGGGGGTCTTATTGTCCTCGCTTGCCCTGAGTTCGGTTTTTGCGCGTAAGTTTTCAGGCGAAAAGGCGATTGGTCTACTACTGCCCAACTGTAGTGCCCACGTGTTTGCGCTGTTCGGGCTTTCGTTGGCAAATATGGTGCCTGCTGAGCTTAATTTTACCGCTGGACTACGGCATGTATTAGCGTCCTGTAAGGCAGCTAATCTGCGAAAGATCATTACGGTTCGGGCATTATGGGATGATGAGTCTTGTGCCTCTTTGCGAAAGGCACTTCCTAATCATGTCGATGTTTTTTTTCTTGATGACATAAATAAGGAGTGTCGACTCTGGGATAAGCTCAAGAGCCTGGTGATGTTGCCGATAATGCTATTGGGTCCAGTCACCACAAGTTGGGTTTGGAAGCTGATGGGTAGGGCGACGCAAAAGCCAGAGGACGTTGGTGTAATTCTATTTACTTCGGGATCGGAAGGTAGCCCCAAAGGAGTAGCATTGTCACATAGAGCACTCGTATCGAATTTTATGCAACTTGATGCGCGGGTGGATTTTTCACCTTCAGACAGAGTGTTTAATGCTTTACCGTTATTCCATTCTTTTGGCCTGTCGGTTGGTACCCTATTGCCGCTCTTTTCAGGAATGCGTTGCTTTCTGTACCCATCTCCGCTTCATTATAAGAAGATTGCGGATTTAGTGTATGAAACGGAAGCGACGCTGCTCTTTGGTACGGATACGTTTCTTCGGGGCTATGCCCGGGTGGCGCATTCATATGACTTCTTTCGTGTTCAATACGTTTTCGCGGGTGCTGAGAAGTTGAGCGAGACGACCCGACAGGTGTGGTTCGAGCGGTTTGGCCTGCGTATTTTTGAGGGGTATGGTGCCACTGAAACGGCACCTGTATTGAGCATGAATACTCGGATGTTCTATAAAGGCGGTAGCGTTGGACGGGTTTTGCCCGGTATTGAGTATAGATTGCGGGTTGTTGAGGGGATTCAGGAAGGTGGGGTGCTTGAAGTACGCGGCCCGAATGTCATGATTGGATATCTCCGGCCAACCGCGCCAGGCGTTATAGAGCCATTAACCGACGGCTGGTATGATACAGGGGATGTAGTCACAATTGATGACGAGGGTTTTCTCTGGATCGTTGGAAGGGCTCGTCGATTTGCAAAGGTTGCAGGTGAGATGGTATCTTTACTTACAGTTGAGCGAGTTATTGAAGACGCATCGGCTGATGCTCGCTGTGCTATAGTAGTGCGACGGCATCCTACTCGAGGAGAGGAGCTTGTGCTTTATACTGACAGCGAAGGGCTTACTAAGGCCGATGTTCAGGGTTGGATTCGTGAATCTGGTCTGTCACCCTCATGGGCGCCGAGGGATGTACGTTGCATAACCTCTATACCACTACTACCGTCAGGTAAGGTCAATTACGCCCTCTTGGAGGAGGCTTTATTGGAGGAATCAGGAAGTCGTGAATCCGAATCTTCGCTGTCTAGCTAAGGCTTGCGCCCACCAGAATGTTTCCTTTGAGACGTATCATCACACGGCTAACGTAGCCTTGGTCGCGGGCAAGCATCTTTTCGTAAACTGGTCGGTACCGTTGCTTACTCACTCCGTTGCAAGATTGTGTACTGATAAGGAGTACTCCTATACGTTCTTCAAGGATAAGGTCCGCATGCCCCTTACCAGCGGGTTTCTGGATCTAGCGGTGGATGATGCCTATTCGGAGTATCTCAGAGAGGATACTAGCAATAAGATTCTAGAGAAAATTCAAACCGATTTTACATACCCAGTTATCGTTAAGCGTAATAGTGGGTCGCATGGATCCAATGTATACCTTTGTCGGACTCCAGCCGATGTCAGAGGTGCCTTAAGTGCGATCTTTAATAGAGCATCTAGCGAGTATGATTATGTTGCGTTGGTTCAGGAATATTATGATGCGCACATTGAACGCAGGGTGATTCTCCTTGATGGAAAAGTGTCATTTGCCTACAGAAAGGATGTTACAGGGGCTGTTTTTAAGGGGAATTTAAGCCCCCTTCATTGGGAAAATGCCAAGGGAGTATTGTGCTCCCGGGAAGAAGAGCAGCGGATGGAGCAGTTTTTGGCACCGTTGTTTTCTACCTTTCCCGGCCTAAGATATGTTGGAGTTGATCTACTGGAAGATAGTAACGGCAATCTGTGTCTAATAGAATTAAATGGATCGCCAGGCTTTCGGGTATTTATCCGGGATAATGGCGACGCTCGAGTTGTGCAGATGTATGGTGAAATGCTTCGGATTTTGGAGTAGCTCTCCTAAATGTCAGATCAAGTTTGGCCTTTCGCCTAATACATTTTATCTGTGTTCTTATTCCGAGCCAGCTATTCCCGCTCGGGGCGCTCGGGCCCAGAGGGACTTCGTCCCTCTTCGCTGATCGCCAATACACCCTGCGAATTCAGTGTTTTGTAGCTTTCATAGGGTGAACTGACATTAAAAAAAAAGCTACAATAGTGCGCGCAAATATTTTAAAAATATTGCTGTACTCTTTTGTATAGCCATCGTCAAAAATAATGCGGTTTTGACTCGCCTCCGCGAGTCGTTATAGTAATCTTTAATACTTTATTATTTTTAAAGATTACTATATTTATTGAGAATTTTTCGACTCCGGGAATAGCTGCTTTTTTATGGTGGATTTCCTGACTTTTTGAATCGGAACCGGTATATTCGTTTCTGTAGGGGTAGTGTCGTTACGATTTTGGTACGATAGACCTAAGCAGGCCTGATTGGTTTCTGCATTCTGTATGATTTCTTTAGTTCAGGGAGCCTTCAATTATGAAAGTTGCAGTTATAGGGACCGGGTATGTTGGTCTGGTTGCGGGGGCGTGTTTTGCCGAGCATGGGAATGAGGTGATCTGTGTTGATATAAATCCTGAGCGAATCGAGAAGCTTAACAGTGGTGAGGTGCCTATATACGAGCCAGGATTGCCTGAGATTGTAAATCGTAATCGGAAGAAGGAGCGCTTGATTTTTACCACTTCGACCCAAGAGGCGATCGAGCGCAGCGAAGTCATTTTTATTGCTGTCGGTACGCCCCAGGATGAGGATGGATCCGCCGATCTAACCCACGTCCTTGCAGTTGCGCGAGATATTGGTACCTATATGAACGGACCAAAGATTGTTGTTGATAAGTCAACCGTTCCGGTTGGAACCGGGGCGAAGGTTCTTGAGGTTATCAAGTCAATAACTTCTCATCCCGTCGAAGTAGTAAGTAATCCAGAGTTTCTCAAAGAGGGCGCAGCTGTTGAAGATTTTCTCAAACCCGACAGGGTGGTTATCGGCGTAGCCTCTGCCGCAGCGGAGGAAGTGATGAAAGAGCTGTATGCGCCATTTGTCCGGACAAATAATCCGATTCTCGTGATGGATGTTGTTTCAGCGGAGCTTACCAAGTATGCGGCAAACGCAATGTTGGCCGCTCGGGTGTCTTTTATGAATGAAATGGCGCAGCTCTGTGAAGCGGTAGGCGCAGATGTGAACAATGTAAGGGTAGGGATCGGCACTGATTCTCGAATTGGAATGAGTTTTCTTTTCTCAGGGATCGGGTACGGTGGTTCTTGTTTTCCGAAGGATGTTCAGGCGCTCATTCGTACTGCACGCGACCACGGCGTTGATATAAAGATTCCGGTGGCTACCGAGGAAGTGAATAAAATTCAGAAGAAGCTTATCGCTAAAAAAGTTATAAAGCGTTTTGGGCCAGATCTCGTGGGTAAGAAGTTTGCGATTTGGGGACTTGCGTTTAAACCCCGTACCGACGACGTGAGAGAAGCGCCTGCTCTGGCCATCATTAAGGAGCTGATTGACGGTGGCGCTACGGTTGTAGCGTACGATCCAGAGGCTATGGAGACTTTTAAGCGGACCTTCGGAGAACATAGTCAGTTGTCGTACGTGGCCAACAATTATGATGCGCTTCGTGGTGCAGACGCACTGCTTATCTGTACGGAATGGAGCGAATTCCGTAATCCTGATTATACAAAGTTAAAATCATTGTTACGGTTTCCCGTAATATTTGATGGGCGCAATATTATGTCGCGAACTGAGTTAAAAAAGCGCAATTTCGAGTATTATCCGATTGGAAGGTCGGCCACTATCTGAAGTGTGATTATTTTGAATCAGCGTAACTGCTCAGGGATTTTCCCAATCTCTTCGTCAAATGATTGATTTTGTTCACTGCGGCGTGGAGTACCACGCCTCATTCACAAAGCAATCACTTTCCTCGACCTTGGAAAAATCCCTGGCAGTTACAAATAGTTGGGGCGCTTTACGAGCGTGCTGATGGTGAGGGAACCTGAGTAGTTATGAATCAGCTTTTTGAAGTAGAACCGGTATAAATTAGATAGTAGAGCGTGTGGACATTGTTAGTGACAAGATTGGAGACGATTTAATGCGGACAGTATTAGTAACCGGTGGTGCGGGTTTTATAGGTTCACATCTCTGTGAGCGTCTCCTTGCGCGCGGTGATGAGGTCGTGGCTCTTGATAATCTTTTTACGGGTAAAAAGAGGAATGTGGAGCGATTATTAGATCATAATCGGTTCGAGTTCATACGGCATGATGTTATTGAACCACTGCTCTTGGAGGTTGATGAGATCTACCACCTGGCTTGCCCCGCGTCGCCAATTCATTACCAGATGAATCCAGTAAAGACTATTAAGACCTGTGTGGTTGGCACGATAAATATGTTGGGTCTGGCAAAGCGGGTGCACGGTAAATTTCTGCTCGCATCGACGTCCGAGGTGTACGGGGACCCGCTTGAGCATCCACAGACAGAGAAATATTGGGGCAATGTAAATCCGGTTGGAATTCGGAGCTGTTATGATGAGGGGAAGCGAGTTGCTGAGACGCTCACTGAGAGTTACCGGTTGCAAAACAAAGTTGATACAACAATAATTAGAATATTCAATACCTTTGGTCCACGTATGCTATTTGACGATGGTCGAGTAGTATCTAACTTTATTGTTCAAGCACTCACTGGTCGCAATATCACTATATATGGTGATGGTTCGCAGACTCGATCATTTTGTTATGTTGATGATCTTGTGGAGGGTATAATGAGAGCAATGGATAAAGACGGATTTGCGGGGCCGGTAAATTTGGGAAATCCCCGGGAGATGACCATTAAGGAGTTGGCCGAAAAGGTCGTTGCTATGACGAACTCTGCATCGCGAATCGTTTACGAAGTACTTCCCAAAGATGACCCAACCCGTCGAAACCCTGACATTGCGGTAGCGAGGGAAGAACTCGACTGGACACCTGGTATTACCCTAGAGGATGGTCTGATGAGAACAATAGCCGATTTCGACCAGAGATTAAAAACTGAGAAAGTCAGTATCGAAGGATCACGATGAGCGATCGTCAACTAATTAGAAATTTTTCAATTATTGCCCATATTGATCACGGTAAATCGACGCTGGCAGATAGAATTCTCGAGTTTACTGCGGCGCTTCAACAAAGGGAGATGCAATCCCAATTCCTCGATAAGCTCGATTTGGAGCGTGAGCGTGGAATCACTATTAAGGCCCAGACGGTTCGCTTGCCATATAAAGGCAAAGATGGCCAGTTGTATCAACTGAATTTAATTGATACCCCCGGGCATGTTGATTTTCATTATGAAGTCTCGCGAAGTTTGGCTGCTTGTGAAGGGGCGTTGCTCGTGGTAGATGCTTCTCAGGGTGTGGAAGCGCAAACGCTCGCGAATGTTTATGCAGCCATGGAAAATGATCTGGTGATCGTTCCGGTTTTAAATAAGATTGACCTGCCCAACGCGGACGTCGAGCGGGTAAAAAAGGAGATCGAGGATGTTATCGGGCTTGATACCACTAACGTACTGCTTATAAGTGCTAAGACGGGTATAGGGGTTGAAGATGTTTTGGAGGCTGTAATTACACAGTTTCCTCCCCCCACAAAGGGCGATTCAGAAGCCCCAACTCGAGCGCTGATCTATGATTCCTGGTTTGACTCGTATCTGGGCGTAGTCGTACAGGTGCGTGTAGTGGACGGAGCTATAAAAAAGGGAGATCGGATCTCGTTTATGCAGACAGGGGCCGAGTACGAGATCTATAAACTCGGAGTTTTTAATCCCCATCCAGTCGAAGTACCGATTCTTGATTGCGGCGAAGTCGGTTATTTCTCCGCGTCTATAAAGCAACTTTCTGACGTAAAGATTGGGGATACCGTCACTGTTTTGGCAAAGGGTCCGATGCAGCGGGGAGCTGCGACTGAGGCTTTGCCAGGGTTCAAAGAAGTAAAGCCTTCAGTATTTGGTGGGCTCTTCCCAATTGAGGCTGATGACTACACCGCCCTGCGAGCAGCGCTTGACAAATTGTCGCTTAATGATTGTTCCTTCACTTATGAGCCAGAGACATCCGTAGCTCTCGGGTTTGGCTTTCGCTGTGGCTACCTGGGTCTCCTGCACATGGAGATAATTCAGGAGCGATTAGAACGGGAGTTTCAACTCAGTTTGATCACGACGGCACCGACAGTTGTCTATCGCATAAATATGAAGGATGGTAGTACTGTTTCAATTGATAACCCATCCCAGTTGCCACCGTCTGGGGATTACGAGAGTATCGAGGAGCCAATTGCGACTGTGACAATTCATACCCCTCGTGATTATCTCGGAATAATCCTAACACTGTGCCAGGAAAAGCGCGGCTCTCAAACAGGACTAGAGTTTCACGGACAGGATCGAGCTGTGGTCACATACAGGTTGCCTCTAAATGAGATAGTGTTGGATTTTCATGATAGATTAAAAAGTGGTACAAAGGGATATGCCTCGTTTGATTATGAGGTCGCGGGTTACGAAGTCGCCGATCTGGTTAAGTTAGACATTAAGATCAACGGTGATCTAGTCGATGCCCTCTGTAGCATAATTCATCGATCGCAGTCTCAGGCTAAGGGCCGAGACCTTAGTGAGCGGCTGAAGGAACTGATTGATCGGCAGATGTTTGAAATAGCAATTCAGGCGGCGATAGGGGGTAAGATTATTGCACGTTCAACGGTAAAGGCGTTGCGAAAAAATGTAACGGCCAAGTGTTATGGTGGTGATATTAGTCGAAAGCGAAAGCTTTTGGAGAAGCAAAAGGCTGGGAAAAAACGCATGAAGCAGATAGGGAAAGTCTCTATACCTCAAGAAGCGTTTTTGGCGGTTTTAAAGAATTCTAGTTAAATGCAATCTAAGTTCCCAGAAATAGCAGATCCTGCCGGGAGGCTCTACGCAGTTGGAGATATCCACGGGTGCGCCACCGAGTTGGAGGTTTTGTTGGAGTTTCTGATAAACGACCAGAAGCTCTCTAGCGATGACATGCTCGTCTTTGTAGGCGATTTTATTGACCGGGGACCACACAGTAAGCAGGTGGTTGACTTGTTACTAGAGCATCTAAAAGCGTACCCCAATACCCATTTTCTTCGAGGGAACCACGAGGATATGTTGCTCGACTATCTGGGTTTACAGGGCCGCCTTGGTGATGGATACCTAGGAAATGGGGGGCGCGAGTGCTTACAGAGTTATGACATTGCTGCAAGAACCTCTCCTGAAATTGTGGCGCAACTGTTGCCGGTGGAACACCTAAATTTCTATACCAATTTGAAGAGGGGTTTGTTACATCCGCGCTTCCTGTTCGTTCATGCGGGTATTAATCCTAATGTCACTCTTGAGTTACAGGAAGATGAAGACATTTACTGGATACGTGAACAATTCATTGATTTTTCACACGACATACCGCAGACGGTGATTTTTGGCCATACTCCCTTTGTTCGGGTGTTCTTTGATTTACCTTTTAAGATCGGGATCGATACAGGTTTGGTGTATGGTAATAAACTTTCGATGATTGAACTCAAAGAAGGTCTTTTGTTTCAGATAGCCCGTGGGTCGTCAGAGGTTCGAACTTCGGCGATTGTTTAGTTGTATGAAATACATTAGATCTTGGAGTTGTGGTGGGCGTGGGCCCTTAACTTAACATAACTTATACGATAAATTTGATCGCCCAAGGTATAGTTGGTCATTCCCCTCAGTAATAGGCAAGCTCAGAGACAATTAAGCGTCGTAC
>JBIIDM010000017.1:0-27681 GCA_044238365.1 Bdellovibrionota bacterium | reverse complement strand
ATAATGCGGTTTTGATTCAACATTTGAGAAACACTATCGACTCGCGGAGGCGAGTCAAAGCAAGCACTTATAGTAATTCTCAAAAATTCCTTAGAATTTCAATACCGCATTATTTTTGAGAATTACTGTATTACCGTTCTCCATAACTACTGGGCTTTGAACCTGAGGTCATCAGTGGGAACAACTATGTTGTTGTTTTGGCGCGAGTCCGCTCGTTGCTACGGGGCGTCGCATATTGAATCAAAACCACATTAACACAAAGACCCACGATCTCGATCAATGGTTTCCGGTAATTCGAAGAAGCGAATGCTGAACTGAATCAACAATCAATGCAATCTCCTCATGCTTTATGCCAAACACCGGGGTAAAGCGCAATGAATTTATCCCCCCGTGGATCACATTGACACCGTGAATCCTGAGGTCCTCCTCCAGACTCCGTTCGCCAAAAACTTTGATAGTGTCGACAAACTCAAGCGACACCAACAATCCCGTACCCTGCACCTTCGTTATAAGTTCGGGAAACTTCCCCTTAAGGACTTCAAGTTGTTCAACAAAAAATTTTCCAGCTTCGCGGATGTGATGCCCTAGCTTCGAGTCCGCGTGCTCTAGAACCACGCGCCCAATCTCAAGAGCCCGTGGATTGGCGGCCATAGTGTTCCCGTAGGAGTTTGCCAAATAACTTCCCGCAGCCCGGGAATTCATTCCTAAAACCGATAAGGGATACTGACCAGCATTCAGTGCCTTGGAAAAGGACTCGATATCGGGGGCTTCTAACCCCTCAAATCCAGAATAGTCAACTATGCTTAAGACTCCCTGCGCTCTTAACCCAGCTTGAATAGAATCAACAACCAGAAATGAGTCATGCCCCGAAGTAAGCGCCCTAGCCGCCTTATAAAACTCCGGTGTAATGCACAGACCAGGATTTCCCTCGCCCATCACTGGCTCTAGAAGCAACGCCTCAATAAACACCCCTTCCCTGTCGGCCCGTTCAAAAAGTTCGCTTAATCCTTTAACATCATTGGGCATAACAACCCACAAATTATCGATGTCCTTGAAACTTGCAAGTTGCTGATACTTACGTTTTGAAGAATCAGAGGCCTGGGCAGGGCGTTCAGTTCTGCCGTGAAACCCTCCCACCAGACCAGCAAACTTGACCGACCGCCCCGCATAACGGGCGCCCGGCCGAGTTACTCTGCCAGCGTGGGCATCCGTTATTCTACCCGCCACCGTCATAGATTCAGAACCACTGTTCATAAAAAGGAAATCTGTGTAAGGGCACTTTGACCCGCGGCTGACTCCGATCCTGCTCTTCAATGTCTCAACAATTCTCCGCTGTGCAAAACTCGGGGTCATTACATTCGACATGACCTGTTCCCCACCGATCGCTTCTTTAAGAAAATCAGGGTTATGGCCGAATCCTAACATCCCGTACCCACCCGTCTCGTATACCACCCGACCATAACAGGTAACAATCCAGGGGCCCTTCGCCGCGAGAGGAATAAATGGAGAGCCACAGTCCTTTGAATAGAAGTTAACAATTCCGGCTCTCAAATAATCGCCGACCTCCACCTCCGGACGAGCAAGCATGTCGCGCTCATCCTTGGAGAAATTGAAAAAAAGGGTATGTGCGTCGATAATTGCACGCTGTAACTCAGGTGACACTAGGACAAAATGATTCACAATGTCATCCGCCAGACCTACAGTAAGCGCCACACCAGTAGCGCTCCTGATCTGAGTTAACATTTCGGAATAATCCGGCAAAACAGTCTGCATTAGTGGCTCTGAACACTTCATTAGATCCCCCTTGTAATACGGTTTCGGAATTTGATTGCGGATACTATAACCTTCAATGAAGTTAATGTAACCCCCTCTATAGATGTCATTTCTGTGCGCCATCGACTGCACTAACCTAACGTCGGATCAGGCAGACACCACAGGCGACCAATAACACCGTTAGTGCTGTTACTTAATGGAAATTTGTGACTTTTTCTGTTCAGGGCGGTATAGTAAAGATCACTGGCGTTGTATTTGTTTTCCTGTGATAATCCTTCGATATTTACCATTCTACGGAGTCTAATCAATATGGGCTTAAGTGATGTTGATTTTCTGCGACTGAATTCAGAGTTCACGGAGTCAGAGATTCTCTTCCGAGAATCAGCGAAGAAGTTCGTAGATTCAAAGATCCTTCCAAACATTAAAGAATATTTCGACAAGGCGCTCTTTCCTGTCGAACTAATTCGAGAACTGGGAGAGCACGGTTATTTTGGAATGTTTTTACCAGAAAAATATGGCGGGCTAGATACGTCATACACAGCCTACGGGATCGTGTGCCAAGAGTTGGAACGGGGCGATTCAGGAGTGAGAAGTGCCGTTTCTGTGCAATCATCCTTAGTGATGTTTCCAATTTACACATTCGGTTCGGAAGAACAACGACGTCAGTGGTTACCAAGACTCGCAAAAGGATCGGCAATCGGGTGCTTTGGCCTCACTGAACCGGACTTTGGCTCTAATCCAAGCGGTATGCGCACACGAGCCACTAAAAGGGGCAATGACATCGTACTAAATGGTACGAAGCGTTGGATTACCAATGCGAATATAGCCGACATTAGCATTATTTGGGCCAAAGATGATGCTGGCGAAGTCGGAGCCTACCTTGTTGAAAAGGGAACAAAGGGTCTAACGCAGCGCGAAATCACCGATAAGTTTTCCCTTCGGGCCTCACATACCGGCGAACTGATTCTTGAGGATTGTGTAATACCGGCAGCAAATCGGCTGCCCAATACAAACGATATCAAGTCGGCGCTACAGTGCCTAGATTCTGCCCGGTTCGGAATTATCTGGGGGGTTTTGGGCGCCGCCATAGCATGCTATGAATGTGTCCGAGACTACACCGCTGAGCGGGTTCAATTTTCAAAGCCCCTTGCCGGATACCAATTGGTACAGGCAAAACTGGTGTGGATGCTAACCGAGATCACCAAAGGCCAACTATTAGCAAAGCGCATTGGTGAACTTCGAGATCAAAAGAAAGGCCATCACTCCTTTACCTCGATGGGCAAAATGAACAATTGCCACATAGCCCTTGAGTGCGCCCGAGTTGGTCGTGATATTCTTGGGGCTAACGGGATTACCACAGACTACCCGGTTATTCGCCATATGCTCAATCTTGAAAGTGTTAAGACATATGAAGGAACTGATGACGTACATCGGCTAATTTTGGGCAAGGAAATTACTGGAATTGCGGCTTTCGACTAGGGGGTGCGTTGACATAGCATCCTCGATACGGAGCACGCCGAACCTGCGCTTTTATACATGTTTACCCTAATACTTTATAGATAGCAGAATATGAGCCACCCATCTTTAATTCACTTTGGCATTTCCGCCACCGAAATCCTTCCTGCGGCTTTCAGCTTTGATTCTGAATGGATGGCTGGAGCAACCGATAGGCCAATCGTTTCAATCAATCCGACGAACAATGCAGCTCTAGCAACCGTCGGTACCGCCACACACGCCGAACACGAGATCGTCGTCAACTCCGCCCTTAAGGCGTTTGATAAGTGGAAGCATGTCCCCGCACCGACACGAGGTCTGATGGTACGCTCACTTGGCGAGGAACTCCGCCGAGAGAAGGAATACCTTTCCGCCATTATTTCACTGGAGATGGGAAAAATCTTGGCTGAAGCCCGAGGCGAAGTGCAAGAGATGATCGACATGTGCGACTTCAGTGTGGGTCTCTCCCGTCAATTATACGGGCTAACCATGCACTCCGAAAGGCCGGGCCACCGAATGTACGAACAATGGCACCCTCTGGGGGTTGTAGGTGTAATTACGGCTTTTAATTTTCCCATGGCAGTGTGGGCCTGGAATGCGGTTCTTGCCGCTGTGTGCGGAAATTCCGTAGTTTGGAAACCATCCCCACTTACCCCCCTCTGCGCTCACGCCATCCAGCTGATCTGCAATCGGGTGACCAAAGACCATGACTGTGAAGGAATTTTCGGCTTACTCCAGGGTGACTCTGATCAGGGTGCTCTAATTTCTGCCGACCCAAGAATTCCGCTTGTTTCCGCTACCGGCTCGACAAGAATGGGTAAGCTTGTTGGCGCAACCGTGGGTGCTCGATTGGGCCGAACTCTCCTTGAGCTAGGAGGAAACAACGCGATCATAGTTGATGAAAGTGCTTCGATCGATCTGGCCGTGCGAGCCATTCTCTTTGCAGCAGTAGGTACATCGGGGCAGCGGTGCACCTCCCTTCGGCGCCTTCTGGTCCACTCTTCAATTAAAGGCGATCTCCTGGCGCGCCTTACAAAGGCGTATGAACAAATTCGAATCGGGAATCCACTTGATGATAACACCCTGATGGGTCCACTAATCAACAACCAGGCTGTGTCCGTTATGCAGGCAGTGATCAACGAAGCAAAACGACAGGGCGGTACGATTATCTCCCAAGAATCACCGGTGCCCGGGGGCGGTTCTTTTGCAGGCCCCGTGATCATTGAAATGAAGGAACCTACCGATATCACGAAGCAAGAGACCTTCGCACCAATCCTGTACGTTATTTCTTTTGATACAATTGATGAGGCTATCAGGATTCAAAATGACGTCCCACAGGGTCTCTCCTCGGCGATATTTACCCAGAACCTTTTGAACTCTGAGAAATTTCTCGCGGTAGCGGGATCCGACTGCGGGATTGCGAATGTAAACATCGGAACCTCGGGGGCGGAGATCGGGGGGGCCTTTGGTGGGGAAAAAGAAACTGGTGGTGGGCGCGAAGCAGGGTCAGACTCGTGGAAAGCCTATATGCGCCGACAGACAACTACCATAAACTGGAGTGGTCAACTACCATTGGCACAAGGAATTCGTTTCGGATAAGACAGACCATGGTATATAAACGCAAACCGCAGAGCAAAGTTGAACAGGTCCTCATAACCACCTTTGTGAGTATTATCCTCATAGGAGCGGGGCTCGTGCTGCTTCGATTCGTCGCACCCGACGCTTTAGACCCTGGTGGCAGCGGAGTGAGATTTATTGAACTGCCTGGTAAGGCGGACCCGGACTTAGAAGGCGCTATAGGTCAAACAACAAAGTAAAGCGTCATGACTTTCGGCTACGCATGGCTCAAAGGTATCTATACCGGCACCACCTCAATCCGTTACAACAAAGCAGGAACTGGTATATCCTGTGCGAAGCAAAGTCCCCGAAGGGACAAACAAATACCCGTTCTAAAAAATAAAGCCTTCAAACATTTTAAAGCGGAAAGGGTATACTCTTTCCGCTTCAGAGCAAAAGGAGTCTGCCACGGGATCCTTTGGGTGTTTGTTCTAATATTGCTCGCCCTACAGCCTAGTGGACGGTGCCTTGGTCAGTCCTCATTTCGCTCTTCGTATGCGAAGTCCAAAAGACGACTTGCTCGCGCTATCTCGGAAATTGAAATGAAACTGCCCGAGGATCGTTCGTTGATAACGGCCGCAGCTACACCTGGCCAGTTGCTTGAAACCAATACCAGAAGGATCTTTTTTATTGCCAAGACACGGCGAAGAGTTGGGAGTGTCAGGTTTTCGTTGGGCAGCCAGACATTGAATGTTGAAAACCGCTCCCCGTACGAAACATACAGCCTTCTACTCCCGGACGATGAAAAGACACTTTGTGCTCAAGCCTTTTCACGCGCTGATCAAAAGGGCGTCGCCGGTCCACTCTTCTGTGTTTTCATTAAACATAACCCACGTTCAACCACGCTCCCAGGAAGATCGCCTAGTCCACTTCAGAATCAGCTGCAGGGAATATCAAACCCGGTGCCACGTACTAGCTATGGCAGCAGTTTATATGCAACGAACAATGCCAACGAACCGATTAAAGACACCAACCTTACCGTGGAGTTTGAAAGTCCGGTAAGTGGCACCCTGCTGGCTTTCCAAACCTATTTTATGTACAAATATGATCGGCCGGGTGCGTACCACAATGGCGATGGAGGAACCTATCGAATCTCCCTGTATGAAGTCGAAAATGATGGGAGTTTCAGTTCGGGAAGACCGTTGGATGTAATAACCTATGCGCCTGCTCTACGGATTTTCAAAGGGTGGTCTGGAAAACAAAAAGTGAATGATGTGACGAATCGTTCAGGAGAGAATATCCGATTTAAGGCACTCAACCTAAAATCAGCACCCCTCCTTCAAGCGGGCCACCGTTATGCATTCCTCTTTGAAAACACCCATCCGCAGCGAAATCTAAATTGGCTATCCCTGAATGGCCTTGCGGCATTGGACTTTCCACCACCAGAGAACCATTTTCTTGCACCAGAATTTCGAGGCCCACTCCCCGCTTCCCAAGGTCTCATCTACCGCCGTGCTGAAAAAATAATCAACTACAATACACCAGTTTTTGGCTTACAGTACGATCTTGATGGGGACGGGTCGATCGATTTTACTTTCGGTGGCGGCTATCACGAAGCGGGCTATCTAGCGGGAGGAGCGTCTAATCATCCAGATTCCCGAGTCACGCGATTTCAGAGACTGCGAGAAATCTTTTCACCCAACACATCCATTCTGGCCAAGGGCATTGCCGTCTATGCCGGAGAATGCGGCGAAGGCGGAAAACTTCTCTATTCTCTCAAAACTGACTTAGGAACAACTCTTGCTTCCGGCCAGTTCGATACGGTTGTAAGAGCCAGGTGTTCAACAATAGGCCTGCGTGCAGCATACAGCTCTTTTCCCGCCACAGTAGTGTTGGCTCCCGGTACTACTTATTCTCTGGAGTTTTTTACCGATACCCCATCAGTATTTTACATTCCGTTTGTACGTCATGGCGGCACCGGTTCCCTGTCATACATTGTGGGTGAAGGAACGAGATTTCAAGACGGGCGCGGGCAGGTAGGCACTGGGGCAGCGAATATACCTGTGTGGCGGGATATTAAGAACGAAAGCATGAAATATGGGGGCGCACCGGCCGATTATTCATTCTACTTTGTTACGGAACCGTACATTCCTGCTTATGAATCGAAACAGTTCGTGCCCTAAGAACCTTTGTTCTTACGTCGAACTCAGGTTCTTAATATTCATCCAAAAATCATAGTATACTTAACAAGGCTACCTTTTCAGCGTTGGTGCGCACGGTTCACTTTGACACCAGCACACCATCTTATAGCCCTTCACGCTCGATGAACAAACTCTTATCCACCTTAAAGAAAAACTGTTGATAAAAACCTGGCTCCTCAATCTGGAATGCCGAACTAGGAGCACCAAAATTATCGATTACTCTTCTTTGAAAGACAGCCCGAACCTTAGTTTCCTTTCCAAAATCCGAAACATTAACCAACGCTTCAAGAGTTGCCATCCGATCAAACCGCGGCTGTTGACCCTGACCGTAAAACTGTAAGGCAAAACCTCCAAAACCACCACTGACTTCGAAATCTTTACTCGCCGTTACGTAGCCAAGCTCGCGATCAGCACTCCTAATAATAAATCCGTCATCTTGCAAGGCATTAATGACCGTCTTCATCACCTGCTTAGCATCCCTATTTCCGTATGTTCGAGTCTGTGCCTCGCGAATTTCAAGTTGCGTTCGCTGCGGTTGCCCGGGCGCGATCCTCGACCGCCTACCAATCCACCATAATCACTCTCAAACCATTGCCAAACGGACTCACCGAAGCTCAAAAAAAAGAACTTGACCAAGCTACTTTAGTAAGCTTACCCTTTAAGAAGATAGAAGTCGTAGACCGTAAAACCAATGCGGGTGACCGCAATAAATAGGTATCTAAGGAGACGTTAATGATTACACGATATGCAAAGACCTTTTTACTACTCGCATCCTCACTGGCCAGCCCGTTTGTTATGGCTGATCCCCTCTCTGAAATGACTTCGCCCGTCTCTAATCCGGTTAACTTTGAGGATCCTCGGGCCTTGACCGAACTTCGAGCGGTATACATTTTTCACAAAATTAGTAACGATTTTGTAACAAATGGCGGAGATGCTCGAATCTATGCCCTTCAAGCGCGGTATGCGATTAACGATCGGTTTTCATTAATCGCAACAAAGGACGGTTATGTCGACCTGAATTCAGATAATCCAGGATTGGCTGATAGCACCGGATTTGGAAACTTAGCTGGTGGTGCCAAGTATGCACTTTTCAAAAATGATGATTCCATCTTGACTCTTGGCGCAACAATCGAAACTCCAACGGGAGATAAGGAAGTCTTTCAAGGACGCGGTACATTTATTCGCCCATTTCTGACTGCTGGCAAGGCCTTTGATGGATTAAATCTCATGTCAGCCATTGGCCTTAGAACTCCGCTTGAGTCTAAGGACGATATGTTAATGGACTATGATTTGCACGTAGATACTCCAATCTGCTCGGAATTTAATCCAGGGATAGATATTAACCTAATCCATGTTGTAAACTCTGGAAACCGGCTTCCAATTTCAGACTTTGGTGCAGATTACTTCAATTTTGGTGCAGCAAATTCCGATGGCAAAACCATGGTCACAGCTGCGGTAACCAACCGGGCAAAACTTTCAGATAACTTAAATTGGGGCCTTGCATACCAATTTCCTCTGACGAGCGGAGCCGGATCCAATCTATTCGATTGGCGTATCACAACTGATTTGCAGGTGTCTTTTTAGTAATTAAAGTCTGATGTAGAAACAGAAGTAACAGGCTTGAACGTGTCTTAACCTGATTTCGACGTAAGAAATCAGGTTCCTTGGTCCGCTCACTTAAAAATCTCTCTTTGTGACATGCAAGGTACCTTACCAAAATACCAATTGGAATGGAAAACCTGAGTTTCGGATAAGAACTGTGGTAAGAGACTAGAATTACCTCATTCACTTCGTTGCTTGTGATCTAAAATGCTCAACGTAACAAGCTACCACCCTGTGCTGTTAAGTACCTAGGCAAAAGTTTTTCGGTCTTATGCGACACACACAATGCAGCCGTTTTTGGTCATCTTCTGCACCACCTAAGACCGAAAAACTTTTGCCTAGGTACTTAGATAATTCACGCCTCGTGACTAAAGCAATTTTAGTCACTTACCTTTGCTCTTATCCGAAAATCAGGTAAAAACATATCGCAAATGGGGCTCAGTCATTCTCCGCCTTCAACAACCCCTTACACGAGACACTCCAGAATCATCAACAGGAGATAAACAACACACTGTCGCTCAAATCTCATGCAACCTGTACATTCGCGAGTAGAGCCCATCAAGAGCCATCAACTGGCTATGTGTCCCCGATTCTTTAATGACACCCTTCAACAACACAATAATTTTGTCTGATTCCCGGATAGTTGGGAGCCGATGCGCAATCGTAATGGTGGTTCGCCCCTGCGCAAACTTCCGCACCAGCAGTCCAAGCTGCTCGTCCAGAAGGGGATCCACATGAGCTGTTGCTTCATCAAGAATCCAAAGTAGGGGCTCGGAATAAACACTCCGGGCAAAGGCAACTAACTGCTTTTCGCCCTCTGAAAGCTCTGCCCCCTCCTGCGAGATCGCCCGGTTAAAATCATTCAGCTGAGTAAACGATTTATCATGAACAATATCATTGAGGATCGGCTTCGGGTCCCGATCCCACAGCGTAATGTTATCATTAATTGTCCCTGAGAAAAGACGAGCATCTTGCTGCATATAGCCGATGTGATTCCGGAGCTCCCGCTTAGAAAAGGCCCTAATATCAGTGCCACCAAAAGTTATCCTTCCCTTTTGAGGATCGCAGAAGCGCAGCAATAGACTTACTAAGGTGCTCTTTCCAGAACCGGTAGGCCCCACCACCCCAATGCGCTCGCCAGCTCGAATAGTCAAATTAAAATCCTTCAGCACCCATTCATCATCATTATATGCAAACCAGACATTCTCAAATTTTATCTCGGCTACTTCCGTTAACCTCTTTGGGGACTCTTTCTCGTTATTGGCCTCAGTATCCCACTCAAGTGCTTCATAAATCCGCTCCAAGGCGGCCAACCCCGACAAAAAAACCTCGAACCTATTTACCACTTGAACCAGTGGCCAAAGAATCCACTGCATATACGTTACCAGAGTAATCACCTGTCCGACCTTGACTTCCCCGCGCTGCACAAGGACTGATCCATAAATCAACAGTAGGGTAATTCCAAGACCATTCAGGAGCGTCACCATCGGATGGAAGACTGAATTCACGCGAACACGTTTTAAGGAAATCAGAGCTGCATTATCAACCAAAGTCCGGGCGCGATTCGCGAACTCAGCGGATTTATCAAACAACCGTATTACTTCAGCGCCAGCAAGGGTGTCAGACAGCAGCGCCGTAAATCCGGTCAGAATCCGCCGTCCGGAACGATGCAGCAGGAAAAGTGACCGCACCAGGCGCTGCGATAGCCACACGGTGACTGGCAGGCCGATAAGAGCAATACAGCTAAGTCGCCATTCTACAAAGAACATCGCAATCAGAATAACCACTACCGTCAGAAAATCCTTCATTACCTGAACGATTCCGCTCTGCAGAAGATCCGCAAGCACCTTCACATCGTTGGTTAATCTTGAAACCAGATTACCGAGAGGAATCGTATCAACAATTTTAAACGGTAGACGAATCAGGTGCGAGAACAGGGCGTAACGAATGTCCTGCATTACCCTTTCACCAAGCGCGATAAAGCAGTAGCTCTGGATAGCGTTTGAGAAGATTCGCACGATTTCAATCAGAAAAAAAGCACCCATCAAGAAGTATAACGCATCCTTGTTCTTTGCCAAAAATCCGTCATCAACAATAAACCCGATGATTCTCGGGGACAGCAGTGTTGCCCCAATCGATACTCCAAGAAGAAAAATACTTCCAAACAGCAAGAAATAGTGGGCAAGGCACGTTTTTATAAAGGAGCGGACATGGTGCGGCGCAATGGGTTTTCGAGCACCGACATCATCCAGGTACGGTTGTACCTTCTCAAGATCTTTTTCAGATACGGTCAAAGGCTCCATACGTCGCAAGTTCCTCCACGAGTAGTTGTGATTTGACGAAACCTTGGTACCAGTATGACAGCCCAACTAATTCATCGTGCGTACCAACCCCAGTAATCTGACCATCTTCCAGAACTACTATGCGATCCGCACTTCGCGCTGTTGAAAGGCGATGAGTCACATATATTTCAGTAAGTTGCCCCTTGAGACTCTCCACCCGAGATAAAATTTGATGTTCAGTATGGATATCCACCGATGACAACACGTCATCAAATAGCATTAACCGACTTGTCGATGAAATTAGTGCACGAGCAATAGTAAGGCGCTGCCGTTGTCCTCCGGACAACAGTACACCCCTTTCACCAATCAGGGAGCCCATTCCCTTCTGCATATCAGCTATCTCAGAATCAATACTCGCCAGATTCAGCGCATAAAGTAATCGGTCATCAGCAACTGTCTCATCATCTGCACCAATTTCAAGATTATCTCTCACTGTTGTATTCAAAAGATAAGGACTCTGGCTCACTTTCTTTACAAGACGCCGTCGAGTGGCTAATGGAATAGAATTCAGATCCTGATCGTCCAGATAGATACATCCTGATGCTACCGGGTGCAGCGATGCCAACAGAGCGAGCAATGTGCTTTTGCCACTCCCCACAGGGCCTACGATCGCGACTCGTTCGCCTGGTCGAATATTGAACGTAATATTCCTGAGTAAGGGATGAGAACAGCCTTCATAAGAAAACGAGAGATTCTGAAGGGAAACTGCCAGTCCTCTCGTAGTAGATCCCGCCGTAGCGTCAGGTTCCGAACGAGTCCTTTCATCGGGCAAATCGAGGATTTCCTCAATTCGTTTACTTGCGGCAATCCCCCGTTGCAATATACCTGCCGCAATCCCTACAGCCTGGGCCGGCCACCGAATACTTACTACATACTGTTGAAAGGCTATAAACGTTCCCACAGTAATAGTTTCGTTCAATACCATTGGACCACCAAAACAGATTACCGCGATTACACTCAACAATACGACACCGTCGAGCATGGGAATCATGGTTGACTCGAGTTGGGAGAGCCGTAGACTAGCCTCCACGTACTGCTCCCCTACCTCTTTAAAACGTCCTTCGAAATGTTCCTCCTTGCCATACCCTCGCACCGTGCGCAAACTCGTGATGACATCGCGGCCCAGGTCGGTAAGATCGCCAAAAGTAGACTGAGCTACACGATATCGAGTCCGAATTGGACTCTCATAAAAACGAACTACCAAAGGAATAAGTGGAATCGGGAGCATTGCGATTACTGTTAGATAAGGGCTGAGAAAAAACATCGCTATAGGTGAAAACAGGAGAAATATCAGGGCATCAAACAGAACGATAGCTCCTCCTTCTACCGTCCTTCGAACGGCGTCGACATCACCATTGGCACGCGTTATGAGTTGTCCTGACTGGAACTTCGAGAGACTCGTCAATGGAATAAAAAATAGCTTCTCAGCAAATTCTGCTCTTGCCTGACGTTCTACGAGAGCTGCACCAGTGGAGAGTCCGATTCGCCACATATAGCGAAATCCTGCCTGAAATAAGGCCAGAACCAAAAATAGGACTGCATAGAATGGGGCCCGGCCGTCAGGTTGGTCCCGGGAGATCGAATCGATAACCTCCTTAAGAACAAGTGGATTCAATACAATCAGCAGATTAACTCCGATGAGTCCTACTGCGCCCCACTTTAACAATCGTATATAAGGGGCGACAAGATGCCGCACGTAACGAGTCTCTTCAAACCGAGCGGAATACCACTGATGCAGTCGCAACAAAAATTTCATTTTCAGCAGGTGCCTTTACTCACCGTGGCTAATTTGGCTAGACGGCCTCGTGTTATGACCAAACCGTAGGCGCAGCCAAGTAAAACATCTCCTCACCCAACTGCAAATTCTGCACCTTTGTCGGCATAACAACCACGGAGTATCGATCCACTCCCAGCTCCATACCAGGATAAGAACCTATTACAGTACCCGGTTTGAGCCAATCAAGCGTTTGAAAATCCCGGACATATTCGAAGTCACGACTCTTCAGGTATTGACAGTCATATAGTCGGTAACACTGAGTCACCTCGTAATCGTCTTTACTTCTGACGTACGGTATTACACCCATGTAATCCAAATATCCTCTCAAATAGCGATAGGCATTCCGGAAAGTATTGGGTGCCATGTGCTTCCCGCTCTCAAAAACGAAGCCAGGTATTCCGTGCGCCTCACTCCATCCTGCTGTGGTCCCGCGCACCACTGATCTAAAAAGCTCTTCACCTCCGTAGACGACATGTGGCAACCCCATCGCAATGGTGGCTCGAACATTTTGGCGGTAAACAAGACCGAATGGTGGGCTTACAGAACTGGTGGAATGAAGATCAAATATAGAATCGGTTTCGACCAAAAAAGGAGCGATTTCCCGCGATCTGATACACTCGTAAAACTGTTGGTCCTGAATATCGGACCGTCCGAATACTCGATTCAGGTTGTACTTGATTAAACGCAGATTCTGCTTAAGCGCCTCAGGATTACCAAGTACAAACGTCACCTGTCCTTCTTTTAGCTCAAGCGTACCTGAGACTATTTCGGACATCAGCTTCATCATAGCCCACACGCCCGAGTGCTCATTGCCATGAACGCCTGCCACTACTGTTGCGGTCTTTCCGTGAACTCCGCCAAATACATGCCACACACATTTGACGCGGTCATGTGCCTCAATCGGTGACCGCCGGACAATCTCCCTAATTCTCTTCTCGTAATCGAAACGATCTAGCCGTGTGATGGTTGAAGCTGAACTCATGTTGCGTGCAAGATTATCCATACAGTACTACTACACACTAAAAATTTGATCTAGATACCCTTTTCAAGAATTGGCACATGCGGAATGAGGCAAAAATCTTGCAAAATCAGCTTACTGGGCAGTCCATAGTGTTCTGACATAACGTTTTTCCGAACATATTAATCCTTTATCTAAACTACTAACCTGAGTTCTTACGTCGAACTCAGGTTATCAGGATATGCGAAATAAACACAAAGGAATACCTAATTTACAAAGTTATACAAAGTAAAGAAGTTGCAGACTGAAAAAATTCGGTTCGGTCAGCTCTTAATTGAAACGAAGTTTACTATACAGGCTACCACATGCTACCACGTTGACAAGCCCTCGTAACTGCTCAGGTATTTTCCCAATCTCTTCGTCAAATGATTGATTTTGTTCACTGCGGCGTGGAGTACCAAGCCTCATTCACAAAACAATCACTTTCCTCGACCTTGAAAAAATCCCTGGCAGTTACAAATTGTTAGCTCGCTTTTCGGGCGCATTTATATTGGGGGTACCTGAGTAGTTACAAGCCCTCACCTATAGACTCAAAGCTATAATCTCAGCTATCTTTCGCCGCTTCAAACAAATACTCAATGGTCACGTTCCGAAGTAAATTTATGGCGAAACTCACAAAGAACTCACTATCTGCCTATCATACGGAAAGAATTCTCAATGTTTCCTCAGCTCTACATTCATTGCTGAATATTGTCCGTAGGAACAGGCTTCAGGCTTTCCTTTCGATTACGCTGCTTTCAGCGGGTATGCTTCTTTCAGCCGGAATGGCGCGAGCAGAGACGCCACAGTTCTGGGATTTCACACACTTCCGCCTTTATGACGAGGAAAAAACACGACTTGACCTTACACTACATGGACGTCTTGTTGACGATTTATCAAAATTATCGGTTCTCCAGATACAACCAAAGTTCTCTCGTGAAGTAACCAAGGGGCTACGCCTTGCCCTAAATTACTCGTATTTTTCAGTTCGCAGAGCTAATGATACGTCCGGCGAAGACCGATTTGTTAATCAGAACCGATTCGAATTTGAAGTATTACCTGAAGTCAGAATCAATGATCTTTTTAATTTCATTCAACGCACCCGCTATGAATTCCTGATGGATAATGACTTCGAGAAATTGAATACCCGGCTCCGACACCGGATGCAGCTTGTATCTGAGCCATTGAATACCAGCGGCCTTCGTCTGGTCACCGGAACAGAGCTCTTTTATGATATCGGCGAGCGATCTTTCAACCAGGCCCGCACAGTTCCCGCAGGAATCAGAATACCCTTTCTCGGTGTAGATTGGGGCATTTCACCCCTTTGGCTTGCTCAGAAAGTCGATGGTGAGTGGAATCACGCAGCGGTTTTACAGTTAGAGACATGGATTGATGTTAGTTAAATGCGTGGACTGTCCATGAGTCACAAAAATAAGAAGGTGCGAATTAGTCACCCCCCCCCTTTTTTTTCCTAATCACCCTTTATCCGACAAACCAACGCCTGCGACTTTCTATTAAAATCATAATTTCTCGCCCACTCTACCGGCAATTCGGATCGATCAATATGAGAAAACCCGAGCCGCTCAAAGAATTCCCACATCTTTGGGTTAGTACTAAGCGCAAACACTGCCTCCCTGCCCTGCTGTCTGGCTTCCTCAAGCAAATGAACCGCCAGTTCCTGCGCCCTTCCCCGCCCGCGAAAACGGGGCAATGTCGAGAACTTTCCCATTTCAGCCATAGACCCATACTCGGTAAGACGAGCTGCGGCCACTATTTCACCATTAACGGTGTACACAGAGTAGTGTTCAACCGAATTCGCAATCTCATCTTCTGAAAGTGGTAGCACTAGTCGATCCTCGACCGCTGGCTTCATCAATAAAGAGATGCGATGTGTGTCCTCCCGAACGGCCTTCCGGATAACGTTGGGATAGTCTTGAGAGAAGAGGGTTCCGCAGCCCTGATGGGTGAAAATTTCCTGGTACAGGCTGCCCTTCATCGCACCAAGAATAACTAACTCCAGAGATGAAGCTTTCAAGCATTCACATAAAGCCGAGAGCAAAGAAAGCGGAATGTTCAGATTATACGCTTCCGGGTTATCCAGAATATTCGCCAGTTCTCCCGTTGTAGGATGCGACTGAAGTCGCCCCCCAACAATCAACCCCTCGGCCTCAGAAACAAGAAATACCTTGCGAACCCCAGCATCTTCACAGACTTGGAAGATTCCGTGACTCTCTAAATATTCCAGCAGCGTCTCCTTAGGTCGAAGCCCGATAACCTGAATCGCGGTCGGACGCGAAAGCGGCCACCGACTTAAGTCACTCGCAAAGCGAAGGTTGGTTCCCCGCTCGGTCGCCGTCTCTACCGCCGAACGCAACGCTGGAGAATCGTTACAGAAAACTGTTGCTTCAATTCCGGCAGCATCCAGCAGACGGATATCCATCAGAATCGCTTCAAACGAAATCGCTGGGCCGAGGACGAGCGCGAAGCGCTGCCCGCGAAAACGCTTCGCATAATGCAACATCTCAAGCGCGTTAAGCATCGCGGTATCAATCATCTTTCCTTCTGACCGTTTAAAAATAGAGTTAGCTGACGAACTGTACACCGCCTATGTATATTTATCAACCTTGTTGCATATTCTTACATAAGGGCGTAAAAAGGAACTCATCTTTTCCGGCATTATCTTTAGGGAGTTTGTAAATGAAGAACAAAGTAGTCCTTGCGTATTCAGGTGGTCTCGATACCTCAGTGATCCTGACCTGGTTAATTCAAAAAAACTATGACGTTATCGCCTACATTGCCAACGTTGGTCAAAATGAGGACCTTGAAGCAGCCCGCGCAAAGGCCCTGACCTGTGGAGCCAGTGAAGTATACGTCGAAGACCTGCGCAAGGAATTCATTACCGAATATATCTACCCAGCTCTCAGAGCCAGCGCCCTGTATGAAGGAAGATACCTACTTGGCACCTCTTTGGCACGCCCGGTTATTGCAAAACGACAAATCGAAATTGCCAGAAGAGTTGGCGCACAATATGTTTCTCACGGGTCTACCGGGAAGGGAAATGACCAGGTACGATTCGAGCTTACTTATTATTCACTCGGGCCTGGCATCAAGGTGATCGCGCCGTGGAAGGACCCAGAATTTCTTGCCCGATTTAAAGGCCGACCAGACCTATTGGCATTCGCAAAGGAAAATAACATTCCGATTGACTTCTCTACCAATCGCCCACCGTATAGTATGGATGCAAACCTAATGCATATCAGTTATGAAGGGGGCGTCCTTGAAGATCCAGCGGTAGCTCCTCCGGCCGATATGTTTCGCCTGACCAAAAACCTCGCCGAAACACCTGATACCCCAACCCGACTTTCGGTAACGTTCGATCAGGGAAACCCGGTTAAGGTGACCGATCAGACTACCTCGACAAGTTATCAAGAACCCATTCAGATGATGGAATACCTCAATACAATTGCGGGCACTCATGGAATCGGTAGAATCGACATCGTTGAAAATCGCTATGTCGGTATTAAATCACGGGGTGTATACGAAACTCCGGGGGCAACAGTCCTCTGGAATGCCCATCAGGACCTGAACCTGCTAACGTTGGATCGCGAGGTACTGAGATTACAGGCGCTACTCTCACAACGGCTGGCAGATGTTATTTATAACGGCTATTGGTTCTCCCCTGAAATGGATTTTCTACGGAACGCCCTTGATTTCGCTCAAAAGCGAGTTTCAGGAGTTGTGCATCTAGAGCTTTTCAAGGGGTGCGTCACTATAGTTGGACGTGAATCGAACAATTCTCTATATAATCCCGATCTCTCAAGCATGGACAAGGAAGGTGGATATGATCAGACTGACGCGGCCGGGTTTATTAGAATAAATTCGGTACGTCTGGCAGCCTGGCACAGCAAAAATTAAAAGAGTCCGCCGAAGTGTTGCAGATTAACCAAATGAAGGAGTAGGTATGTCATCAAGGCTTTGGGATAAGGGAGCAACTCTGGACTCCGACGTGCTCGCATTCACCACCGAAAGCGACCTAGAACATGATGCCACACTGGCAGCCTATGACGCGGTTGCCAGCGCCGCACACGCTCGAATGTTAACGGGCATCGGCATTCTATCGGAGGAAGAGTGCCGGGAATTGCTTAAGGAGCTCAATAGTATCTGCCAGGAGAGTATTGCAGGCACCTTTACAATAACCGCCGAGCTCGAGGACTGCCACACCGCCATAGAATTACGCCTTACCAGCAAGCTGGGAGATGTTGGAAAGAAAATACATACTGGACGTTCTCGAAATGATCAAGTTCTGGTAGCCATGCGGCTTGCTGTGCGGCACCGTGTACTTCTGATAATGGAGAAACTCTTCACGGTAGCTGGTGTACTACATCAACGCGCGCAGACTGCCACAAATATAGCGATTCCTGGGTACACCCACACCCAAAAGGCAATGCCGACAACCGCTGCCACCCTACTACTCTCTTACTGTCAGTACGCACTGTCCCTGCTACAGGACGGCATGGGAATGTATCGAGTTATTAACTGGAACCCGCTCGGAGTTGGGTCAGGCTTTGGCGTTCCTTTAGACCTTGATCGGCACCATACCTCGACACTGCTTGGGTTCGAACGTGAACAACCGAACCCAATTTTCGTACAATCGACCCGTGGACGCGAAGAGTTAAAATTTCTAACGTGGATCTGTGACATTTCATTGCTTCTTGAGCGTGCAAGCTGTGACTTGCTCCTCTTCTCCACCGAGGAATTCGGCTTTGTGCGACTTCCTGATAAATTCACAACGGGCAGTTCTATTATGCCCCAGAAGCGAAACCCCGATGTCCTTGAACTTCTAAGAGCACAAGGTTCGCTTAATCGGGCTTCACGAGCCGAACTTGATAATATTATGAGTAAGCTACCCTCAAGTTATCATCGCGACTATCAATATACGAAAGATTCCGTATTCAAGGCGAGCAATAGAATTTCGAGTGCCCTGCATGTTTTTGCTGCTGTGATGAAAGAAACCGTCTTTGACCAGGAGCGGGCCAAGAGAATGCTCACTCCGGAACTGTTCTCAACTCATTATGCCTATGAACTAGTCTCCAAGGAACAGCTACCATTCCGAGTGGCCTACCAAAAAGCCGCAGAAGCCCTTAAAGCTGGAAAAATAGATCCAACCGTCTTTATCGAATCATTCCTGAAAGAGGAACAAGAACGAACCAAGCTCGAACTAGACGAAACACATAGAAAAATCGTTGCAGGCGAAGAGTTGCACCAAAGGGCTCTTAAGGCCCATTACGAGGCCTGTGAGAATGTATTTACCAAATTGGAGAAGTAAGCTACATGGGTATCAGTAGAAAGGGTATTAAAGTCGGTGTTATCGGCGCCTCAGGATATACTGGTGCAGAACTACTTCGTCTGCTTGCGTTACATGAGGAGCTGGAACTTAGTGTGGTTACGGGTCATTCCTCAGCCGGACTAGAAATCCGTACACTCTATCCGCATCTGATACAGTATAATGACCTTGCCTTTAGCTCCTATGAGCACTCTACCGAGGCACTGGAAGCGTGTGACGTGCTTTTTCTATCACTGCCACACGGCGAAGCGGCAAAGGTTGCGATGAACCTTTCGGGGAATCAAATAGTAATCGACCTCAGTGGTGATCACCGGCTAGTGCATCCGGAAGCCTACAACGAGTGGTATGGAACAACTCATCCGAACCCTCAAAGTTTATCCGAATGGACCTATGGCATTCCCGAACTTTTTCGCAGATCCGTGCAAGGGTCTAAGCGCATTGCAAATCCGGGGTGCTATCCAACCGCTGTCACCTTGGGTATCGCGCCCCTGGTAAAAGCCCGGATCATAGACTCCCCAATTAATGCGGTCTGCATTTCCGGAACCTCCGGTGCCGGAAGAACATCTGCTCAGGAGTTTCAGTTTTCACATGCAGAATCAAATGTCAGAGCATATAAAATCACCAGCCATCAACACATACCCGAGATTGAGCAAACCCTTTCTGCATTGGCCGATACGCCGGTGAAAGTAAGTTTTACACCCCTTGTTGGGCCATATACACGAGGCATTCTCGCAACTATCATCGCATACAATTCCCAAGCCATTGATCAGAAGACCTTAGAGGATCTCTACCGTCATGATTACGAGCACGAACCGTTTATAAAACTTTCCCATACGCCCCCCGAGTTAAAGACCGTGCGAGGCAGTAACTGCTGTGTGATACACGCCGTAGTTGATAACCGGTTGAATCAAGTTAAAGTTATTTCAGTAATTGATAATCTTATAAAGGGCGCCGCCGGGCAAGCAATTCAAAACGCAAATCTTGCTCTGGGATTGCAGGAAAACGCCTATCTTCCAATAAACGGATTTTACCCTTAAACGATAGAGGTACGATGGAAAATTCTCACAATGATCGAGCTGAGAATCTGCTGGAAGCACTCCAGTACGTTAGACGTATCGCCGGACACCCGGTGGTCATCAAAGTAGGTGGCGAATTATTTGAAAACAAAGATGATGTAAAGCGACTGGCACAGGACATTAGCCTATTGAATGCCTTAGGCGTAAAAGTAGTTGTGGTTCATGGTGGCGGTCCGCAAATATCACGGGCTATGACCCAGTTTGGCATCACACCAACTTTTATTGATGGACAACGCGTCACCGACGAACAATCGCTGCACCTTATGAGCATGATAATGATTGGATCGTTATCACCGATGCTCGTCTCCGCCCTCCGCGTAGAGGGCACAAAAGCAGTTGGCCTAAGCGGTATCGACGACGGACTTATAGAGGCAACACCGAAAGACCTGCGACTAGGCCTGGTCGGCGACATAACTAAGATTAACACGCAGCTACTGCACTCCGTTTTATCTAACGGCTATGTCCCGGTCATAGCGGGCGTAGGGGTTGATAATAAGGGTCAGATGTATAACATCAACGCCGATACAGTTGCCGGAAAGGTAGCAACCAGTATTGGTGCAAAAAAGCTTTTTCTGATTACCAATGTAAAGGGAATTTACCGGTCATTTGGAGATGAGACCTCATTTATCTCCGAAACTAACATCCTGGGATTGATTGACCTAAAGGCACACGGAGCGCTTTCAACTGGCATGATACCAAAGGTAGATGCCGTCATTGGCGCCCTAAAAGGTGGTGTTGAGGCAGCCCATATTATAGATGGCCGAATTTCCCACTCTATTCTACTTGAACTATCGAGCGTAACTGGCATTGGAACAATGGTTACCCAAGAAATGGTTACCCAAGGAACGACAACCCAGGGAGTAAAAAACTCATGAGTACTGAAGCATTTATGAACACCTATGCGCGCTATCCCGACGCTATGGTCGAAGGGCACGGGTGTACTCTGGTTGATCAAAAGGGAAAGCGCTATCTTGACCTCCTCGCCGGAGTTGCCGTTGTCGCCGTGGGACACGCGAATGAAACGGTCGCCGAGGCAATATCCAAACAAGCACGCATAGTCTGTCATACCAGCAACTACTTCTGGAACCTTCCAGGTCTAAAACTGGCCGAACGCCTCAGAGAAATTTCAGGTGAAGACTATCGTTCGTTCTTTGCCAACTCTGGCACCGAAGCCAATGAATGTGCGATTAAACTTGCGCGAAAGTGGGGAAACCGCGCAGGTAAATTTAAGATAATTGCCGCTGATCGGTCCTTCCATGGACGAACACTTGCCGCACTCAGTGCCACCGGCCAACCCTCAAAGTGGGAAGGATTTGAACCGCTCGTGCCTGGCTTTACCCACTGCCCGTTAAACGACCTGGCTGCCTGGGAGACCGCTATCGACAGAGAGACTGCTGCCCTCCTGGTCGAGCCAATTCAGGGCGAAGGTGGAATTTTCCCAGCTTCGGAATCCTTTCTAAAGGGACTCAGAGCGCTCTGTGATAAACACGGCCTTCTACTGATTTTCGACGAAATACAGTCCGGGTGTGGCCGCACTGGAACGTGGTGGGCCTGGCAATCGTACGGAGTAAAGCCGGATATCTTCACATCAGCCAAAGGTCTTGGCAACGGCATGCCTATTGGTGCCTGTCTGGCTTTGCCTCATGTTGCCGATGCATATAAACCCGGGAGTCATGGCTCGACCTTCGGCGGTGGTGCCCTAGCAGCTTCTGCAGCTCTGGCAACCCTTGAGGTAATTGAAACGCAAAATCTGCGCCAAAACGCTGAACGACTTGGTGATCTGGTAAAGACTCTCCTCATTGGAGCACCGCACGTTATCGAAGTGCGGGGGAAGGGGCTGATGCTTGGAGTACAGCTAGATGGAGACCTTAGCGATGCAATAGTTAGGAAGTTATTTTCGTTGGGCATTATCGCCAACGCAGTCACTCCATCAGTTATACGCCTTGTTCCTCCGCTTTCTATCACCGAAGCAGAGCTGACCCATGGCGTAAAAATTATTTGTGAAGTACTTCACGCAGTTGAAACTGCCCCTACTAGAGACCTGTAGTAATGAGACATTTCCTAAAAGACACCGATATCTCCTCTGCGGAACAAAGGCTGGTACTGGACAGGGGGCATGAGCTCAAGGCCAATCCTCGAAAGTTCTGCCATGAGTTGGCAGGACATACGATCGGCCTTTTTTTCGAGAAGCATTCTCTTCGCACAAGAGTTTCAAGTGAAGTTGCCTGTTATCAATTAGGTGCCCATGCAATTTCATTGCAAGGTCGAGACCTCCAGATTGCTCGAGGCGAGACTGCAAACGATACTGCCAGAGTACTGGGAGGATACTTGAGTTTGCTAATGGGCCGGGTAAACAATCATTCGACGCTTGAGGCTTTTGCGCAGTGTAACTGCCTGCCCGTAGTGAACGGTCTCTCCGAACGGTACCATCCCCTTCAGGCCCTTGCCGATCTTCTGACCATTGAGGAGGAATTTGGTTCTGACCTTCGCGGAAAAAATCTCGTCTACTTTGGCGATGCTAACAATGTCTGCCGCTCTCTCGCTCTGAGTTCGATACTCCGGGGAATGAACGTTACCATTGCTTCGCCGGACCGGTTCTCACTTGATCCAGAGACCCATTCAGAATTGACCGCGCTTGCACAAAGGTATGAAACAACACTCACTCTGACCACAAACCCAGTTGCTGCTGCGAGTGAGGCACACGTACTGTACACTGACGTATGGACATCTATGGGAGACGAAAATCAAGAAAACGATCGTGTTGCCCTCTTTGCGCCGTACCAGATCAACGATCGACTAGTGAGCATGGCGCATCCAGACGCTATCGTCCTTCATTGCCTGCCAGCCCATAGGGGTGAGGATATTACCTCGGGTGTATTGGATGGACCCCGATCCCGAGTTTTCCGCCAGGCGCACAATCGTCTCCCGGCAACGGCAGCACTATTTTTATTTCTGCTTACTGCGAAATGAAACAACAACGGCAAGCAATACTTTTTGAACTTCTTACCTCTGGGCAGCTACTGTCCCAAGCAGACGCTGTAATCCAACTATCGACCAAGGGCATTGAAGCAACTCAAGCAACAGTAAGCCGGGACTTTGAAGAACTCGGGGCGATTCGTATTCGTTCCGAGACTGGCTTTCGTTATGCCCTCCCCTCTGAAACATCGCGTCACGGCATCTCGCTTGCAAAGGTGATGCGTGAATATGTTGTCCGAACCGCCACCTCAGGTAATCTTCTTGTCTTTCATACGCCGCCGGGTCACGCCAGCATTGTCGCGGCGGCAATCGATCGCGCCGAGGTGCCCGAAGTAGTAGGCGTCATCGCCGGAGATGACACACTCTTTATCTGTATCCAGGAATCAAAAACTGCGAAGGGAGTTCTTAAGAAACTTACCGCAATCGGGGCGGAGCGCCCTGAATAAGTGTATACGTTTTTTTAATCGGCCCAACAGTTATATCACAGAGTTGTGTCCCAACCTAGCGGACGCAGAGCATTCGCTAGGTTGGCTGAGGTCGAGAAAAGAGGTAATTTAGCAAACGAGACGTGGTACTCCACGTCGCAGTGAGAGAAATTACCTCTTGACGAAGAGATCAGCCAACCTAGCGAATGCGACTTATTTGGCGATAGTCGTGGCGGATGCTACTGCTGGCTTCTTGAGAACCTCAAGCAGATCAACCTTGAAGATCAACACAGCGTTAGGCGGAATTGGTCCGCCAGGCGTTCCCTTATCACCGTACGCAAGATCTGCCGGAATATACAACTCCCACTTGGCGTCAGGCTTCATCATGGTTAGCGCTTCGGTCCAGCCCTTGATTACCTGACCCACACCAAATGTTGCCGGAGCACCCCTCTTAAAGGAGCTATCGAAAATCTCTCCATCAATAAGGCTTCCTTCGTAATTTACCTTTACGCTGTCATCCTTTGACGGAGCGTCACCAGAGCCTTCTGACAGTACTTTGTATTGCAACCCAGACGGTGTCGTCTTAATTCCATCCTTCTTGGCGTTAGCAGCAAGAAAATCCTTCCCTTCTTTCAAACTCTTTTCTCCTTTCTCCATACGAGCCTTCTCCTTCACTTCACGAGCAACTTCCTGTTTCTTCCGAGCCTCAGTCTCGAAAGACTTCATAATTGTCTGGACCTCTTCTGGCTTAAATTTTTCAGGCTTTGCGGAAATCTCATCCTCAACCCCCTGCGTCACTGCCTTAAAATCTATCTCAGCTTCAGAACTTCGGAGCTGTTGAATCATAGAGCGACCGAGAATATAGCTTGCCTTTTGGCTCTCGGTTTCAAGCACCTCAGCACGTAGCACTGGGGATAAGGTAGCCAAGGCCCCCACAGTGAGAAAGCGATTTACCGATTTTTTAACTGCGCCTCTCTTCAAATCTGAGTTCATGACAAACTTTTTCATATTAAGTATCCTGTCCGTATATTGAGTTCACTGGGAAAAACAGTGCAACGATACCCGGTTAGCTAGCAACACGTCAATTGATTAGCGCAAGAGGCAGGGCTTGACCTGCAGGAAAGCCGTTGACAAAACTTCGTTCTGCACAACAAGGGTGTTGTGGCATTTAGTTCGCTTACTACCTGGTGCTATACTCTGGCACCGGGTCATCCCACAGGCCTGAGCACAAGCGCTTTCGCCTTAATCCAAGCGAGCAACAACAGACCAACACTTTCATTCTTAGGAAACTACATGAGCGATTTACAACAGCTCCTTGGCAAAATCACAGCATTCCGCGATGAACGCGACTGGAAGCAGTTTCATAATCCCAAAGACCTCGCCCTTCAGGTATCAATAGAAGCGGGCGAGTTGCTTGAGGAGTACCTGTGGAGAACACCCAATGAGGCAGTACAGGAGAAAGTTCAGGATGAATTAGCTGATGTCCTCATCTCATGTTTCCTACTTGCTGATCATTATGGCTTCGACGTTTCAACCATTATCGAACAGAAACTCGCGAAAGTGGGTGAGAAGTACCCAGTAGACAAGGCAAAAGGTCGGAAGGATAAATACGACGCGCTGTGATGATGAATTGTGCCAATTATCCGGAGCCTCCTGATGCAACCGTGTTAACACTTGATAACAAAACAGCATTTATTGTATAACTCCTTGTTCTGTGCAAGCCTCTACACAACATTAGTAACACGAGGATCGGCGCGGCGTAGGCTCGCCCACCCCTAATCAGACATAGTAAAATGAACAGTACCCTACCCACCTATACCCCGACCTTCGACGATATCGTTTCACTCTGTAAGCGACGAGGATTTATTTTTCCAAGTTGTGAAGCATATGGCGGATTGCAGGGCGCCTATGATTATGGCCCTCTTGGTGTCGAACTGAAGAATAATCTTAAAGCCGCTTGGTGGCGTTCAGTAGTACTTGAACGGGACGATATGGAGGGATTGGATTCGAGCATTCTTACTCACCGACTCGTTCTTCGCTATTCCGGACACGAGGCGACCTTCTGCGATCCCCTGATAGACAATAAGGTAAACCAGAAGCGCTACCGGTTGGACCATCTGCTCAGCGAACAAACTGGAGACGTTCGCGCTACGGTGGCTGAAACTATGGGTTTACAAGCCACTTGCGATAATGCGCCACTCGTTAAAGCGTTACTCGCTGATCCAGAGAAGGCTTCGTTCGTTATGACCCAAGCCAAAGTCGTCGACTCTGCTACGAAAAAACCGGGAGAATGGACACAGCCCCGTCCCTTTAACATGATGTTCAAGACCGCCATCGGCCCCATCGAGAGTGATGACTCTTTCGGATACCTTCGCCCTGAAACAGCGCAGGGCATCTTTGTGAACTTTCGCAACGTCGTTGATAGTACCTCCCGTTCGCTCCCCTTTGGTATAGCACAAATTGGCAAGGCTTTCCGAAACGAAATTACACCGAGGAATTTCATCTTCAGAGTGCGCGAATTTGAACAGATGGAGATCGAATTTTTCGTACTTCCCGGTGAGGATGAACAATGGCACTCATATTGGGTGAATGAACGTCTCAAATGGTGGTACGAGCAAGGTCTCGCACCTGAAAATATAGAGACCTACCATGCCACTCCCGATGAACTTGCGCACTATTCCAAGGCAACCGTTGACATCCTCTATCGCTTTCCCCATGGGCTTGAGGAGCTGGAGGGTGTTGCCAACAGAACCGACTTTGATCTTGGTTCGCATACGAAAGCTCAAGGTGAATTCGGACTCACCGCTACGGTCAATCCGAACAAAGACTCCGTAACAAAGCTGGCCATTCGTGACAACGATAGTGGTAAATGGCTGGTGCCTTTTGTGGTGGAACCTTCGGCCGGGGTTGATCGCGGCGTGTTGGCGGTATTGACCGCCGCCTTCACAAAGGAGGTAATCGGTGAAGGAAACGAACGGATAGTGTTAAAACTCCGCCCGCATCTCTCCCCCATCAAGGTCGCTGTGATACCCCTTGCGCGGAACAAGGAAGAGATTACCTCATATGCCCGGGCATTAAAGCAGACGCTACAAAAAGGCAACTTCGGAAAAGTGGTCTACGAAGATACCGGTAATATAGGTAAGGCTTATCGACGCCACGACGAGGTCGGAACGCCATACTGCATAACCGTTGATTATGACACACTCGGCAGAGGCGACGATCCCACAACAATCGATACGGTAACGGTGCGCGATCGTGACACGATGGAACAAAAGCGTATGAAGGTTGACGAGTTAATCGCGTTCTTTAGGGCGGCCGTGTTGTAGGAGGGAGGAGCATTCGACTCTAATCCGGGTTATTCACGGTCGTTGACCACTCTGAATGCCCGTTTCGTGACCAGTCGGGGGTAAGCTACACAATTTTCCCGCCCCTCAAGAATGGCCCTACAGACTCTCTTCTGCGAACAGGTATGGGTGTGGCCGTAATTAAATGTTAGTCGTCAATTGCACGCTATATCGGATTTACCGGGGTCAATTGTATTATAAAATCAGAGGCACTGGAGACATTCGTTCTTTAGGGTGGATTTGGGCGTAATCGTGAGGCTATTTATATCATGAAATCGAACGCATACATCAAATTATGTCTACACCCAACAGGTATGTCAACCTGAGTTTCTGAAAAGAAGAGGAATGAACTAAACACTCCTCTTCATGAAAACCTGAACTATAAAGAGGATATTTTGGCACTCAGTGTGCTAAAAGGATATCCTTTAAACTGCTCTAACTCGAACAAAAAATGCCAAGCTAAAGCATTTAAGGATCTATCTCTGGCTTCTGCTGATGGCCAGACGTCTTCGATAGAAGTAGAAGGAGTAGGTGGTACTGGGAAAAAATGCCCATCGCAATGACAGCCATGGTTAAGCCATCTTCCATTCTTCTGGGCAATAGTTTGGACCACTGTAAAAGCTAAGAAAGATTTTCCGAGAGCATGAAGAATACTATCAATCTTTGCAACAACTCATTAACCCGGGGCAAATTTAGATAAAATGCTGTTTTTCTGTATCTATTTCTGATTAGTTATGGCATATGATTGGTATGATAACGTACCAACTAGAGCC
>JBIIDM010000016.1:0-27701 GCA_044238365.1 Bdellovibrionota bacterium | reverse complement strand
CGGCTACGAAGATCACTACAACAGAAAGCATGGCAAAAAAAGTAAACTTAAGACCTTCTTTGACATGTTCGATTTCGACTAGACCTAAAGAATTGGTATAGGGAGCGTTCCGGGCCTTTAGTTCCTCTAAGTACCTAGGCAAAAGTTTTTCGGTCTTAGGTGGTGCAGAAAATGACCAAAAACGGCTGTGTTATGTGTCACATTAGACCGAAGAATTTTGCCTAGGTACTTAGAATCACGTGTTTCCTCATGATCTAATCTTCTCAAGAAGCCCCTCAATACGGTCAAATATCTGATCAAGTTTAACGGGTTGCTCGGGCTCCCACTGGTTTTTTGTAGAGAGTACCAGATTTTTAGAGAACTTTACTCCTTCGGTAGTCAGCTGCATAATTTTAGCCAAATCAAAAGGGGCCTCAGCGCTTAGGGTGAGGTTAAAACCGAGGTATTTATTGCGTTCTAATTTTAAGACCCCACATCTTCGGAGCATTGAGCGAATCCTCATGACCCCTATAAGATCTCGTACCTCTGGCGGGGGCGGGCCGAAGCGGTCACTTATTTCATCTGCAATTTCATTCGTTTCTTGATCGTCACCAAGGTCTGCAAGGCGTTGGTAAAGCAACAGGCGCTCCGAAATGTCCGGTATGTAGTAGTGAGGAATATAGGCTACGATGCCTATGTTTACTTCGGGATGAATCTCGGGTGTGGTGGAAAGAGCATCTCCTTTGAGATTATCTAACGCTTCCTTAAGTATTCGGGTATAGAGGTCAAACCCTACCGTGGTGACGTTGCCTGATTGTTCTTTCCCTAGAAGGTTTCCTGAACCACGAATTTCCAGGTCTCTCATAGCTAATTCAAAGCCCAGACCGAGCTCTTCAATCGACGCAAAAATGCCGAGCCGCTCCTTCACATCACTACTCAATTTCGCTGATGGAGGTGTAAGAAGATAGGCATACGCCTGTCGGATGCCACGTCCGACTCGACCTCGCAGCTGATATAATTGGGCGAGTCCATAGCGAGGCGCGTCGCTGATGATTATTGTATTTGCGTTCGGTATATCAATGCCAGACTCTACAATGGTTGTACTCACGAGTACTTGGAATTCCTCCCTGATAAAGCTTTGCATAATATCTTCGAGCTGATGTTCATTCATCTGTCCATGAGCGAACTTAATGCGGGCTTCAGGTACTATATCCTGCAGTTGGGCTGTGACGACCTCAATTGTACTCACGCGGTTATGGAGGTAGAAGATTTGCCCACCGCGCTGAATCTCACGAAGGATAGCGTCTCTAATAGTGGCTTCATCGGGCCGCGCTATATACGTCTTGATAGCATGTCGTCGGGCGGGCGGGGTAGCAATAATACTGACATCGCGAATGCCAATCAGCGACATGTGCAAGGTTCGTGGGATCGGAGTTGCCGTTAGTGTTAGGACGTCAACCTGGGTCTTAAGGGCCTTGAGTTGTTCCTTCTGTTTAACCCCAAACCGCTGCTCTTCATCTATAATTAGCAGTCCCAGATCCTTGAACGAAACATCGGTGCTTAAAAGACGGTGAGTTCCAATTACAATGTCGAGGGTGCCGTTTTTTAAATTTTTGAGCGTTTCACTGTTTTGCTTAGCAGTATTAAAGCGACTTAAAACACCTATTTCGACCGGATAGCCTCTGAAACGCTCTCGGAACGAGTTGGCGTGTTGCTCGCACAAAAGTGTTGTTGGCGTAAGCATTGCGACTTGGCGCGCGTGTTGTACGCACTTGAATGTCGCGCGAATTGCGACCTCCGTCTTTCCGAAACCAACATCGCCACAGATGAGCCTGTCCATGGGATTCTCTGATGCCATGTCATTTAGAGTTTCATCGATAGCCTTTTGTTGGTCAGGGGTTTCGTTGTAGGGAAATGACTCTGCAAACCTTTCGTCTTCAGCCCCCCATGGCTCAAAGCGCCAGCCTCGGGTTATCGAGCGTTTTGCGTAGAGCTTGATCAGGTCACCGGCTAGTGCGGCTACCGTCTCTTTGATCTTCTCCTTGGTTTTTATCCAACGGTTGGAGCTTAGGCGATCTAGGCGTGGTGTTTCATCAGTTGGTGTGGAGTACTTTTGCACTTTGCCGATCATCTGTATTGGTAGCAGGAGAGTGCTGTCGGCATACTCAATTTCGAGGAAATCGCCCTCTACACCGTCAAGAACTTTGTGGGCAAGACCGTGGTACCGGCCAATTCCATAGTCTATATGAACCACAAAATCTCGTGGGTGCAACTGGTTTAAGGTCATTGCCGTTTTTCTTACAGAGGCAGGTTTTACCTGTGCGGTGCGACTCGATCGCACGAAAAAAATCTCCTCCTCGGCGATCACAGCGAGACCTCTTTCTCGCCACTGAAATCCTGAGGAAATACTACCGATCAGCAGTGATATGTCAGATTTTGCTCGTTGTTCACACCATTCTCCGAAGCTTCCCCAGAAGATCTCACCGTACAACTTAGCCTGTAGCAGGATGTCCTGCATCTGGGATGCTCGGGCCCGAGAGCCCACGACGATTGCTATTTTCTCGCGTTTTCCTAATAGTGATCTGATGTAATCAATGACCGGCTGGTAGCCTTTAGCTCCTTTTAACGATTGTGTTGTTGCCGTAAGCTCGGTATTTGGAGTTACTGAGATTTTTGTTTTACTTTTGAGTTTCGTGTTCTCAAAGGAGTTAAATTGGATCTGGCCTTGCTCAAGGAGTTCAATTGCAGCGCTGTTCGAGAGGTATAGCGAGGATACCCCCACATGGAATGTCCTTTCCTCCGTGAATCGATTAGTGCGTTCATCAATAAGCTCACTACTGCGGTCCAGCGACTCCCTGCAGGCGCCGTGGTCGTCAATAATCCAGGTCGCGTTCGGAGGAATCCAGGATTCGAGTGATAATAAGGGGTCAACAAGGAGCGACTGAAGACATTCTAGGCCGGGAAAATTCACGCCGTCATTAATCTGGCGAACGATATCGTGAGTTTGATGGGTTGGAAGGTGTAGTTCTTGAGTCCGCTGAAGAACCCGTTCGATTGCTTTGGAGAGTAGTTCCGGTGATGAGCTAAGAGATATTCTTTCACTGAGGGGAAGAATATGCGTATTTTCGATCTCCGCGATGCTTCTTTGGGATGTAGGTTCGAATAATTTAATATGTTCGATTTCATCATCAAAGAACTCAAGGCGCACCGGATGGGAGTGCGTGGAGGGAAAGTAGTCAATAACTTCACCCCGGACGGCAAATGAGCCAAGTGATTCAACTCGGGCGCACTGTTGGAAACCACAGAGGTCGAGGTGCTGCAACATTTTATCTCGGTGGAGTAATTGCCCTCGAGTAATCCCAAGCGAGTAGGTCAACAAGGTGGTATAGGGAACAGTCTTTTGCAGCAGGGCTTCAACAGTTACGATCAGCACCCAGCTTTCACGTTTCTGACATTCATACACTGACAGAATACGACGAGCCGTAATTTCCAGTTCTGGGGAAATATGCTCAAACGGGAGCGTGTCCCAGGCCGGGTAAAGGTAGATCAGCTCAGGCCTTATTAGGAATTGAAGGTCTGAGTGTAGCCGTTCCGCCTCCTTAGGGGATGGAACGACAACAACAAGTTTAGGGTATTGCTGAAAGATATGCGCAAGTTGTAAAGATTTGGCGACGCCAAACAATCCGTCGAATAGAGTTGTCATTAATCATCAGGGTGATTCAAACCGGGGTTGGTGAGTTGTTGCAAGTACAGTCTGCCAGTACAGGTTCCTAAGGTGTCAACGACCAGGTCAGAGGGCTTGGGGGTGTTCATAGAGCAGTTGCACTTTCTCAAAAATTGGACTGATTACTAACCGTAGTTATTAACTTGAGTTCGACGTAAGAACTGCGGTAAATGGCTGAAATTACCTCATCCACTTCGTTGCTCATGATATAAAATGCTCGACGTAGCAAGCTTCAGCCTGCGCTTTTAGATCACTCGCGTCTCATGTTTAAAGCAATTTCAACCATTTACCTTTGTTCTTACGTCGAACTTAGGTTATAACGGTAGTTTGAAATGGTGTTTTTGCAAGTATGCCCATTTCAATTAGATTGGACGAATTGAGAATGAAGTACTGCGGGTACATCTCGAGAACTGTAACAATCCCGAGACAAAGCCCACTCGTCGTAAGTAGGGCCGTGTCGAAGAAGGCGAGCTTATCTTTCACCCATTATTTTCCTCCGGCTGTACATTTTTAAGGCCAATAATATTGGAATTCCCTGTATCATGGCTCGAGATCACGACTATTTGATTGCCTGAAAATGCCCGCAGGTGAAGCAGACGGAACACGATGTCCGTTGAACGGACTTGAGGGACATTTCGTACCTCTGCAAATGAAATAAGTGACGTGAGTGTCACAAGTCGCATGGTTCCGGAGATCAAAAAGAGGATCAGTATGGGAGATCCCGATTCTGTGAGATCGGCCGGAAATCCAACCGTAAAGGGGATGCATTGGATGATAGCCCCACCGAACAGGGTGCCGCTGATTATACAGAAATTGTTAATCAGGTTTTGGTATGAAACACAGCGGAGTCTCTTTGGCGGTGTTACAGAGTCGAATATGAATGCAGAACTACTCAAGCAGAATCCAGCCCAGAGTACTCCAGATATCGCACGAATTAAAAGGACATACCAGAAGTTGGATGAAATGAGCCAAAGAAATTCGCAAAGTGAGTAGCCGATGCACGAGACTATCAGAATTTTCTTTGTACCGAATTCATCGGCCAGCCGTCCCCAGCGTTGCATAGTCATAAGTTGAGCAAAAATCGAAAAAGAAACAACGAGGGTAAATTCCACATAGGTATATTGGAGTCCTTCCAACAAGTAGTATGCGACAAATGGTGCTGATATAAAAACGGTAAAATTATAAATTCCTACAAAGGTAGTGAATTTAAGAAAATTTGATCGATGGGAACGTCGTAAGAATTCTGTGAAGGTAAACGGATCGTCGAGGCCCTCAGCGGTGCCAGATTCAGGATATCTTTTAAGCATCCAGGAGGAGGCGAATCGCGCAACACCTGCGGTGATAAAGATGAAGAGGTAGCCCCATTTGGTAATGTGTTGATCTTTAAAATACTGCAGAAGCACGCCAGCCCCAGTCGTTGCAACGAGACTGGATAGAAGTACAATTTTATTGCGTTGTCCGAAGTACGTGCCTCTTATTTCAGCAGGCACAATATCACCCATAAGGCTGTTCCAGATCGGTGAGAGCACAGCTGAGATTCCATAGTGAATGGTTGTAAGTACTATGAGCAGGAGAATGATTGTGCTGCTCGACTCTGGAATAAATGCAAGCAGCGCCATGGGTGTCCAGAGCAGGGCCTGACATGCGCTAAGATTGGCCAGTGTTTCAACACGTGACTGGGTTTTAGCGATTCTGTTCAGGAACGCAAGTAGAACGAGGGATCCAATTAGAGGGGGGAGGGCGGTAACCAGGCCCGCTTCCAGAGCCGTTGCGCCGAGGAAAATGGCATAGGCGCTTAAGTATGCTTCGCCCGAACCTGACATAATAGCAGACAGCAAGCCCTCAATAATTGGTTTTCTTAGATGGGGGTGTGCTTTTGTGATGTGCTTCATAAAACTGAAAAAATACTGATGGAAGGTTTTGTCGCGTATAGACAGTTATAAATCGGAGGTTCTCAGGCGCGTCTGGGCCCAGATTCTTCAGAAGCCCGTAGGACCAGACATTTTATAGTCCTGTCCCTTTTCACCTTTTTTGTTCAAGCGTATTTATGGTTCATCGCCATGATTTTTTTTACAATATTTTGCCAAATAAAAAAGAAATGATGTTTTTGTTTATAATCGCGTCTAGCCCGCATCGAAATTAGGATGCCCCCCAAAAAAATTCGAGCACAATGGTCCACAAAAAAATCGTGTTTTTGGAGAAAGCGAGGAGTGTCTTAGTCGGCCGATCATTAGAATATGGTTTTGTTAATTAAGGCTGTTTATGAAATCAACTCACCTTCTGAATTCTTTGCCTCTGATTTTTGGGGTTATTTCCGGTGTTATTTCCACTTTAGAAGTACTGAGTTTTGATGTTAATGCTTACCTTACGGGACGGCCAGAAACCTGGCTCCTGATGTTTTTTGTGGTTTTGTACGTATATCTCGTTACTAAGCGGTCCTTGCGCCATGTAAGTGATCAGTGGACGGTTATAATTGGTGTCCTAGCAGGAGGCGGGGCGCATCTGATCGCGTCAGCGGGGGGAGCGGTGCTTTGGCTTTTAGTGGATCGGCTTTCAAATCGAATATTATTTGGTGGAATTACTTTGGCCTTTTCCAATATCGCCGGGGAGTACTCAGCTCTTCTACTAAGTCTTGTGCTCGTACTCCTGGGGAGCTTGTTTTTTCTAGCCTGTATTCCCGTTTTGCAGTTGGGAGCACTCGTTGCCACCGCTTTGGTTGTCTGCTCAATTGTAGGTCTTTTTGAAGTTAATCGGTTGCCCGAGCAACTCTCAGATAGGGTCCTGTTTGTTTCGCGACGACTCAGGGATGTGCGAGTTGGGTTGCCGGAGTTCACCAAGCAGGAGGAGCTAATGCTCAACAAGCACTGGACCGAAAAGGGCTTTAAGGTCTTCTCTGAAATGCAGTCAGTAGCCAGGGCAAAAGCATCAAAATTATACAAACGTTCTTATTTTCAACTGCTTGAAAATAAAGACCTTTTATCGTAGGGAGATTTTAAGGAACCGGGGGGAAAATATCTCTCCGGTGAGGGAAGCAAATTTCCTAACAAGATAGTTGCCAAAAACTATTTACATTTTGGTAGGAGAGTTTGCAATCAATAATAAAACTCAATAAATACAGTATGTTAATACAATCAACCTAAAACGCATTTATAAATTTGATGCTTTTGCCCTGGTCAGTAGCAGCTTCCCCGAGCCAAATACAAGCGTTTTATTGGTGTCTGCAAGATCGAATTGACTGTCGATTGGTCGAACAGGCAAGTGCCACTGATTCCACCGAATTTCCAAGGTCATTACTCGTGGTCGGAGTTTGTCAGGATCTGGGAGGGTTATCAGAGGCTCATTTACCTCCTCATAGGGGCGTAAAGTCGCTCTCCCTTGGCGGAAAGGGTCGGCCGTGTCAGGCCCTGAGTACCTGGCCTGAAATCGAAAATCTCTTCCCCGACGTTCGAGAGCTGGAGCTCAATGAGCCTACAGAGGATTTACTAACAGGGTTACCGGATCATATTACTTCTCTGTCGGTTCGAATGAAGGAGGTTTCTACGGGTATTCTTGAGGCCATCGGCAGCCATCGGCAGATTGAAACTCTGAAGCTCTCAACCACGTTTTTGCCCGAATCTGCCTTGTTTTACCTCTCTGGGATGGAGAATCTCCAACGTCTGTGGCTTAAGGGAAGGGGGTTGTCCAACGATCGTCTGAGAGGTGGTGAATTACCCGCGCTGAGAGAGAGATTACACTAGGCCCCGGATCCCCGATAGCGTTGTTCGATATTCGTAATCTTGAGTCACTAAGGCTTAAGCGGCTTGAGATTTTTTCCGATACTCTGACAACAGAAAACGTTCAGAAGGTCGTTGCGCAATTTCCAGCTCCGCCTAACGAGGTAATAGTGAAGCAGTACGAGTTTCCGCTTGCGAATAATCCAAATTTGCCAAACGAGCTGAAGGAAGTACTTCTTAGGCAGATGGCTCAGGAGAGCGAGTGGTAGGTAATGCCTACGGTATTGTTCAATTTCTTCTTCAAAAGCCTTATTTCGCTCCTTGCGAGGTACAGTAGTACTTCCTTCATCCAAAAAAAAGACTTTTTCCTCGAGTTTAAGCAACCTTATGACTCTTACTTCTTGCTGGTTTCGCTAGGCCTGTCGAGGGTTTCATCAATCGCGGTACTTATGGTAAGTAGTTTTAACTACTTACCTATATTCTTGCGATTTTGGGATAAGTTTTTCTTTGGAATTTTCTAAAAGCGGTCGACTAACTACATTGTGCTTGGCTTTGTAAGCCATAAAGATGCATTGTGCTTTGGCGTTATTATAGGTTATTAGGGGGTTAGTGGGTGCTATGACAGCAGTTGATATGACAAAACTCCTTAAGTTTGCGCATCAGCAGGATGCATCGGACTTACACATCAGCGCGGGTGAGTGTCCAATGGTTCGAGTGCACGGGAGTATGAAGCGCCTGAAGATGCCCGAGCTAACCGAAGAAGAGGCCCATGCGCTAGTGTACGACATCATGAACGATGAGCAGCGTAAGGTATTTGACGAAAAAAGCGACATTGATTTTTCAATGCAAGTCGGTGATATGGCTCGTTTTCGGGTGAATGTCTTTCGTCATCAACGAGGTCTGGGAGCGGTTTTCAGAAAAATTCCTACAAAGGTACTGACCCTTGAGCAGCTCAACATGCCTGATATTCTTCGTGACATAACCCACCGAGAAAAAGGTTTGATACTTGTGACTGGTCCGACCGGTTCGGGAAAATCTACCACGCTAGCCGCTATGCTTGACTACGTTAATGACCATCGAGAGGGGCATATTCTTACTGTTGAGGATCCAGTCGAATTCGTACACGTCAGTAAGAAGTGTTTGGTAAACCAACGGGAAGTTGGGCCACATACGCACAGCTTTAAAAATGCATTGAAAGCTGCACTAAGGGAAGATCCCGATTACATTCTCGTGGGTGAAATGCGAGACTTAGAGACCATTCAGCTCGCACTAACTGCAGCAGAAACTGGTCATTTGGTATTTGGAACGCTCCATACCTCAAGCGCGCCGAAGACAGTTGACCGTGTAATTGACGTATTTCCTCCCGAGCAGCAGGGGCAGGTACGCGCCATGTTCTCAGAGTCTATTCAGGCAATCGTAACGCAAACTCTGTGTAAGAAGGTTGGAGGCGGTCGAGTGGCCGGATTAGAGATATTGATTGGCTCTACTGCCGTTAGAAACCTCATTCGTGAGGGCAAGATTCATCAAATACCAAGTGTAATGCAGACGTCGCAAGGGCAAGGGATGCAAACCATGGAAATGAATCTGCGTGAGCTTGTTGCACAGGGGTTGATAACCAGAGAAACGGCAATCGAGAAAACTGGCAAGCCCGAGATGTTTAAGGAGCAGGATGAGGCTCGGGAAGTAAAGGGGCGATTTGGAAGATAAAGTGGAAGATAGGTTGAATTTTAAGTGAGTATCGCCATGCATGACATGACCCGCCTTTTATCGTTAATGGTTGAACATGAGGCTTCCGATCTTTACCTGACCACTGATTCTCCTCCAATGTATAGAATTAACGCTGTGCTAAAGCCAGCAGGAACAAAGTCTTTGACCGAAGACGATACTGAAGAGCTTGCTTCAAGTTTGATGAATGATCGTCAACAGGCTGAGTTCGAGCGAGATAATGAGCAGAATCTTGGTTTAAATTATGAATCACTGGGACGCTTTCGTCTAAATATCCTGCGACAACGGGGTGCGGTTGCGATGGTAATTCGGCGAATCAAGATGGAGATTCCTACTATTGAGAGTCTTGCGCTTCCGGATGTGTTGAAGGATGTTGCCAAGACTAAGCGGGGGCTGGTCCTCGTTGTAGGAGCAACGGGCTCGGGTAAGTCAACGTCCCTTGCGGCAATGATAGACTATCGGAACAGAATGACGTCGGGTCACATTGTCACAATCGAAGATCCAATCGAGTTCGTACATCCACATAAAAAGTGCATCATAACTCAACGAGAAATTGGGATGGATACACTTAGTTATCAGATGGCGTTAAAAAATGCGTTAAGACAAGCGCCTGATGTCATACTGCTCGGAGAAATTCGTGATTCTGAGACTATGGAAGCAGCGATTCAGTTTGCTGAAACAGGGCATCTTTGTCTTGCAACGCTTCATAGTAATAACGCTAACCAGGCCATGGAGAGAATAATGAACTTCTTTCCGCATGAAAGGCATGCTCAGATATATATGCAGTTGAGTTTAAATCTTCGGGGAATACTTTCACAGCGGCTGGTTAAACGCAAAGACGATGGAAGAGTTGCGGCCATTGAAATACTTCTTGATAGCCCACGAGTCAAGGATTTGATCCTCAAAGGGCAAATAACCGAGCTCAAGGAGGCGATGGAAAAAAGTAATAATATTGGCATGCAGAGTTTTGACCAGGCATTATTCGAACTCTATAGTTCCGAAAAAATTACGCTAGATGAGGCCTTGAAGAATGCTGACAGTGCTAATAATCTTCGATTGAGGGTGCACCTAACTGAGCAAAAGGATTTTAACGAACCGGCGGCTGCGTTTAAGCCAAAGAAGACGAAAGCTGTCGCGAGTGTAGGTGATGAGGATACAGCGTTGCAGATTACGTTGGAGTAACCGCGTAAGGTGTTATAAATAATTTGCTATGGTGTGGTGGGGGCTATTATTGCCGGAACATCCCTGGTATCGCTGACTTTCTTATGACCCTTAATTACTATATACCCACCTAAAACAATAATACAACTTCCCATAAAAGTCATAAGCGCCGGAGTTTCCCCCCAAATAACGTGCCCCAGTATGCTTGACCAGATAATCTGGGAATACTGAGCGGGCGCAATCATAGCTGCGCGTTCAACTTGAAAGGCCCTGCCTATAATAACCATTGCAATTCCGGATAAGAGTGAGGAAAATAGTATCAGTAGATGAAGTGGTAGTGAGATTGAGTCAGAAAAGAGCTCTGGCAATAACGGAATAAAGACAACAAATGAAGCCAGGCGGGGATAGAAACCCAACGCAAATGGATCTTCTTCTCGACGGATCCACTTTCCCATTACAGAAGAGACTGCGAGTAAGATCATTCCGACGATAACAAAAATGCAGTATGGTCCAAGGTCTGAAGGATTCGGTTCCAGCGCTACCAGCACACCGCTAAATCCGATTACGATACCAACTATTTGCCCGTTAAGTATCTTTTCACGATTGATAATCAAACCACTCAAACAGGCCCAGATCGGAAGTGTAAAAGCAAGGCAATAAAATAATGGAAGAGGAATTTTGGGAAGAGCTTCAACTACGAGAATGTAAGAGATGGCTGACAAGCAACCCCGAACGGAATGTACTATGGGGTGTTTTGTTCTTAAGGGTTTAAGGCCTTTACGTGTTGTAGTCAGGTAAATAGCACCGAGTACGACAGCGTAAGCGCTTGATAACAATATGACCTTATTTCCTGCCAGCGTGGTCGCTGATATCTTGATACAGGAGTCGGCGATTGAAAATAGGAGATATGCGAAGCACGAACAGGCAAAAATATAGTTTTTTGATGTGATCATTAGAAGGTTGAGGATATGCATATAGGCCTATTCGGGGTTTACCATATATCGTCGAAAGCACGCAATCAGTGATTTATGCGAGTTTCTACTACTTTTATTCTCATTTACAGCATAGAGTTCGTCTGATGCCCTATCTTGTATGGGTGTATTACTTGTTCTTTTTGGAAGTACGCATGGGGGCAGATATTGAACAGAAGAATCAAGTAAGTGCGATAATTAAGGGGTCGGAAACGACTGATCCTGTTTTGCCGACTGCGCCCGAGTTTCGAAATGTTCAGATATCCAAGGAGTCGAGTATTTTTTTCACTGGAGCAAGTCTTAAAGGGGCGGAGTTCAGTTTTTCTGAAGATGCCTTGCCGGCCGCGCTTTTTGATAATCCCGAGGTGTGGAACTATGACGGAAATGGCCCAGATAACTTTCCCGGGGTAATCCCAATGGGCACAGTGACGGCAAATGCCCTCGGTAAGGGTGCCGCTAATGTGGATTCGAGTACTTGGGAAGGAATTAACAATTCATTTGGCTTACTATTTACATCCGATTCTTCAGTTTCCTCTGCCGGCCCACTGGTAAAGGATAGACCATTGGCGGCTAATAAAGCGGAGTTGGCAGAAAATGCTTTTGATGCAGTGATCAACCGAGAGCCTCTATTTCATGAAACGTCTGGAGAGGGTAGAGGAAGAGCATTTAAGTCACAAATTGAAAATAACCTGAAGGTGTTACAGGATCCAACGCTTGAACGAAATGATCCTGAAGTTAAGAAGATGATTGCGGCCGTTGCTCGACAGCTCTATTCCGAAGCCGCTTTGGAGCCTAACCAAGTTCTACCCTTTTACGAAATGTTGAAAATGGGAGAGTTCGGTCGGAACATTACTGCTGAACAATTTGAAAAAATTATTAACGACCTGTCTCCTGATCAGGTGAAGAAGCTCCTTGATGGGTCCATTATCACCCTGAAGGAGCGGTTGATATCGCCACCCAAGGCGTGGCTGATGAACAAAAATGGTATCATTGCCGATGAAAAAATGGAGACCTTGCGAGGTGAAAAGGGAGCTACGCCAAAGGAATTACTGGATGTCGTAAATGTGGTGTGGACCAAGGGTGAGCTTCTAAGGGCTGAAACAAATTTCTACATTCAGGCTGGGTATCATACTGATTTCTATGAGGCGTCGAATCATTATACAAACTTTGATGCGGGTATTGCGGCTATCGAAGCACGGCATAGTGGTAACACCGATAGTAGCTCCTATATAAACACGTTGTCTCCCTTAACAGAATTTTTAGCTGGGTTGAGCCAGCGTAATAGTATCTGGATCCCTAATAGTTACTTAACCGGCACTGTAGAAGACGTTCTTTTTGCGAGTGGGCAATTGATGCAAGAGGAAAAGGAGGAGAAGGAAAAAGTGAGAAATGAAAGTTCTGGGCAATCATGGTTCACCAGCCAGGTGGTGACGACACTTGCGGCACTTGGCCACCCGGACACAGTTATTGATACCAAGTTTAAGACATACCTCTCGGTTAATGAGATAGTCGCAGAAAATCCGGTAAAGTCAGTAATCCTTAGCACAAATATTAAGCTCCCCTCTGCGGACGATACGGATGACACCAAGGCGTAATTTTTTTTTCTATCACTCGGAAGTTTGACGTGAGAAGCTCGAGAGAGATGCTCGAAATTGCTTCATTAACTTCGTCTCTCGTGGTATACACTGTCGAAATGGCAGGCTAATCCGCCGTTTAACTTCCACCTGAGCCTAGTGTCTAACAACACGCACCTCGGTTCTAAGGCGATGCAACTCTCACTTTTACAGCGCTTTTATGTCGTTTGCCCAAGTTTTTGTTAACGGCCGCCCAGGGGAAGCCTTTCAACGATGGGAAGATGCACCTCACCCCGGAGTCTTTACTTCATTCCGTGCGTTGGTTGGTGACGATGATGTCTACATACTGGGATTGCCATTCCATTATGAACGGCTTGTGCATGGATGCCAGCGTTTTGGTCTATTGGTGCCGAGCCTCGAAAATATCACCTTCGAGGTGCATAGAGGCATGGAAGGTCTTGAGCTACGGGAAGCCCGCATACGCGTAGAACTATTTCACCAACTGTATATTATACGTATTGGGCCAATTGATCCCTTGGAGATTTCTTCTCCTTCGATCGCGCTACGATCTCGGCGCGTCTCGCGTCCTTATGAGGACCTCAAGAGCTCCTATGGAGCAGCTCTTTCGGAACAATGTCAGTTAGAGTGCCCACCGTTATGTGAAACACTTTATGTTGATCAGAATGACTGTATGATTGAAGGTGCCTGGAGCAATTTGGGCTGGATTGATCTCGAGGGTTCAATTTTTTTTACCGGCAGAGGTCTAGACGGAGTGACTCAGAGAGTCCTGCGTGGTTTGTTTTCAAACATCGGTCGGCAAGTCCGTATTGAAAGTACAACTCTTAAAGACTTGCGTAATCGTCGGGTCAGTCCATTTATAATGAGCGCTCTGCGGGGCGTAGTTTTGGTATCCGAAATAGACGCTGTTCCATTCTGCGCCAGTGAAGGTGTCTCAGAAATTCAGAGAATATACGTTGAGGCTGCCCATCTAAGACGTTTGTAGCGAGGATTATTTGCGGGGCAGGGGGATCGATACAACTCCCCGGATCCAGCCCTGATTATTCACGAGCTCGCACCACCTTAACCACTATGGAGGCGCGTTTCGTGAATAATCAGGGCTTGGGCGCAGATTGACCAAAACGCGTGGGTATTCCCACTGCTGCTTTACAGAACAATATCGGGCATTCCTCAGACTTAGCTTGTGGCTCCCTCCAATAAAATATTGCCCAAAATCGTGCCATCTTGGCATCCAAATTAAACTGATAGAGCCAATCTGGGCAATCTTAAAAAGGCGTTCTGCGTGCATCTGGTTATTATAGATTATCGTCCGGAGTTTAGAGCGGCGCTGATTGGGCGTGCCCGGGAGGCGATCCGCCAAGCAGGACTCAAAAGATTTCAGCCTTATGAGGTGGATCGGTTTCATTTAGATCGGTTCGATTGGTCACTGAGTTCCGGGGCAATCATCGGACCCGGGTGTGAACATGAAATCGTACAGGTGATCGCTGATGTACGTGAAAAGTTTCCAGTAGGTAAAATAGGTGTTGTACTGAAAAAGGAGCAGTATCGGGCTCAGGCGACTGATCTGCGTATTGAATACGGCGTTTACCCAATTCCTGAGGGTGATCTCGCTCAAATAGTTAGTTTTGTCATTGAGTGCGACCGGGTTCAGGGGGACGATGGGCAGGAGTTCAAAAATCGGGGAATTGTAGGCCTTGTACATTTTAAGGGGGGAGTTGGTTGTAGCTCGATTAGTGCGGCTTTGGCGGCTTGTTGGGCACGACACGATTTACAGGTGGCATTGCTTGATTTTGATGATGTAACGCCAAACATAACGCATTGGTCACAGGCGGAGGAGGTTCACAGGATGGCTGTGTCTAATTTCATTCGCATGGGCCAGGTGCCTCCTGGGCGTTTAAACGAAGTTCTCTATCCTGTCGAAGGATACAGGGGGAGAATGTTTGTTGTCCCTCAACCGGAACACTACGGGGATAGTTTTCATTTTAAATCTAATGCGATTCCCGATGCGCCGGGGATTCGGACATATATCGAGAGTCTTTTTCAGGAATTAAAGAGAGAGTTTGACGTTGTGGTGGTTGACCTGGGTCGCTCTTGGGGAATATCGACTTTTGTATCGCTCTCCATGTGCCAAAAAGTCATCCTAGTGTGTGATGACGATCCATCTGCTTTGAGGCAGACGGTTCGGGGATGTGAACGTTTGGTGAGAGAGACTAATAACGATGCCCTGCTCGGAATTAAGAACTGGAACATAGTGATGAACTCCTATACCGGACAGGTAGTAACCCCTCGTGAATTCCAGCAACAGTTTGAATTGCTTGATATTTTTTCACCTTCCACGTCATATCCGGTGGTGCCGTATTCGCGCTCCGGAAGATTTTGGGGGAACCCTGGGATAACTCTTTATGAACTTAGTGACGAAGCAACTCAGGAGAAGTTGATTCAACTCGCTCTATTAGGTGCAGCTTTCGTGAGGCAAAAGCCTAAATCTTCCTTTAGCTTTTTCGGTTGGAAGAAGTAGTGCCCTTTTCGTTGTGCGTTGGTTTTATGGCCCGCATAAACTTCAGAATATCGACAGTGCCAATTTCAGTCTTGTGCTCCAGTTCAAAATCGAACAGTTCAAATATTTCTCTATAATACTCAGAAGAGAGGAGTGTCTGTCCGTTATATTTTACTCTTCTAGCTCTTGCTACTATCAGCACAAATGACTTCACCTTGCTGATTTTTGGTGCGATCGACTGCTTTAAGTAGTATTCCTGGTTTTCACTCTCAAATGAGAGGGGAATCAGTATCGTGGGGTTTTCGACAGGGTATACGGTAAATGGTGCGCTGAGATAGGCGATAGAGGTTGAGTCGTCTGGGTAAGGGACGTTGTCCAGTTCCAGGAGGCCAGTGTTAAGCAGCAAGATCTCCCCGGCTGCGTTATCGGTTATGAACTGCGAAACTACTTGCCAGTCATCCATTTGGTATCGCCGGAAGAATTCAACTGGAACCATAAACATGGCCCATACGGCAATGGCGACTTTTACGAGCTTTTCGGAATCAATTCGATTAAGGAGATACGCAACGAGCAACGCAACACCAGGGGCCCTCCAGATGTAGTATCGGTCGATAAAAATATTAGTATTTCCGAAAAGGGAAATCGAGTAGTGCAATAGGGTTGGCCCGAATGCCCAGCAAAGGAGCAGAGAAAGGATCCGGATTTGTCCTGGCTTAAATTTAAATGGTACGTTCAGGAATCCAACCATACAACCCAGCATGGGTAGTCCGAGCGATCCGAGCGGAAAAAGTCGTGCAAATGCCTGGGGGGGAGGCGGTAGCGGTACCTGGCTGAGGAGGTTTGTTCGATTCGACCAGCTCGCTAAGTGCAGAATACCTGGTATCATTAGCAGAAGGGTTACAAACCAGGCCCAAACAAGTGCTGAAAAATTTCCTTTAGTATGGCGATTCCGTAAGGTAAAATAGGCGAGCAGGTGAATTAGAACCACTGGTAAAAAGAGGTACTGAAAATAAAGTGTGAGAGCAAGGAAGAGTGGGTAAGAAAGGAAAGAAACCCTTTTTCCGGTAGACATCCAGTGCAAGAGCAAAGCTGTTGACGTTGTTAAAGAGAAGATCCCAAAGGCATAGGGGCGGGCCATCAGGGCGTAGCGGATAATTATATCGTCACTGAAAACTGCTAACGGAAGTACTGCCAGCGGATAGTTTATTTCGAGAATTCGTGCACAGTACCACAAGGGGATGATGCTAAGTCCCATAACTATCAGACTCATTCCACGGAGACTTGATTCTGTGTCAAACCCGATGGAACGCTCCAGCCAGACAATTATAAAATAAAGTGGCGACTGGCCCTGAAATGCCCAGGAACGCTCAATGGTATCCTGGATTGTCCCGCCAGTAACCCAATAGGTAATAGTTTCATCGAGCATAAATCCTGATGCCAGAGGGGCTCGAAGCAGGTAAATGATCAGAGGAACCAGAAAACACAGTAAACCAAGAGAGGTTATGCGGCTACTGTCTGAGAGTTTTGGTGCTTTGTTCATAGAACTTGTTTGCGTAAGTGAGTGCTCAAGGGTGACCGCCAAAGAATTTTGCAGGTTTTATAAAACTGCAGTTATTAAATCGAACTCAGGCTAGAAATAGCTCGGGCAGTTACACATAATTGTATAGCTTTTTTCACAGCCTATGCAGCTTCGTATAGAAGTTTTCCGGTTCCCCCTCAGGGCGGGTTTTCCACCGACGATGAATCCAGAACCACTTTTCAGGATGGGCTCTGATTTCTGATTCAATCACCCGGGCGAAAATCTCGGTTATCTTTGTAATTCTTTCATCCTGAGTGAGCATCTTGTTCTCCCGTATCTCGGATATGTCAACCTGTTGAAACGATAGTTTGAACTTGTCACTCTCCCGGAAGCTGAATATCGCAATAACCACGCTTTCGGGCTCAAGGGCAAGATACCCGGGTGCCTTGGTGGTCGCCGCGAGGGTGTTAAACCACGGTACAAATACTGCATTTTTTCGAGTGACGTTCTGGTCACACAGTATCCCGATAGTTTGGCGGGCAGCTAGGAGCTTTTTCAGTTTCTTGATAGCACCTTCACGAGAAACCACTTTAGCCCCATGGTACTGTCTAAGAGCGATCATGGCATCATCTAAGGTCTTAGTACGAAACGGTCGCGCTACAGAATGAATAGCGTGTCCGAGGATTCCAGCCATAGGTGGCACTAGCTCAAATGAGCCTAAATGCGCACCGATGAGAATTATGGGCTTGCCTTGTTTCTTGAGCTGCTCCAGGAGCGACATGAACTCTCTGTATTCGATGTTTTGTTCGATCCAGGCCTGTGTTAGCCGAGGGAGAAATAGGGTGTCAGCCACGAACTTACCCATTTCACGAGCATTCCGAGCGAGGAGATCCTTTCGCCATTCAACGCTCTGTTCAGGAAATGCAATTTCGAGGTTTCTCATTCCCACATCCCGCATCCGCGGGACAAAGCGGTAGCCCATACGGAATATATATGTAGCAATTGCTTCGATCGCTCTGCGTGGGAGGTAGCTTAAACAACGCACGAAACCAAGTAGGAACTGGACTGCTATCGTGTGCGTTGGCGGAGCTGCACCAGTGTTCTTTAGGGTAGTATTCTTTGGATTAGGGTGATTCATTTGTAAAGACCACTATGCAATTTCGGCTTAGGATTCCCAGGAATAGATATTCTTCCTTGAACTGGAGCGCGGGGTTAGAAAGAGTAAGGCTAGCGTCTTCCAACGCCTGGTTGATTGAGGGGGCCTCGTCAAGGGGAAACGTTCCAAGTAAGGATATTTGACAATCCGAACCCGAGCGGGGCTCCTGTGAATGAGCGAGACCTAAAGTGGGTGTTCTGCCGGGGATGGACGTCGGTAATGGAGCCACCTCTGCCGGGACCGAAGGCGAACTCGCGACTGGTTCTACTACGGTCGGTAGCTTTGGGGCAGTGAGTGGGACTGATCGAACACAGCCAATGCTCATAGTTATAAGTAGTACAATGAGGCATTTTTCGAAGGGGTTTCTTCGAGTGGTAGGCCCAAGCATCAGTGCAGAGGTCATTATAGTCATGATTTGTCATCGTTGGGGAAAATTAGCTCCGAGTATAGTTCATCCAATGTGATAGGTCGCCAAAGTGATGATCCGCGGAGTATACCGGTTCCACTTCAAAAAGTCCTAAGAAACGAAGAACCGGTATATTTTTTGCAGAGCAAAGCACCCGGAGGGACAAGCAAATAGCCATTCCAGCAAATAGAGTCTTCAGACATTTTGAATTGGAATGGGTATAGTACGGGTTGCCAACTATAATGAAGATAAGCTGTGTCAGTTCAGGGATTTCCGGGCTTACGCCCAGAGTTAACCACAACGTGCCCACCGCTTCAACCCAAGTTTGACCTAATCCGGGCTAAGAACGGCGGTAAGTAACTGGAATGATTTCATACACATGGTTGCTCATGATATAAAATGCTCGATGTTGCAAGCCACGTCTGCGCTTTTAAATTACTCGCGCCTTGTGTCTAGAGCAATTTCAGTCACTTACCTTTGTTCTTACTATCAGATTCAGGTCGTTAAGTTACAGGAAATGATTCTGTTGTCTTGCTATATTCAAGCTGTTAGGGTACCAGCGGTAACCGTTGGGGGGAAAAACGTGAGTTTGACAGCAGAACTGCGGTAATCGGCTAGTAGTACGGCATCGACTGTTTTTACGTTGAACTCAGGTTTAAAGGCATAACGAATTGTAGGGATTATGGCAACTATTGATCGGGTAGAGCCCAATGTTGATCGAATATCCGTAGTCGATCCGCATACAGGGGAAAAGAAGGAGATTTATCTGGTAGGGACCGCTCACATCAGTAAGTCGAGCGTTGACCTTGCTGAGCGGATTATTCGACAGGTACGTCCTGATTCAGTGGCCGTTGAGCTTTGTGAACCAAGGTTACAGGCTCTGAAAAATCCGGATCGTTGGCGGGATATGGATCTGCTCAATGTCTTTCGGCAGGGTAAGGCCCTGGTACTTTTGGCGCAACTGGCCCTTGCATCCTTTCAACGAAAACTGGGGGACCAGCTCGAAGTAAAGCCAGGTTCTGAAATGGTTAGAGCCGTGGAGGTTGCTGAAGAATTAGGTGCAAAGTTGGTATTAGCCGACCGCGAAGTGCGTATTACCCTAAAGCGTATCTGGACAAGTCTTTCCTTCTGGGGAATGTGTAAACTACTCAATACTATTGTTCTTGGCTTATTCCAAAAACATACCATTACGAATGAAGAGATCGAAAGACTCAAGAGCAACGACGCTCTGCATTCTGCGTTAGAGGAGTTTTCAGAAGTTTTTCCTGCCGTTAAGAGGACCCTTATAACCGAGCGTGACCTCTATCTTGCGAGCAAGCTGCGAAATGCTCCAGGGTCAACCATAGTTGCTATAATCGGTGCTGGTCATTGCCCGGGGATAAAGACTCACATTGATGAGGACATTGACATCATAGCGCTTGAGCAAATTCCCCGCCCTGGTTTTAGCCGCGTGGCTTTTAAATGGGGACTGCCGCTGCTACTGGTGGGAGTGGTTGTGTATGCCCTCTCGACAGCGGGGTATGAGGTTGCTGGCCGCTATTTGTGGCTATGGTCGGTAGTAACAGCCTTTTATGCAGCTCTGGGCTGTTTAATAACGGTAACGCACCCTGTTACCGCAATTTTCACCGTATTAACCGCCCCGTTTACAATGCTCGTCCCGATTTTTAAACCTGGCTTGGTCGCTGCTGTTTTTGAGACCTATATACGACGTCCCAGAGTTGCTGATATGGAGACGGTGCTGGAAGACATGACGGGGCTTCGTGGCTGGTATACAAATCGGGTTGCTCATGTGTTTCTAATATTTATTGTAAATAATTTAATCAAGTGGCCTGCCGTTGGTACGCTGGGATTACTCGGATTAAGTGGCGTGGCGGGATAGCAATGGGAAACGCATCTCTGAGTGAGGATAGGATGGGAAAGGAAGAAACAATATCCTTTGTGAAGTTGTTTATACAGGATCAAAGTGATGCGCTCGAAGCGGTAAAGGCGACCATCGGGGATTCGTTCGCTGATGCGGTGAATTTGATTATTAGTGGTCGCGGAAAAGGACGACTTATTTGCGCTGGTATTGGTAAGGCCGGACATATTGCGCGAAAATCTGCGGCTACATTTAGCAGCATCGGCATCCCGGCTTTTTATGTTCATCCTGCCGAGACATCCCATGGCGATTTTGGCTGTTTCTATTCCGGTGATGTAACCCTTGTTTTTTCACATGGTGGTGAGACCAAGGAGGTCTGTCGATTACTCGATTTTGTTTCAGCGTCGGGGATTTCTGCGATTCTGATCGGTAGTTCAAGTGAGTCTACGGCCTCGAGAAAATCGAATGTAATCATTAGCTATGGTGCGGTTGCTGAAGCCGGGCCCCACGGAATAGCGCCGACCACAAGCACTACGGTCATGCTTATTCTAGGCGATGCGCTGGCATTAGCGTGTGCCAATCAGATTGGTATGACGCCTGTGGAATTCGCTCGTAATCATCCGGGTGGATCGCTCGGTAAAGCGCTTATTTCAATTCAAGAAGTTATGCGTACCGGCGAACGTCTCTGTCTGGTATACGAAGATGAGTCTACTCTCGAGGTAGTCAAGAAGTACCAGGGTACCAAGGATCGACCAGGGGCTGCGGTCGTGGTGGATGCAAAAGGGAGGTTGGCCGGAATCTTCACCGACGGTAATCTGCGTCGCTGTGTGGTACAAGGTGGCCCGTTTCTTGATCGGCCGGTGAAAGAAAGCATGACAGTAAAGCCGATCGTCGTGAGCGATCATCAGCGGATTGGTGAGGCTCTAGATATTCTTACGGCCCGGAAGATTGACCAGGTGATTGTGGTTGATGACCGGGAGGTACCGGTTGGGTTGCTGGATATCCAGGATCTTGTGCATTTGCTTTAGGGGGTGGTTTGAATGTGAAGGGGGTGTTTATCTCGCTGAGCAGAAACAACAGGGCTTGACCTATAGGCCACGGAGAATGAGTAATTGAAGTTGGAGCGGCTAGCAGCGTGTTAAATAAGTCAAATAATTTATGGGAAGAGTTCGTTGTTGCCTTCTACTTCCTTGCCGACTTTGCCGTAGACCCTTGTGTTTGAGTATCTTTCCTATGGTCTTGACGGACGTTGACGGTGGTGCCCCTTTTGCTAAGCGCGTGATAGAGTCTACGCCGACCATAGGTCTTTCTATCCTTGCCGAATACGCGTACCACCTGCGCTGCAACGGACTCTCGATTCAAGTTCCTTATTTGCCTTTGCTCCTTGCCATTACCTTTGTTCTTACGTCGAACTCAGGTAAATAGATAGTTTTCTTCTTCAAGCAAGCTCTGTCGACTATTGCCACGAAAGGCATCACTACCCCCTGTTTGCAGCGACTGTATCCACTGGCTCTGCGATATCCCTAGCTTCTGAGAAATCTCATTTATTGTAATGTCTTCACTAGTGGCACATGATTACAATAACTTATACTTAACTAGAAGGAGCTCTTACGGAGATCACAGCATCTGCTCACGAATTCTGTTAGGGAATTAAATGTAAATTTTATTGGTAGGATAGCGTATGTCGAGGCATGCACCCAATACGTCAATATAAGTAATTGAAGCAATATTGAGATCTTTCTCGATACAATATGTTTAGGTATTAGTGAATTGGATTTACTCAAGGTAATTCTATCGTGGCTAACTTAACGAAAACATACTTGTCAATTGGAAATTCGGAAGGTTCCAACTCGGAAGAACCTGTGATATCCATCCCAAATCAAGAATACAGAAAAATGTTAGCTCGATCCTCAGATCAAAGTCTAAGTATTACAACCACCATAAGTCTGAAATCTTCATCTAAGGTTACTCAGAATGCTCTGATTGATTGGCTTGATGACAACAAAATTCCGGCAACTCTTGCAAATGGTAAACTTACAGTAGCGCTTGCTTCAGAAGACGAGTCATATAAATTACTCAATAAACTATACGGATACGGTTCTTTTGACGATGCCTTACAGCTTCAGCGGAATCTTTCGCGGCGTGGATGGGCCGCCAACTATCAGTATTACGGTATTGCCTCTCCCCAGGTCGAAGGGAAGCTCCATTCGCAAGGCAGTTTTTCGATAGTAAGTTTGAGCCGAGATTCCTCATATCCCTTTGAAACTGGCACTGCACCTGCTGCACGGTATGTGGTGAATGTAAAGGATCACGCAATTGCAGTTGTTATTCCAATTGATGGAAAAGACCAAAATAGTTACTTAAAGACTCTGAAGGATTTGTTTGATCGCACTTCTCCAAATGCGCTTAAAGAAATACAAGTCATCCGAGTTGAAAAGAAATCTGGGCCTGAATTCACCTATAAAAGTGAAGAGACTGGTCAGGTGGTTCACGCCAAAGCCGCAGCTTCAGCTGAAACTTCAAAGGGAGTAATGACATTCTACGGTGGCAAGATAGACAAGTTGGTATACTTTCATGAATTAGGGCACATGGTAGCCGATGAGTTTTTTAGGTATTTTCAGGGAAAGGGAAATCCTTATGCAACAGGTCTGACTAGCAATTTAGCTGATCCATGGAAAATCTGGGACTACGCCCTTAGGGACCGTAGAAATGTTATTGACCATGGTAATGGCAATCCTAGGGTAGAGGACTTTGCTAATTCCATAGAACAGTGGGTCTCAGACCCGATGCGATTTACAGTTGCTTACCCGAAACGAGGCGATCTAATTGACCAATTTGTAGCCAGTAACATGTTCATTGATCGCAGACACCCAGAGATGAATATTGGTCTTGGCAATAAGAGAAATGAAGTAATGAAAATCGCAGAGATTGTTTCACAATTGATTCCGAGTACCTTGAGGTTTTTGGATCTTAATGCTAGCAATTATACGGCTACTTTTTTGGACAGAGACCTCAATAACTTGAAAATAAAGGTTCACACTGGCTGGGAGGCAGTCCGAAAAACTCAATTAGAGGTAAGTAGTGCCTTGACTCTTGTTTCAGTTACTAAAGATAATCTTCCAAATTTCTGGAGTGTTCGCGCAATTGATACTAGCGCTGGACTATCTAAAGTAAATGTTGAAATTATTGGATCGGGAGACAATCATAAACTTGAGGTCAATCTTTTGCAAAAGGGTTGGGAGGAAATGCTTAAAGAGAAAATAAAAGGACTCAATCTAAAATCTATTCCGGAGGGATAGCGTGTGGTAAGTGATGGCGTTTCGGATGAAACCGAAAATGTACACCCAATAATTTGGTATAGCAAGATTCTGAATCAAAGCATTTGAGTAGTGGTTGATACAAAGACTTATAGCAGAGTATCAGGAACTTGTTGATTTTTACGATCGAATCAAGGAGTAGGAATATAGTTCCTTTAATGTATGGGTAGGGGAGCCGATTTTAAGGGGAGGTATTTGATGCGTCATCCCTCTAGCCTTTCTCAGATTGAGGATATCAAAAATAAAATAGCAATCACCTCAAGTAAAGAAGAGGTAGCTGATTGGAGGGGATCTCCACTTGATTTGCTAGCTTGTTTTTCTCTATAGTTTTTTGTAGCTCAAAGAGGTATACCCGTTCCGAGAATAGAGTTTTTAAAACGTTTATACTGGAACGGGTACGAACAACCTGGTATCTTTAATAACCTTTCCTATCTCAGCAGTTACCCTATCAACGTTACCATCATTAAGTCCTGACAAGCATAGCCGTCCATTCTCTGCAATGTAAATTCCGGATTCCCTTAGCAGGGCAACTTGACTAGGAGTAAGGCCAGTTGTTAGAAACATTCCTGACAAGTTGTTCAATGATGAAAAGTTAATCTCGGAACTGCTGTAAAGTCCATCAACAAATAGCTTTCTCATCCTATCTAAACGCGCCCTCATCTGACAAAGCTCATCAATCCATAAACCCCGCAAATCTGCATCATTGAGAATTGTAGCTACTACTTCCGGCCCAAAAAAAGGAGGAGCGCCATAGTGTGATTCTACGATATAATTGGCTCTACTTTCTGCCACAGTACGAAGGCTTTCGGTTTGAACAATTAATGCACCTACTCTTTCACGATAGAGCCCAAAATTTTTGGAGCAGGAATACGCAATAAATACACACTGGCCATCATCAAGAAAGATTCGAACTGGTGTAGCGTCAGCTTCAAGTCCTATGCCAAATCCTTGATAAGCGCAATCAAGCACTGGTATAATATGCCGCTTACGAACACGTTGCCGAATTAACTCCCATTCTTCAAAAGAAAAATCAGCTCCAGTAGGATTATGACAACCAGTCTGCAATAACAGGATTGAGAGAGGCTTTAGCATGTCTAGGGCTTCGTAAAATTGTTCAAAGGCAATTTTACCAGACCTAAAATAAATTTCAGCAGAAAAATAGGGCAAGGTTTTCCAACTAAAATTACTAGAACGCGCAATAGAATGATAGCTTTCACATGCGGGAAAGCTACTTCCAACAGTTCGATCTTCAGAATAAACACCGCCGGCTAAATCTCGGATTAACTTAAAGGCCAGAGAAAGAGCTCCAATTCCACCAAGTGACTGTACCCTGATTCGCTGGTAGTTATCGTCTGTTTTCCAATCAAGACCAAGATGAAGGTGATCAAGCGACTTAAGAAACGACGCGTTTTCTTGTGGATAAAGATACAGCTTAGACAAGGTACTTGAATTTACCAGCTTTGTTGCCTCACTAACTGAGTCAAGTCTGATTGTACTGCCACTTTCGTCTTGATACACACCAAGAACTAAGTTGATTTTATTTGGATTTGTATCTCGATCGAATTCGTTTAGCAGAACCTTTTGTCGGTTAATCGGTGCGTGATGAAACCCTTTGCAAAGTCCTTGCAGATCAACCTCAACTATTCTTAATTGTTGGCTTTTTTACCACAAATTATCAACCCCTGCAAAGTGCAAAGAATGAAAAGATGATTAAGCTGTTCAGCAAAAATTAAAAATACTCCCTGACGACAATTAAAAATATCGGGTTGGAACCTTTGTTCTGTCCGCTTGCTATGCTCCCCTAACGTTAAATCAAGGGGGCTACGTAGAGGGATGGTGAATACGTAGTCCGGTCTAACCCGGTGTCTATCCCAGACCGTGCCGCTAGCGGGTTCAACTTGCTGAATTTTTACATTTTTGTTGAATAGTCAGGGTCTAGCGTAAACTGTGCCCCGCACTTGCTTTGAGCCTCAAGGGTGCCTTAAAATGCGAGCTAGTTGATTACACCGTGTAAATATTGAAGGAAGAAATGATAACTCCGGGCGAAGCTGTACTTGGTATTGTTGGATGGCGTGGAATGGTGGGGAGCGTTCTACTTGAGAGGATGATCTCTGAGGGCGATTTTGAGGGTGCGGACGTTCGCTTTTTTTCGACGTCTCAAGTCGGTGTACTTGGTCCCGAAATTCCCGGCAGGGAGAAAGGTCAGCTGCTTGATGCCTACAGTCTTGATGAGTTGGCAAAGTGTGCTGTCGTAATGTCCGCGCAGGGGGGTGATTATACCAAGCAGGTCTATCCTGCTCTGCGTGCCCAGGGTTGGGGAGGATATTGGATTGATGCAGCCTCTGCGCTTCGAATGTCCGATGAAAGTTGTATAATTCTTGATCCCGTAAATCGCGACGTGATTGACCGTGCGTTGCAATCAGGTATACGAACGTTTGTTGGTGGAAACTGTACAGTAAGTCTGCTGCTTATGGCTTTGGCGCCACTCTTTAAGGCAAACATTGTTGAATGGGTATCATCAATGACCTATCAGGCCGCGTCGGGCGCGGGAGCTAGGCAGATGGAAGAGCTTCTGCGTCAGTCGATGCGGTGTACGGAAGCGCTACAGGGTGAATTTACGGCGCTTGAGGCCGAACAGCAGGTACGGAATGCAATGCGAGATGCAACCCTGCCGTTAACCGCGCTTGGTGCGCCGCTTGCGTTTAGTGTCCTACCTTTTATTGATATCCCGATGGAGGATGGCAGGAGTCGTGAGGAGTGGAAGGGCGAAGTTGAATTGAACAGAATTCTCGACTTAGAGCAGCGGGTCGCAGTGGATGGGGTCTGTGTTAGGGTTCCAGTACTTCGAAGTCACTCACAGGCCTTTCTACTTAAATTGAAGAAGGAGTGTGACCTTGAGGAAGTGAATGCCTTACTTCAAAATTGGAATGAATGGATCGATGTTGTGCCGAATGACAAGCCCGATACAATGGAAAGACTAACCCCGTGTGCGGTCAGTGGTACTTTGACGGTCGCCGTTGGGCGATTGCGTCATACGCAGTTCGGTAGGGATTATATTTCGGGATTCACTGTCGGTGATCAGTTGTTGTGGGGTGCTGCAGAGCCGTTGAGGAGAATGTGGAGAATTCTGGTTCGGGGGTAGGATTTAGCGCTTTAGCTAGTTACCTAAGCAAAAGTTGTTGCTTAGGTATACCCATTCCTCGTTTTTAGGACTTTTTGAAGTGCAATACTGTGGACAGTTTTAGGTAGGATAAAATTGTTTAAATAAGGTGTCGTTTTTACTGAAAATCTGTAATTATTCTGGCGATATAACTAGAGTAATCACGGAGGATTCAGTTGAACGACACCATAATTAGGATATTGGAGAAAGTTGAAGGAGTCAAAGGACCGCAATTGAAATTCATGGTCGGACTTTTAACAGTGCTGATGTGTTTTTCGGGACGAGCAACGTACCGGAATTTGAGTCGGTATAGTGGGTTCCACGAAAAAACGCATTCGCGTTGGTCACGTCGAAAGTGCGCTGCAGCACAAGGAGAACATTGACAAGGAAGTGAATGTGAAAATTGGAGAAGCTAGTGAAGAGATGGTGGTAGGTCCACCGAAGTCTGCTGTCGGAAGTCGGCTTCAAACTGCCTTAAGCTGCTGATATTAAGAGTATTGGTGGTGAGCGTTAAGGAAAAGTGCCTTTTTAAGAGGTGCAAGTGTGATAGAGAGAGACGAGTAAACCCGAACCTGTGTTGACGCGTCGTAAGCCAGAGACTGACATCAAAACCAGAGGCGTTTCGATCTTCTGGGAAGAATCTACAGGCGCAAATCCGAATGCTGTGTAGGTGGTGTCCGGCGTATAGCAGGCGTGACTCTCTATTTGGCTCTTTACTGGAACTGCAGGAACCAGTCGTAATGATGAGAAGGGAGAAATATAAATGACAAAAATCATAAATATGAGAGTACCGATGCATTGCACTGGGACGGAGTTGCTCGTAGTAGCTGTGAGGTGTTCGTAATGAACACGGAGCCAAGGGGTAGCGTTATGCAGTCTGCTGAGTTAAGGAAAACTGTGGCGACACAGGAGGTACCTTACGG
>JBIIDM010000152.1:0-8541 GCA_044238365.1 Bdellovibrionota bacterium | reverse complement strand
CTTCGCTTTCTTGTACGATGTCTTCATGGCGGCTCCTCTTGTAAAAGGTAGTTAGTTTCATCACTTAGCTTTTTACAGCTTCATGACGGATACCGCCATACTTTTCAACTAAACCAGGGACATTCTCTACTACTTTAAACTATCATAGCCGATTTGTCCCACCTGGCTTTATACTACCTGTTAAGAGGGATAGGCGACATTTTAAGCATCGCGGAGACATGATTTCCTCGCGATTTTAAGGCCGCACGTGTCTCCTATCCCACTTAACAGGTAGTAAGTGGAAATGAACGCCAGCAAAGAATACATTGCCATGTTCAGACCGCTCTTACGGTTCTTTTATATGTTTATTCAGCTGACGTCTGACACATTTTTTAGTTAGGGTTTGTTCAGCAAGATTCCTTAGAGTCAATCAATAGAGTAAAGCCTGCCTGAACTCTGTACTTCTTTATCGCTAACGCAAAATCCTTATCATCAAACAGACTTCTCATCAGCTCTTCCCCTATAGAAAAGTATCTCCGCTTGCCCTGACAGTTTCTCTGGGCATTACATTCTCCCGCCATGCCCAAGCTCAGCAAGCAAGCGAGGGATTCGGCGCTTTAATGGAAAAAATCCACTGCTTGCAAAAGGATAGACTACTGAGTCCCATCGCCGCTCTCGCTGATGCACTCCATCGCGTAACTCTGCGTTGTCGCCCATAATCGCCGCGAGGAAACTTCTCCACGGACCAACTCGGGGTTTCATGATCGCAACACATTTTGCATTACGCTCGCCATCATTGAGGATGGAAAATAACGCCGGCAACGTCGACACTATCTCCGAATTCACACAAAAGTGGTGCGCTGCTCGGGTCATCCCATCAACAAGCGCTCCTTCCTTAAATCGAGCAACCTGTTCTGAGACCTGGCTAAGGTCCCCAAGGAGTTCTCCGGCTCAATCCAACGAGGCGAGACACTCCGGTAGTCAAACATTGGTTTCATATAGTCAGTCAAGGGCTGCTTGAGGTAACTGTATTAAACCAGTAAGCGCCGTTCTGTAGCTATAGCACTTTACTCTTCACTCTTGTTTTTTTGCCAAGTTTAGAATCGAACGAGTGCGCATTGACTAGCTATTTTCCCCAGGGTAGCCTCATCTAAATTTCTAAAAATTCTAAGCCCTTGAGGAATTCTTTCTACCAAATACTTTACTACCACTTCAAGTGGTGGTGCATAGGGTTGTTCTGCAAATATTGCCTGAAATTGCCACGCCAAGGTAAGATACTCCTCTCCAACTTCCTTACTTATAGCAAAAGACCGATCTAAATTAAGTGCAATATAAAATGGATTAGCCTTTGGCAAAGCTGGAAGATTTACAACCGTACAGTTCACTCCCTTAACTAAACATTCTGCTGCGAAGCGTAGTATCTTCAGAGCTGTAGCACAGTCGACCTCTCCATTAATACTGGTTACATGTGGTGTCGGTCTCAAAATTCCGTTTCTAAGATCATGAACTGCCTTAGAGGTAGCTCTAATTACCGAGTGATTACAATAGACTTCGTTGACAGTAAGGTCTCTAGTCAAAAAGTACTCATCTTCGCAAGTAACAACTTCAACTCCCCTCCCAAATTCATAATCGTCTGGCATTAGCTCCAATGCTACCTTATGATCTAGGGAATCATCTGTCTCTACGAACCTAATAACGTCAATATCACGAACTAACAACCTAGGTTGATTTGGTCGCAACATTCTCCGTAAAACTTCGCGAGCTGCACCACCCTTAAAAAAATAACCCCGAGGAATTCTCGCAAGACCGACTTTTGGGGGTGTCTTGAATTCTATTATTTCTTCGCTTTTGTACACTGCGATTAGCCATCCCTAAAACGCACAAAAGTAGTGCAAGTTACGTAGCAAGGTCCTACAATTATGTTTGTTGTAGCAAAGTCTATTCCTGCTTTACTCTACGAGGCGTGGATTGTCCTAAGTGTGGCCCCACAGTGAAGGACCACTCCAAAAAGAGAGCCTTCAGACATCTTGAACTAGAACAGGCGTAACGTCAGTTATATGACTTCTAATGTCAGTCGAACTTATAGACCAGGAAACCGGTAAAATATACGGAAGAGGTTCTATCCTGGACTGCTCTCGCTCAAAGACATACACGTTTATTCCAAGCTTCTTAAACTCACTCAGAAGTGAATCAACGGAATCGCCCTTACGGAAGTACGCCGGATCAAGTATGCGCCGCCACGTATCAGACCCCACGGCAAAATCACACCGAAAAATTGCCGCCTTGTCTACGAATAGGGAAAGATTGCTGACAATCAGCTCGTGACCTCCCCGAAAATGCGCAAGCCGATTCGCAAGGTACGATGCAGTTAGAGGTGGTTTGGATTCATCGGCATTCTTCAGACAGATTTCAAATACTACCTCCTTTCCTGTCAAATTATATAACTCCTGGGCAATTCTCAAATGCCCGTAATGAAGTGGATTAAATGACCCCGGCAGAATTATCTTGTGGCGTAGATAGGACGGATCTAATGGCGCCAGTTCGCCCGACCGTAAAAAAATCATTGGACTCTTCATGGCACCTTCGATTGCCAGATGGGCGAACTGAAGGTTTTCTGCAAGTTGCACTCCGCCTGGTGGCTGAAGACGAATCTGCGACACAATCCAACTGACTGCGGTTTCAACCTGCTCCAGGCGTGACTGCGTTGTGTCAAGCTCAAGGTTCGCTGACTCCACTGCCAGCCTTCCTACCCGAGCGAACCAAACCCGATGCCCCCCGCGTACTTCATGGAGAGTCTGCATTGTTGCAGTAATACCTATCCCATGTATCGGGACATACGAGGGCGCAACCATACTTTCAGCCTCGCGAAAGCTAGCGGATGCAAGGGCCAATGCTGCATCCCGTGAGCAGCATTCTTCAGTGAGCAATCTGCCACAGAAACGGGCTAGGCCTTGTCGATGGTAACAACTGATACCACCCAAGTATACTCGAGAAGCCCCAGGATGTTCTGTAAAAAGCCCCAGTATTCGCTCTACCCCACCTGCACACGCAATATAAAAAGGGTCCGCCTGAGAGAGATACTCATTTACCTCCGTATGTAATGATTGAGTCATTATGATTGCCTAAGATTACTGTGAGAGACTTTTGAATCAGTAAAGATATTTGAAGCGTATTTTTCTGAACAATCAAACAGCCAGACTACGCTTAGAATTAGCGCTGTAACGCGCTACTCCTTCGGAACAGTACTGCAGGATCCAGGCAATATCAAGGTGATAAATTTTTGTTCCTCGGCAGTTGAAAAAACAAGCTCTGCAAAGGCGAATTTTCGACCTGATCTGATTGGCAGATAGCTAAATCCGTGCCATGATCCTAAAGACATCGATCCGGCAATATTTGATGCGCTTGTGTCTAAGTACCTAAGCAAAAGTTTTTTTGGTATTATGCGGCACATAAAATGACTATCTTCTGCACCACACTAATATCAAAAAACTTTTGCTTAGGTACCTTTTGCTTAGGTACCTTTTGCTTAGGTACTTAGTGTGGTAGTAACACTGGTTAAACTATTCAATTATAAAAGATCTTTTAATGACTAACTCACAAAATACAAGGCACGGGGCGAAGTTAACTCCACCAGAAATCAATACCCAGTTAACGGTTCTTTCTGAAGGATGGACCTCCCCTGAGCATCGTTACCTGTTCAAGGAATTTAAATTCTCCAACTTCAAAAAAGCGCTTGCCTTCACGAATCAGCTTGGCGAACTTGCGGAAACCAGACAACACCACCCCGATATCTTTCTCGCTTGGGGTAAGGTCACTGTAACCATCTGGACGCATGATACCGGAGGCATAACCCACCGTGATTTCGATCTGGCACACGCCATTAATCGACTGTGAACCGCTAAGGCACAGGCGCTACTGGGAATCTTTTTACCTAAAATTGAGCGATTCTTTCTGCCGGGCGGCGCGATCTGCCTGAAAATATTTGCTTTTCAGGAATTTTGGTGATCACTGATGCGATGCATCACCTCCGCTCAAAATTCGCTCCAAATCCGCGCATTTTCACGCATCTCACACCGTTCACGACGAAAGAATCGATCAATTCAGGTTTTATTCTGGAATTATTGTAAAGCAAGTTTTGTAGATGTTCGCCAGCCTGGTGACCTTTTGACGAAGAGATCAGCCAAACTCGCGAACCCTAGCGCGAAAACCATCACTCCCACGAAGAATGAAAGACCCCTTCTCGATCTGTCCGGTGATACGTGTGCGCCCCGAAGAAATCACGTTGTGCCTGCGTCAGATTCTGCGGCAGCTCCGGACTACGAACGCTGTCAAAATAGGCTAGGGCCGCACTCAACGCAGGAACTGGTATTCCAATACTCACAGCCTTACTAACCACCTGACGTAGCGCCCCTACCTTCTGCTTTACCACTTGACCCAACGCGCCACTTAGCAAGGTTTCATGTTCCTTGCGCGGTCGGGCAAATTCTGCCTGAATCTCATTGAGCATCCGGGCGCGGATAATACATCCACCTTTCCAGATTCGTGCAATTTCGGAAAGTGACAAATTCCACTTGCGTGTTCTGGATACCGTTGCAATTAGTTCCATCCCCTGAGCATACGAAATAATCTTGGCAACTAGTAACGCATCATGCACGGCCTCAATCAGAGGATCATGCGTGGTGGCATCCTTGGCAGAAATTTCGCGCGGAAATAAAGCAGCATTTTCAACACGCAGCTCCTTCTGGCTGCTCAATATCCGCCCGGTAACCGCAGCGTCAATCACCGACACCACGACACCCTGGTCAAGGGCACACTGGGCGGTCCACTTGCCGGTTCCCTTCTGTTCGGCCTTATCAAGCACCTTATTAACAAGATAACCATCAGCAAGCTCGTCATGCTTTTTGAATATCTTACTCGTAATCTCGATCAGGAATGACTGCAACGGACCCTGGTTCCAGCGCTCATATAACTCGCCGAGGTGGGGTGGTTCGAGAAGACAAATCTGACGCAACACGTCATAACTCTCTGCAATTAACTGCATGTCCGCGTATTCGATACCGTTGTGTACCATTTTCACAAAATGACCACTTCCCTCCGGACCAATAAAGGTCACACACGGACCATCGGCCTTTGCAGCAATCGCCTTCAGTAGCGGCTCAATGGCCCTCCACGACTCCGTAGTTCCTCCGGGCATAATGCTCGGCCCCCAGAGTGCTCCCTCTTCACCACCAGATACACCAACCCCCATAAAGCCAATACCTTCGGATTCGCACTGAGAAACCCGGCGAGCAGTATCTTCAAAATGCGAGTTACCACCGTCCATAATAATGTCTCCCTGGGCGAGGAGTGGAAGAAGTGAGGTAATCACCTTATCAACCGGGTCTCCGGCCTTGACCATAATCAGAATTCGCCGAGGAGACTCTAATGCCGAAACAAACCCTTCAAGGGTCTCGGTTCCCACAAATCCTCCGTGATTTTCCGAACCGAACTCCTTCATAAACTCATCAGTAACCGAAGTAGTACGATTATACACCGCCACCCGATACCCATTCCGTTCAAAATTTCGTGCAAGATTGGCACCCATGACGGCCAACCCAATTACTCCAATATCAGCCTTCTCGTGAACCGGTTCCATACTCTGTTCCTTCGTTAATTTCCTATATTCATGGCGGCGTAAGTAGGTTACAAATGGGGCAAGTCTTTCATAAAGTCTAACGTAAGAGAACTCCTGAAAGGCCACTTCGCGTTAAAACTTTTGAGTCTGTAATTAATTATGGCGATAAAACACCGTGCGAAATTAGCGTTCTTATTGAACCTTGCATTTGTTGCTGGCTTAACCGGGATAAGCGGCGGTGCCTCCACCCTTTGGGCAGGTGAGCTTGAGGATCGGGTCTTGAAGTCAGTGGTCCTACTTAAAAGTGCCGTGCGGGAGTATTGCGCAACAGGTGTTATTCTCGATACCGGGCATATTCTTACTGCGGCTCATGTGGCCGATGAACTTTGTGCCCGTGGGCAATGCTATAATTTGGTTGTTGGAGTCACGAAAAAAGTTGGGGCAACCCCCGAAGAGACAACCGGAGTACTCTATCAGGTACAAACATCGTTCAACGGCCTCGATCTCGCGATTCTCGCGCCTCCCGAAGGCGAAGGTCTGAAAGGCAGTTTTACGCTTGCGGAACTTACCGATCGTCAGATTGACCCAAGCCTAACAGTCGCCTCGTATCCTAAGTGCGGCTTCCTAGAAGTGCAAACGGGAACCCTCACCCAGGAAAGTACCCTCGGCCTCGAAATGAGTGCAGAAGGCCAACCGGGAAGTAGCGGTGGCGCTGTAATGGCCCAGGGAGCACTGGTTGGCATAGTCACTAGGGGAGCCTCTGAATCGGCCACTGCCTGGGGAAAACTCTTTGGCACCCCATTTCCTTTGCGCGCGATCCGCCTCAATCCGCTGGAACTCACCGCACCATCAAGTGACGCGGCCCTAAGCGCTCAGATCAGCCGGTATATTCAATACCATCGAAACAAAGTCCTGAGTGCCACCGAGCCGGGATTGCGAAAATGGGGTAGCCTTGAGCTTATCGCCGCAATTCGTGGCTTTGCATACCAGGTTTCGTTGATGACAGACGTGGATTCAAATCGCTTTCGTTCGCTCTTCTTCGCGGACCACTATGTTGGTGACGTGCTTGACTACATACTCGTTCAACCGGCGGAGGAAAAGATTGACCCAATTGCTCAGCAGTTTGAATTGTTGGCCCTGATCATGGCCGCCGAGTCAAAAGGTTTGAACAAGAACTTCAGAACACCCTTGAATGTGCAGGACTATGAAACACTGCTCGAACGTGCAGCACGAACTGACCTCAGGGATCACCTGATACTCCTTGAACAGTCGAAGTATCCCGGAAGTGAGATGGTCTGGATGTCGACTAGTCTCTGGATCATTACTCCTGCGATTCCGTTGCTATTCTTGGTCGGATGGACACTCGGATACGTCTGGGCGTCTGAGCCGAAAGGAAAACGGATCCTGGTTTCCTTGTTCGTTCTGATGTTGTGGCCACTCTCGTTTGCCGCTTATCTATTCCGGCAGCACCATCTTGCAAAAAGGGCTAAAATCTATAAACAATAACGCCGTTTTTAAACGGGGTGGTATAGCACTTTATGGCCATTCGTAGTACCGTGTATGCCTCCGAATTAATTGTTAAAGGAAGTGTGCACGTGAATACTAAGACTGGTTCAGTAACCGCTGTCGTCGGCGCGCAATGGGGTGATGAGGGCAAAGGAAAGATTGTGGATGCTCTGGCATCAGAATTTGATGCCGTGGTGCGCTTCCAGGGGGGAGCCAACGCCGGCCATACTATAAATAATCAGTACGGTCGTTTTGCGCTACACCTGCTGCCCTCAGGCATCTTTGAGGATTCGGTTACTAATATTTTGGGGCCGGGAACAGCAGTTCATGTACCTACGTTGCTTAACGAGCTGCGTGATTTTAAGGCAAAGGCGCCTCTCACCCCGAAGCTCTTCATCTCTGACCGAGCTCAGATTGTACTTGATGCCCATGTTCTGCTTGACCAATACCGCGAAGAAGGAATAGTAGGTCGAACCTTCGGTTCCACGAGAAGTGGCATCGCGCCCTTCTACAGTGCCAAGTTTGCCAAACGGGGGATCAGAATTGGCGAAGTTCTTTATAGTGAGACGCTTATAGATGATGTTGCTGCTGCGCTTGAAGAGATCAACGTGCTTTTCGAACATACCTTCAAGAAGGCCCCGTTAAGCGTCGAAACCGAGACTGAAAAACTATTGAGCTATCGAGCCGAACTGGCGCCCTATATAACGGACACTTCAGTGCTGCTTTACCAGATGTTGCAACAGGGCAAATCAGTCCTTGTCGAAGGGCAACTTGGCGCACTCCGCGACCCCGACCACGGCGTGTATCCTTACTCCACGTCAAGTTCTACGCTCGCAGGACACGCCACCGTTGGTGCTGGTGTCCCTCCGCATGCGATCAAGCGAATCATCGCTGTGGCCAAGGCGTACTCCAGTAAAGTGGGGACCGGACCTTTTGTGGTTGAAATGAAAGATGACGCGCTTACGACAAAGCTTCGAACATTAGGTGGCGACAAGGGCGAATTCGGTGCAACTACCGGCCGTCCACGCGATGTTGGCTGGTTCGATGCTGTAGCAACACGGTACGGAGTTCGAATGCAGGGTGCTACCGAAATTGCCCTCACAAATCTTGATGTCCTCGGACATTTCGATCCGTTGCCAATCTGCGTAGGCTACAAGGTAGGAAACAAACACATCACCGAATTTCCGCTCAACTGTCAGCTTCAAACGGCGGAGCCCGTTTTTGAGGAGATCCCAGGATGGAATCTCTCAAAAGAAGAACTTTCTTCCGTTACCCGTTTCGAGGATCTCCCGAAAACAGCGCAGGCATATGTTGAGAGAATCGAAAAACTGTGCGAATGCCGAGTCTCAATCGTGTCGGTAGGACCGCGGCGGGAACAGATGATACTCCGGTAGCCGAGACCTAACCCGGGGGGGGGGGGGGGGGGGGGGGCCCCGGGGGGT
>JBIIDM010000151.1:0-8575 GCA_044238365.1 Bdellovibrionota bacterium | reverse complement strand
CGATTCCGAGGGATACTACTGCACGAATGATCTGGCAGTCTACCACGATCAGGGAATCGAAGTTATTGGCAGAGCCGGTCCAGCGATCAAAGACGCCAATGGCAGGTGGGTATCCCTCTCCTGCCTGGAACATGAACTTTTAAAATTTACGGACGTAATGGGTGCAAAGGTGTACGCAGATGCGGCCACACTTAAGGTAATTATACTTACGAATAGAATCTCCCAAGCTCAGCCAGAACTCTGCCAGATTATTGAACAAGCACTAGAGAAACGTATGACTCGGGCGACACAGGTCCACTGCCATCCGTTTACCTCTGAAAAAGAGGCTGAATTGGCTGCCTCTAATTCTAAAGGGTTCGAAGCGCTGCTCATTTTGCCTGAAGGCCTAAAATTACCTCTTATTTGCGAATAAGGTTGCAAATTAATCCGAGAAGTACGATTAGGACGGGCGGATGGGAGTCCCTACAAAAATGCACTTCCCTCAAAGTCGCCTAATAGCCTCATCACATACACTCACCAGCTCCTGATCTCCCTGTGCTTCCGCTATTATTCGAAGGATTTGGTGACCCCGCTTCCACCGCGGAGCCCGCCGAAGCAATCGACGGACCCGAACACAATCAGCGCCGTTATATCCAGCACCACGGCTCATTCCACCTGGGTGAATCAGGCCACAAGCCCTCCATTCAAGAGCGCTTAAGAGAGACAAAATCCCCTCAATGATCTGCTGCAACATCACCAGCACTCTCTTCCTGTAGCTCAGTAGCTGGTTCAGCGACCATGGATTCAGGAGCAGCAGCAACACCAGGCACGACAGCCGACTTTCGTGACTCCTTTAACAGTCCTGAAAGTCCCCCACTCGTTGCGCAATAGCCACCCTGCCGGTCGTCATAGGAAACTGACCCCACACCCGCCTGGGCTGTCCGAAGTTCGCGGAGCATCGCCCCCTTCTGTTCTTCCTTATCATTCTCGGATAGATAGCGATCAATCCAATAGAGGCGACCTGTTAGAAATATCGCCAATGGGCCCATCAAAAAGAACCACCATCGCCCCCCTCGGGCTATCTCATCCCGCTTCGTTTCGCTAGAGTGCGCACCCGCCATACATTAATCCTCTAAATCCAGACATCTAATAATCGACACCCTGACTATAAGGCACCTATAGTAGTAAGTTCAACCACGGATTACCAAATCATTAAAAGATAACGGCCTGAAAGGGCGCTGCATGGTACCCGGCAGGTCAGAAATATCCCCCTGAACCCCGAGGGTATCCAGAATATATTGCAATTCAGAACGATAGTTTAAAAGCACCGAAGATTTCAACAAAATCTCCGGTGCCTTAGCCACACTGGGGGCACGTTTCGTAAATAATCCGGGCTAGCCTGTGCCAGGGGCGGGCCCCATCACAAAACTAGTTGCAAATACTATATTGGCGCGGTAACGAATCAACCCCTGTCACTACCGCACTGGTCGCCTGCTTGACCTTTCCAAGTGCCTGCTTGTCGGTCTTCGATATCGATCCGACTAGTTTCTTCAACTTACCCTGAAAGGACTTGGTCTTGCTGAAGTAGTATCTGACCTCTGTCTTCAACTGGTCGTATTTGGAATCATTAAATACACTTGAACAGAGAACCGTATTCTGACATTGCGAAAAGGATGGCGGGAAGGAATCGACAAGTGTCTGCGCGGAGCCATATAATTTCTTAATGTTCGCTTCGATCGCTTTATCCTTCTTACTAAATGCAATACCTTGGGCCTCTAGGGCCTTCTTAAACTTCTTGATCGCACCAAGCGCACCCTTTTTCGCACCAAGGCGCCCAGCGTTGATTGCGGCGATGGAAGTTGACACGTCAGTCTGTGTACAGGAAGTACATTCTGCTACAGCTTTGGGGTCTACCAGACAATCTACCACTCCGGCTTGTGTACAACCAAAATATCCCGAAGAGGAACAAGACGTCGACGAATTATTGCATGCGGTGCCCAATGAGAGGTCATTCCCACGGCATGTATCTTTGCAGTCAAGAATACTATCAGAGTCGCTATCAGCCACCGACACAGAAAATTCACATTGGCCAGTCGTCAAGTTGCATGAGTCAACAGTACATGGATCCTGGTCATCACACCGCACGGCGCACGAAATTTTTGTAAACATACCCTTAAGATCCCCAACGCTCGCATAGAAGGTATCTTGTGAGGAAACAATCGAGTCCTTTATAAAGGCCAGACCAGCTGCAGGCTCGTTAGGACAGGTTGAGTTAAAGGCATTCCCTTCATAATGGACACCATAGATCACGGTCCCCTTATTCTTGGCTTCAGTAGCAGCAACACGGGTTGCTGTCTGGGCATTTTCACAACCGCAGGGCGCACAACCGAAATAGCTTGCCGACCCGGGCCGGTTAGACGTTCCATCGGAAATTAAAACTATAAAACGTTGTCCAGTGCCTGGATTACTCTCCAGGTGCGCCTGCGCCACATTAATGGCTGCGCCAATATCAGTATATCCATCAGGGTTCGGTAGCTCCCTGAGAGCCTTAAAAAGTCCGGTATTTGCCGCATTATCACCATACTCGGCGGTGAGCCCTGCGCCGCTCTGAATACGGGCGGCATTGGCAGCGGACGATGCCTTTTCAACCGTAACATTAAAGGAGCCGATAGCAACTCGCGGACGCGGCGTAATGGCTCTAAAGCTCTCAAGCATGCCACGGGCAGCTTCTCTCTCTTTTTCTAAATCGGCTTTGCTCGTACTGCCTGTCAGGTCAATCATAACGACCACATCAGGAGCCTGTGCCAACACCATTGATGTCAAACAACCAACGCTCAAAAATAGCATTACACTGCTCAATAATTTCGTTACCCAACAACTCTTCACCTGTACCATCTCTCTACTTCCCTACCCTAAAATGCGGTTAAATGATTTCGACGCAATCGTCCCTTAAAACACCGTAACAGTAACATCTCGGGAGGTGCTAGGCAAGGCGAGGGCTACGTGCATCCCCTAGGGCACGAGGAACGATGCTATCAAAAAAACCTTGTGTCTTTTCGGCTGGTAACAGAAGATGGGAACGTTGCCGGAATCAAAGAACATATATATATTTTCTGCCCATATGAGTCTTCCTCACCTGTGTTCATTTAAAAATCCTGAAACCTCCACTATCGATCTTTCCCCGACCGATCATTGCCCGACGCACGGACAGCCTGTGATCCACCACTGGAAGGACTACCAACCACCCACCTGGACCGTGACGCACACAGAAGTTCTCTGCGATATTGCATTCGATATATTTCATGCTGAGGGCGAAGCTCCCGTGCCTGCTTTCAGGTCACTCCAGCTCGATGCGTGCCTGCATTACCGAACGGAGGTACTTCCCCAAACCACTTCGGCAGCGACCCGTATCACAACGATACTGAATATTACGAGCAATCACCCCCAACAAAATCATCCGTTGATTCTAAATGGTAATCAGATTCCGATACTCGAATTCCTGGAGGTTGATGGCAGGAGATTGACTTCAGAGGAGTATACCTTCCGGGGAGATGACCTTGTCCTTGCAATCAGTGGACGTACCGCCGAAGTAAAAATGAGCACCATTCTATTTCCTTCAATAAACTCGGAATGTGAAGGCCTTTATCAAAGTGACAAGATTCTTGTAACTCAGATGGAGGCACTAGGCTTTCGAAGGTTTACCTATTTTCCGGACCGTCCAGATATTCTCTCCACCTATCGCGTTACCGTCAGTGCGCCCAAAGCTGAATACCCGGTGCTCTTGTCAAATGGCAATATTGAGCACACGTCGGATCTAGCTGACGGTCGACATAGCGTTACATTTTTCGATCCATGGCCGAAACCATCGTACCTTTTCGCTCTGGTCGCGGGCTCACTTGCCTGTATTGAAGATTCCTTTATTACCGCAAGTAACAAAACAGTCTCGCTCAGACTTTACGGAATTGAGAGTCAGGTTCCCCGACTCAAGTACGGACTTGAATGCTTAAAAAAATGCATGCGCTGGGATGAAGAATACTTTGGCTTCGAGTACGACCTCGACATTTTCTCGATTGTCGCAGTAAGCAATTTCAACGCTGGTGCAATGGAAAACAAAGGTCTAAATATATTTAATGACCGGCTCCTTGTTGGCGATATCCGCTCTGCCTCCGATGATCGGTTAAAGATGATCGACCGAGTAATTGCACATGAATATTTTCACAATCGAACCGGTAACAGAGTTACCTGCAGAAGTTGGTTTGAACTCACACTCAAGGAGGGATTAACTGTTCTTCGCGACACGCTTTATGCAGAAAAGTGCGGTAGTCCTGAAATCACCCGAATCGAAACCGTTCAGGACTTGCGCCAGACTCAATTTCCGGAAGACCTGGGTGCAAACAAACATCCGATTCGCATGGAATCCATGGTTGCCATCGACAACTTCTATACGGCAACCGTGTATGAAAAGGGCGCAGAGGTAATTCGAATGGCCTTGGAACTGATCGGCGAAGAACTCTTTGTAAAAGGCGTTAAACACTACTGTCAAAAATATGATTGTCAGGCCGTTACCTGCGAAGATTTCTGGTGCGCTCTGCATGAGGTCTCAGGGTACGACTTTACTCAGTTCTTTCGGTGGTACTACCAAGCCGGTCTGCCGAAAATCCGAATCACGGACTCATTTGAACCTCAAAGCGGTGTATACACTATCACAATTCAGCAGGACTTAACCGGAATATCATCGGAGCGGGGCGACAATGAACCATTTGAGATTCCGATCAGGATTGCCTCGTTTAATTCAGACGGAACCGAAATCATTCTCGGCATTCAGAAAGACCATGAAGAAAATATCCGACAGAATTCTGACGGTTCGATCACATTGATCGCACGAGCCCTGCAGGAAACGTTCTCCTTTAGCGGTTTCACGGTGAAACCACATGCGCTGTCGTTACTGCGCAATTATTCAAGCCCTGTAATTCTCGATTTTGCATACAACGAACAAATACTTCTCACTCTCTTTCGTTACGATACCGACTCGTTTAATAGATTCGATGCGGCGCAAAGACTAATGGCTATGGCTGTGGGGAATCTTCATGCGGGAAAGCGAGCGACAGTATCTCCCGATTTCTTAAACGCGTTCTCTGAAATTCTCGCCTCAGCCGCGGTCGAGCAGGACCTAAAGGCGCTTTTTATCACGCCCCCCTCACTCAAGGAACTCGGATTGCTCCACCACCCGCTTGATTACGTGCAACTTGATACATCGAGGAGTACGTTCCTCGGTAGCTTAGCAACGAGCCTTAACGGGCCACTGCTGGATCTACTAGAAAAGACCATGGCCGACGATCCTATTGAAAGTACGGTAGGGCGTGACGCCCACCGGGCATTTCAAGCCCGGGCACTCCGAAAGGCCTGCCTCGAATTACTGTGGCACTACAATCCCGACTTCGTTTACGGTATAGCGATTACCATGGTCCGTAACGCTCAGACTATGGCCGATGAGCTTACAGGACTTGAGCTTCTTAACCGCGACCAAAACTCGTACCAGGCTGAAGGGAACGAGATTTTTATTACTCGGTGGCACCGCTATGACGACATAGCGCCAGATTGGTTTAGCGGTCAGGTGGCACATACTCGCACCAACGCAGCCCAACTCGTTGAGACGTTGGCCAAATCTTCCTATTTTTGTCCCACTAATCCCAACTATATACGGGCGCTTTACGGTGGATTTAGTCGTAACCTGTGTGCCTTTCACGCACACAACGGGTCTGGGTATAATTTGGTTGCCGATGCTATTATCAGCGTGGCAGACCAAAACGGCCTACTAGGGGCACGACTCGCCAAGTTATTTGACGACTATCCCCGTCTCGCACCACATCTTCAAACTCTTATGCGTTCGGCAGCCACCAAGGTATATGAACACACCCTGGCGCATACTCACCTCGATGCGCTCAACGAGGCTATTGGTAAAATCGCACATCCCGTCTAAGAAACCTAAATTGAGCGATTCTTTCTGCCGGGCGGCGCGATATGCCTGAAAATACTTGCTTTTCAGGCTTTTCAGGAATTTTGGTGATCACTGATGCGATGCATCACCTCCGCTCAAAATTCGCTCCAAAGCCGCGCATTTTCACGCATCTCACGCCGCTCACGACGAAAGAATCGCTCAATTCAAATAAGAAGACGAATCCATGCCATCGCCCACCGAGAGACTCAAGACCTGAGTTCGACGTAAGGACAAAGGTAAGTGGTTGAAATTGCTTTAGACACGAGAGAGGCGTGCAGTGATATAAAAGCGCAGGCGCTGAAGCTTGCTACGTCGAGCATTTTATATCATGAGCAACGAAGTAGATGAAGTAATTTCAACCATTTGCCGCAGTTCTTACGTTGAACTCAGGTAGTAAGGGTTTAGCTCGAAATTTTCTAAAGAAATCTCCCAGGATGCTCGACCATTTGAGTGTCTCCGCGAAAGTGCACAAATCCAGGCGCACGTAATTCTCTTTAAGGCCAAGCCATGTTTCTTACTAAGTATAGCTCCAGAGCGAAGACATTTGCCTCTATGAGCATCGCCTTTGTCTTTGCACTCCTTGCCTGGAGAATAATTCCAATAGCTCGGTTTATCGATCATTCAGTTAAAGCTACCGGGCTTATCATCGGCTATTCGAGCGAGTGTACGCAGATTCAATATACCGATACAACGGGAAAGATCTTGACCACCTGCAACTATGATCTGCAAGGAGGAGATGTTGGTACAGAGATCGAGATTTGGTTTTTCGATTCTATTCCTACGCCGGTAATGGTCCAGGACCCGCTCTTAATGTTGCTTAGATACTCTCTAGCGGGGTTCGGTTGGTTCGCATCGGTTATGGCCTGCATGTGGTGGTATTCACTACAGCTTGAGAAATGGGCGAGTGACCAAGGACTAACGCTTATGCTTATTACTTTCGTCTCTCCTTGGAATAATCCTCTGGGCAAAAGATTCAGGATCAACCTTATCTTAAGAACCTACAAGGTATTGACAATGAATGAGGCCGGTCGAGAGGCTGTAGCCTGGATTCGATTTAAGCCCCTCTATATGCCGACAGCTAGGCCAACAGTGCTATGGGCCGAAGAAGATGATGCAAGCGAAGAAGATGCCCCGGTCAAACCGCCTCAAAGTGCCCCAGAGAAAACATTGCCCTCTGGTGGACTTACAGACATACTTGAACAACGGAAGAAAGAACGAAAAACGGCAGTGCGAGATGCGCATAACGAGCTGCTTTTTTAACAACGGCACCCGTTGAACCGTCGAACTATCGTGACAGAGAGTATACCAATAAGTAGTTATACCCATTCCAATTCAAAATGTCTGAAGGCTCCTTGCGCTGGAATAGGCCATATTGGTATTATTAAGCTGGCCTTTCGGGGACTTTGCTCCGCGGAGAATCTACCGTTTCCTCCCGTTCTGTCACTTTTGGGGTGGAATCGGTATCTTTCCTCTATAACTGACCATCGCCATCAGGGCCACTACTATATTTATTATGCCATTTATTATGCCAAATTCCGAAATGCTAATTAAGCACGCTATTAGAAGACACGGCCTAAATGAAGTAAAGACAGACCACCATATGGCAAAAATACTGTCAGTACTACTATACCTACTGTCAATTTTTTCATTAATCTACCGGGCACCAGCCTGGGCACTTCGACCAGATGAACTACATACCATTGATACATTCGAGAGGGTTTCTCCCTCGGTCGTCTATATCACTACTGTGGCATTAAAGGCAGATCCTTTTAGCCTTACTGTTTTTGAAGTGCCACAGGGGACAGGCTCGGGAGCTATCTGGAGTGACGATGGCTACATTGTTACAAACTACCACGTTATTCAGGAAGCGACCGGGCGCAATGCTACAATCCAGGTAACTCTTGACGATCGCTCCGTGCACGCGGCTCAACTGATTGGGTTTGAGATGGATAAAGATGTTGCCGTACTAAAAATCTCGCCTCCCGCTAACACCAAACTACGACCGATAGAAATCAGCAAATCTTCCACGCTCAAAATAGGCCAGGATGTGCTTGCTATTGGCACACCCTTTGGATTGGACCGCACACTGACCACGGGCATAGTAAGTGGCTTAGGGCGAAAGATTGAGTCCGTTACCGGACGTCCGATTGACGGAATGATTCAAACTGATGCCGCGATTAATCCTGGCAACTCTGGAGGACCGTTACTAGACAGTGATGGAAAAATGATCGGGATGAATACAGCAATATACAGTCCTTCGGGAGCATATGCTGGTATCGGATTCGCCGTGCCAGTGGACACCATCAGGCGCCTTATTCCCCAAATTATCAAATACGGGAAGGCAAAAAAGGCGAGTCTCGGATTGAGTCTCCTTGATGACTATTACGCAAAACGACTTGGCGTTCCTGGTGTCATCGTATATGAAATTGCTCCCAATGGCCCAGCAGACAAGGCACGTATTCAACCTACGTCGATCGACCAATACGGACGAATTCGCCTTGGCGATGTTATTCTTGAGATTGAATCCAAGCCAATTAGAACAGCTGACGACATTCTCGACATACTCGAATCCCATCAGGAGGGCGACACGATGGAGTT
>JBIIDM010000015.1:0-28267 GCA_044238365.1 Bdellovibrionota bacterium | reverse complement strand
AGAATTACTATAAGTGCTTGCTTTGACTCGCCTCCGCGAGTCGATAGTGTTTCTCAAATGTTGAATCAAAACCGCATTATTTTTTGAGAAACACTATAAATGGTAAGCGCTCTTATCCGGTCATTAATCGTGGCAATCTGTGTAAGTGTTGCGCTGGTTCCCCACAATCTCTATGGCCAATCCGCAGTACAAAGGAAGTTGGCCAAGATTGACGAAACGTTAAAGATTCATGAAAAGAATTTGAGTATTCTTGAGGTGGAGGAGAAGAGGCTTTCCGATGACATTGACACACGCACCTCAAGGATCGAGGCCATAAGGGACGAGCGGTTAAATTTGAAGGCAAGATTGGATCGGGTTCAGAACTCCCTTGTGCGACTGGCAACTGAATTGAAATCAGCGCGCCAGCGGTTAATAGTCATTAAAGCCAGGATTAGGTCGCGGGCCAAGTCCCTTTACCTATCACGTCAACATATGCAGTCGATAGTAGGACGCGCCTTACAAAAACCCGGTGCGGATATGGTAAAGCTTGGATATTTCATGACGAAGATACAGTCGAGCGACCTTCATCTTATCAAGAAGGTTGATATGTTGACCCGCTCCAAACAGGAGAAAGAGGAGAAATTAACGAACATGCATGCAACAAGAGAGAAGCTTGATGTGACTCTTCTTTTGGAAGAGAAGAAAGAGCTATCGTTGCTTGCAGAACAGGAGCAAGCCCATTCGGAAATTTCTCGGAAGCGTCGGATGGTAGAGTTTGCTCGTGACAAACTTAAACGTGAGTACCGGAAGATCGAGAGCATTCTTATATCGCTTACTAAGGTATCATCTCGAAAGTTGACTAAAAAAGCATCAAGCCCAGGAACATCTCAAATAGGTGGAGAGGGCTTGGCGCGCTATTCGCATTGGCCGGTTGATGGACGGGTTGTGCATGAATACGGTCAGTATCGAGTTTCGACTTTTCAAGATGTAGTTTTTCATAAAGGCGTTTTATTCGATGTTCCGTCTGGCACGCCCGTGCATGCTTTGGAGAAAGGAATCGTCCGTTTTGTAGGAGTGATGCCAAAGTACGGTCTTGTGCTTTTACTTGATCACGGAAAGCGAGAGTACACCCTTTACGGCAAACTATCCGAGGCGAGGGTCTCGGTGGGCTCCGAAGTGCCTCTCGATCAAATTTTGGGTTCAGCGGGTCAGAAGGGGAAGGATGACGAGGGAAGCTTTTATTTCGAAGTTCGACGTGGCGGCCAACCTGTGAACCCCAGTCAATATGTAAGACTCGATGAAGAGTCGTGACCACTGGATTCACTCTGAAATGTTGGAAAAAATGAGGAATCGGTATTTCCGCGTACGAACTCCAATAAGCAGCACTGTCGCTATACCCTCGACTTTATGAAATTTATTTTCATCTGAAATACGACATATTCCGTTAAGGGTTCAGCCTCTTAAGCACATTAAAGCGGTGCTTTCGTCATAGGAGAATCTGTTATTTCTAGGAACCCTTTAACACGATATGTCCATAACGCTTCTGAGTAACAAACCTGTGGCGCCCGAACAATTTGAAATCAATCAAAAGCTTGGGAATTCACTTTACCTAGTCTTGGGTCCGGGAGTGTGTTATCTCTAGTCGGGTGGTATATGACCGTTTCTGGGAGGTAGTGAGAGGTAATGGAAAATAGGCAATGGGCATCGTTGGAAGTGGGTGCCAAGGCGTCCTGTGCTTTCGTTTCGTTACTTTATGGGACTGGGGCGCAGTTCTTGGACGCCCTAGTTCTAGGACATTCGCTTAAAGAGGCTAAGGTAGAGCAGGATACTGTCCTTCTCCATCTTGGAAAGCTAACTCCTCACCAACGAAAAGCGCTTAAGTGCGTTTGGGGTTATCTTTTAGAAATTGAAGACAATGAAGTTTTTGAGCGTGCCTCAAAGAATGTCCGAAATACTTTTGAAGGGTCTCGGTATCAACATGTTCTTTGTAAGTTTCATGCGCTTCGCCTCTGCGAATATGAAAAGGTGTTGCTATTAGATACTGACACATTTGTCCATATGGACGTTTCTGAGATTTTTGACCTACCTGCTCCGGCTTGTCAAGTGAGCCGAAGGGATGTTGCCTGGCTCAGTGGTCAGGAGTTGCCGGTTGAGTTTATTGTACCCAATGCTCCCGGCTATGATGGACTTTTTAATACCGGGGTTGTGTTACTAGCACCGTCGGTGGATGACTTTACATCACTTATTGATTTGATATCTATAAGTAATAAAAATAATCGTTTTTTTGCCCAACCTGATCGAGATTATTTTACGCTATTTTTTCGTGAGCGCTGGCATACCCTGTCAGCGGAGTATAATTATCGCCCTCCGTTTGTAGAGTACGCCGGGAGCGTTGCATTCGGGGAGAATCCCATGGACCATGAGGTGTGCATCTCGCATTTTTATGGAGCCATTAAGCCAAGTGACATGGTTTTTCACAGTGAAAGGGTATTGCAGTCCGAAATCTCGGAACTCCGGAGAGAGCTATGTGAGCGAATTCTTGAGTTTCCCCTTCTTTGTTCTGTGGAAAGTGCAAAGACTTCTAATGATCGATTTATCGGGATGCATAAATCCTGGTTAGTGGGGCTCCATGAAATGTCAAAAATTGTTGAGGATGAGTGCAAAAGGCCCGTCCTTTCGATGTGCTCGCCTGCACCGACCGTGCTTGGTGGGGAGTATGATTTAGCACAGGCTAATTTAGCCAAACGGAAGGCAAGAAACGCTCAATTGGCCAGAAAGCGGCAGTTTGTTCCGGAAGTCATCGATAAGGAGGAACCTTTTAAATTTCGAAGTTCCAAACTTTCGACGCTTCATGGGGCTAATACCATCCGTTTAAAGGCTGGTTAATCGCTCTGGAGGCGCGTTTCGTGAATAATCCGGGGGCTAGGCGATTTTGCGAATGCGAGGTACTCTACCGTACCTCGCAAGGCGTAAAATAAGGTTTTTGACGAAAAGATCGAACAACCTGGTGGATGCTCCCGTATTAGTGCTTTCGCCGAGCGCGTAGCGCAGTTTACCTAACGACTCGGATTAGCACCACCCCTCTGGGTCTACATCTCACCTTCTTTCACCAGATACGTGTAACTTTCAAGTGCATCTCGATACTTTGCCCGAATGATCTTCACATCATTTTCTGACAGTTTTCCACTTTCAAAGGCGTTCTCGCAGCTTGTTCGGAGTCTTTCGAGCAGCTCGGGTACGCTAAAACGTACGTATTCCAACACCGAGCGAATGCTATCACCTTCAACAACTATCGGATAATACGGAGAACCGTCCGAGGAAATGTCGACGTGTACTACGTTTGTATCTCCAAATAAGTTATGCAGATCTCCTAGAATCTCCTGATAAGCGCCGACGAGGAAAATTCCAAGATAGTACGGTTCATCGTCAGGGAGCGAGTGGAGCGGAATCGAAAGGCTTGGTTCGTTTATTCCTATGAATCTGTTGATTTTTCCATCACTATCACAGGTCAAGTCTGCAATCACTCCCTGTCTTGTTGGTTCCTTGTCTAGCATCTTGATCGGCATTATTGGGAACAATTGTCCGATAGCCCAGGAGTCTGGCAAGGACTGAAACACCGAAAAGTTACAGAAGTATAAGTCAAAGAGATCCTCCTCAAACTGTTTGAGTTCTCTAGGGGGCCTGGCTAACGTGGAAGCTATTCGCCGAATTTTTGCTATCAAACATCGCAGGCTCTTCTCGGCAAACGATCTTTCTTCCAGGGTTAGCTGTTCGTTAAGAAACTGCTCCAGAATTTGAGTCTTCGCCTCAAGAGCATCGTGTAGTATTTCCCGGGTGTTTGTCGCGTCTACTTGACTATAGTATTCAACAATGTCGTTCAGTAGAGGATGGTCTGACGGGGGCGGAGGCAAACTATCTACAACACCAACCGATTCTTCTGAATCCGTAGCCTGGATTACCAATACAGCGTGGTGTGCTACTAATGCCCTTCCCGACTCGGTGATTATAGTAGGATGTTCCACTTCAGATCGATCGCAATGCTCCATAATTGACGAGACTAGGTCTCTTGCATACTCGCCTTCGGTATAGTCTCTTGAGGAGGCATCATTACTTTTCACGCCTTCGTAATCAACGCCCAGTCCACCTCCTGCATCGAATAGTCGCAGCGAAGGACAAATTCCCGCAAGCTCTACGTAGACTCGTGCCGCTTCTCTCACTACTCTTTTTATTGATGCAATCGATGGAATCTGACTTCCAACATGATAATGAAGCAGTTCTAAGGTATCGAGCTTATCATGTACGCGAAGAAATTCAATTGCTTCCATGAGCTGCGAACAGGTTAGACCAAACTTGGCCTGCGTGCCTGCCGACTCTTCCCATCGTCCTTCCCCCTTTGAGGTTGGCTTGTAACGTAGGCCCAAAGGAATGTTAATATCTAGCCGGCGTGATTGTTCGATAATCATTGTCAGCTCGTGAAGTTTCTCGACAACAATTATGGGCCGACGGCCGAGTCTCAAGGCGTAGAGCGCGAGCTCGATGTATTCTACATCCTTGTAGCCGTTACAAATGAGAAGTGCCTCTGGGTTTTCATGTATAGCCATGATCGCGACTAACTCAGCTTTGCTCCCTACTTCCAGAGCTACTGGATGCTTTTGGTCGGTACGCCGGACGGCTTCAACCACATGTGCGTTCTGGTTCACCTTTATCGGATAGGCAAGCTGATACTGTCCCCGGTAACCGTACAGATCGATAGCTTCCTGAAAAGCATTTTGAATTGTAAAAATACGTTGTCGGATGATTTCGTTAAACCGTAGGAGTACGGGAGTTTGAATTCCCCGGGCGGTGAGTCCCTTGATTATTTTACTTAGCTCCAACGTCGGTGACTGCGGAGAGGGTTTTACCGTAAGCTCTCCGGCTTCATTAATCCCAAAAAAATCAGCACCCCAGCCTCCTATGCCGTAAGTTTCTATGCTGTCCTGTATTGTCCACCGTCGTTTTGTCATTTTGTGTCTATTCTCCCGATCATTAATCATTAATGTGATTTAGTGCTCTATAGACCTGAGTTCGACGTAAGAACAAAGGTAAATGGCTAAAATTGCTTTAGACACGAGGGGCGTGCAGTGATATGAAAGCGCAGGCTGACAGCTTGCTACGTCGAGCATTTTATATCATGAGCAACGAAGTGGATGAAGTAATCTTAGCCATTTACCGCAGTTCTTACGTCGAACTCAGGTTATAGAAAGAGGTAACGCTGCTGGCCCGTCCGTGCTAAACTCCGAGGGAGTGTGCCATAACTGGAACCGCTATACGAGAGTAATTTATGATTATTCCGATACTTGTCAGGCTGGGTTTCCCTTGAATCAGTGGGTCTTAAACCTAAAAAGAGCAGTTTCGCGGTCTAAAGCGGCCCAGCTAGCTGAACTTACTTCGAATTTAGCGATTTTGGGTCTCACCGTATCGGTGATACTTGATTGCGACCCAAAATCACTAAATTCTTTGTAATTTCAACTATCTGGAACCACTTTATCCCACTCAACTGCTCTTTTTAGGTTAAACGGATAGGAGCTGGGAACATGCTGAAATCACTACATTTGGTGATTGCGCCTGATTTCAGTGTGCCTTGCAATGTTTACTGGGCGGAGTTTACTGGGCGGAGTTTACTGGGCGGATCCATACGTCATCTGTTTTTCAATTTGTTATTCCGGATGGACCGTTCCTCTGCCGTTCCAGAATGTCCTATTCGGTGAGGTCTTTGTGCGGCACTGGAAAGGGGGCGAATTGCTCGTTAACAAGAAAAGTCCCGGAGGCTCCTTTGGTTCGTGTTAGTAACTACTCAGGTACCCCCAATATAAATGCGCCCCAAAAGCGAGCTAACAATTTGTAACTGCCAGGGATTTTTTCAAGGTCGAGGAAAGTGATTGTTTTGTGAATGAGGCGTGGTACTCCACGCCGCAGTGAACAAAATCAATCATTTGACGAAGAGATTGGGAAAATACCTGAGCAGTTACTCGTGTTAATAACCAGCGCCCATAGGCATCCGTCATGGTGACGAACGTCAGATGGAATAATCTTACCATCGCCAACTCTACGGACTACTTTTTGGGGCGAAATCTTTTGGGAGGCGGTATGGAATAAGGTAGACTTTAAGGCAACAGACGTGCCAACGAAGCTCGCTGGGAGTTCATTGTCCCTATGTTCTTCTCAAGGGTGGCATACTGTGATCGTAATCTTGATTCCTCGGCCGATAAGCTTTCTTCTACTTCTGAAATTTGTTTGTCCTTCGTTGCTATGTCGTTGTCATAAGATTGAACCAGCTTATCGATAATCCCTTGGTACTTGGTAAACTGAGCTATGTTTCCTCCCGTACTACCTAAAGTATCTCCGACATTTTGGAGTAAACTTGTAACCCCGCTAGGATTGCTTTTCAGCGCTGTTTTAAAGGTATCTTCATTTAGCTTTAAAGTTCCATCTCGTTCGGTGGCTATTCCGAGGTCGGCAAGGATTATAGGACTCCCTCCGTCCGACGAGGTTATTTCGCCGAGTGCCTGACGAATGGAGTCTCGAATGGATTCATCCACAGAAGTTCCGGACAGGGAGCCGAAAATATTCTTTACTTCGCCCCCGTCATTTTCTTGAGTAACCAGATCGTTATCTTTAATAAGGGACATGACCTTGTTGTAGGCGCTCACGAAATCCTTGACGCCGTTCAAGGTTGAGTCAGTATCGGTTCCCACTACAAGCGTGCTAGTTCCAACCCCCCCGACGTCGAGGGACATTCCTGGAATTAGGTCCGTTATCGTATTTGATGAGCGAGTTATGGAACCCGTAATTCCAGAAATCGATAGGCTGGCATCTGTAGCTTGACTCAATGAACTGCTTGTAAAAGTAGAAGCTGCTGTTATCGAACTGCCGACTGATACGCTTATAGCGCCCTTTTCACTGCCACTATTCTTTGAGGTAAAGCTTAGAGCATAGGACGGAACGCCTGTGGTTCCAACGTTAATAATTGAGGCGGTTGCCTGAGTAGATTGTGAATTGAAGTTCTCCATGATATCTGAGATGCTTTTTGAAGAGTTAAGTTCAATTCCGATTGATTCCTGAGAGGCGCCAGTTCCTACTTTAACAGTTAATGTGCGATCTGTGGCCAAGTCTGAATCGTTGACCAGGGGTGCTGCAGCAGAGGTCATTGATGAATATCGTTCGTTAAAGGATAACGAAGCATTTTGAGCTCGCTGGGAGACGGTCATATTGTAGGTGCCGCTAGACAGGCTGCCTATCGTTTTCGCCGTTAAAACGCTTTCGTCCGAAGAGGTGATTCCCGTTTTTACTCCACCACCGTTAAGTACTCGGAATTTTTCTACTTTGTCTTTAAGATCATTTAGAGCAGTTTTAAGCTCCTTCATTGTATCAGTCGTATCCTGTGTAGCTGTTTGTTGCTCCTTCAGTGGAGTAATCTTAAGCTTGCGCCTTTGTTGGATTATAGAATCTATAAGCGCAGATGAATCAATACCTGATGCAAGCCCAGAGAAGTTAACTGACGACATACAACTTCCTTTGTTTTGTCTATCTCATCGATATTTCTAAAAAGTCGACAGACTCCCTTTTACATCACAAGAGACTACGGCTATTTACCTACTGTGCGTTATATCGACTAATTAGCGCTGTATCTTTAGTTTTGCCCTATAGTTTTTGTTGTGAAATTGACGAAACAAACAGGAGTTAGGCTCATTGATTGGCCTTGTTTGGCTTAAATTATTTGTCACTGTTAATAGGTGATATGCTGAATATATTGTCAAAAACTGGATTTTTAGGCTGATATGAAATTGATATATAGCAGGATAACAGGGAGGGAAAAGTGTCTGATTTCGGAAACCGGGAAAATAGCAGTCCGATAGGTGTTGCCTTCCTGATTCAAGCCATTTTTTGGGTCGGGATTGCCTTAGCTGTTCAGAGTGCACTCAGCATTCCGTATGTTACACTTTCCATGGTGTTTATAGGACTCAGTGAACTGTTTTTTAAATACCTCTGCATTAGACTGGCAGGGAGTTCAGTCTTACCGGAACTTACTCGAAATCACAGGAGAGTTCGAGGTATTACGGGATGCGGGATGCGGGGGGTGGTCACATGTCGTCTTGGTCATAGGGATAAGGTGGGGGGTGGTGGGCGCCGCGGTGTCCACCCTGTAGCGTTCGCACGGGTAGGGAGCCTCCGAGAGCCCACGTTGCTTGCATGCATATCATTGAATTTTTAACAAAAGTCAGGTATTGAGACTCCATGTTTTTAGCGAAACGGCGGAACTATCGACTTGGAGCAAATGGCCTAAAATTGCCCTTCACGAATAATCCGGTCTGGTCTTATTGAAAACGATTTGCATTAATAGGGCTGCTAAGTTAGGCTGAGCAGGGGTGATTTTAGTTGCTAATAAGCGTTCTCCTGTGGGCGTGATTCTATGGGCAGTACCCTATTTTTAACCTGAGTTCGACGTAAGAACAAAGGTAAATGGCTGAAATTACTTCATCCACTTCGTTGCTCATGATATAAAATGCTCGACGTAGCAAGCTACGCCTGCGCTTTTATATCACTGCACGCCTCTCGTGTCTAAAGCAATTTCGACCATTTACCTTTGTTCTTACGTCGAACTCAGGTTTTTAAGATAGCGGGTCGTGGCTGTCTAACAAATAAACCGGGCGAAGAGTAATGAATTCTAGAGGAACAGTATTTTCCAGAGCGATAGGGTTGCAGTGGAGTAATGTGGTGTCTAAAAGTGGTGGAACTTGTTTCGACCGAGTAGGCATCGGATTGTCGCTACTCTGTCTTTTTCACTGTTTACTCTTGCCCTTTGTCGTAATGTTAATGCCTGCATTAGAGTTTTTTCCGGTGGTTGAGAGTTCGGGGCATACGGAGCTGGTCCATGGAGGTTTACTGCTTTTTATTTTACCCGCAGCTTATTTAGGGTGGGTAAGAGGATACCGTCGGCACGGGAACCTTTCGGTCATGGTTACTGGAATGGTAGGACTTGCGCTATTAGGACTTGCGTTTCAGTTTTCGGATAATCGTGTACACGTCGCGTTTACTAGTGTTGGCGGATTGATGATTCTATATGCACATTTCGTAAACCTTCGTGTATGGAGAGTGTGTTGCTAAAAAACTTTCGATCATTTATACCAGTTCCACTTCAAGAGGTCCTAGATAATAGCTACCCGGTATATCATTTTCGGTATCTGCTCATTAATCCGGGGCATATTAGACATACACGATACGCAACATTTTGAAATTATGTACTTTTGCCATTTCAAGTGAGTGATTTGCCCCGGGTTATAGCCATCGTCAAAAATAATGCGGTTTTGAGTCGCATCTCGGCGATGGCTATGTGCTTGTTTTGACTCGCCTCCGCGAGTCGTTATAGTAATCTTTAATACTTTATTATTTTTGAAGATTACTATAATGAGCAGATACGTTTTTTTGTTTTTTTCCCAACGAAAATATAGCCCATCCCAATTGGTCAAAATTCCACACATCCGTATTCATGTCCTGTGCCGCAGCATTGTGGTTGAAGAGCACCTGGCTGGTATGGGGAATGGCCGTCTGGTATTTAGTTTGAGAAAGATTAAATATTCCGACAAACTCGTGCTTTGAAACGTCGATTTTGATTTTCAACAGATCTGATTGGCTGTTCCAATCCTCCCCCGTCAGTGGCCCCGAATTTTCAAGAAACGATAATCTGAAACTTTTATCGTGGTACTCCTGTCTCCAGGCGATTAGAGTTCGGTAGAGGTTTAGAACGGATTCGGAGTCCGTCTCCTGAGTGTCGCTGGCAACAGCCTTCTGTGCTGAATCAACTGGAAGCAGCGTGTCATCCGACGTTGTAAAACCGCCCATTTTGGTACCGCTGTTCCATGGGACTGGGGTTCGGCTAAGGTCACGTTTCTGTCCGTTCGGCCATAGAAAACGGTCGAATGGGTCAACCAAGTGTTCGTAGCTCAAGTCAGCCGCGGGGAATCCAAATTCTTCACCCTGGTACAAGCAGTAGCCACCCGGTAGGAACAGAAAAAGTGCTGCTGTCAGTTTGGCAAAGTCCTTGAGTTCGGCAGGCGAGGGGTGCTCCTTATTGGGGTGCAGCCTTGTAACATGTCTTGCAAAATCATGGTTGCTGAGCGCCCAGAAAAAATCTCCGAGGGGAAAGTCGGAATAGATATCTCCAACGGTGGTTTGAACCATTTCCTTTTTTAATGTATCCGTCGAGAGAAAATCAAAAAAATAGCATGAGTTAAGAAGTTTTGGTCCCGTATACTTACGCGCGACAGGTCGTTCTGAAATCTCCCCAAGAAGGAGGGTTTCTTCATATTCATCAACCAGACTTCTAATTTTAGCCATTGCCGGCAGACCTGCTGGTTGCCCACAATCGTACTTTCGTTCTTGGTACATGAAAGGATCCTCCTTCCATTTACTCGGCAATGGGTGCGCAATCGGGGGGTTGTTTTTGAGTTCTGTATCGTGGTGAGCAAAAACAACAGCATCAAGTCGGAACCCCTTTACTCCTTTTTCCAGCCAGAATGAAACCGTGCTACATATCTCATCTTCAACTTCCGCGCAGTACCAATTGAGTGCGGGTTGTTCAATCAAAAAGTGTCGAAGATAGTACTGTTGGCGGCGGGACTCCCAATGCCACGCCGGACCCCCAAAAAACGAGAGCCAGTTATTTGGTGGGGTTCCGTCTGCCTTTGGGTCCTGCCAGACGTACCAGTCTGCATAAGGATTGTCACGATCCCGGGAGCTCTCCTTAAACCAGCGGTGTTCATTTGAAGTATGGCAGAGCACCAGGTCTATCATGATCTTGAGCCCTAGTTTATTCGCCTCAGCAAGCAGGCGATCAAAATCTTCGTTTGTCCCGAAGATGGGATCCACAGATCGAAAGTCTGAAACATCATAACCAAAATCTTTCATCGGTGAAGCGAAGAAGGGTGATATCCAAACATAGTCGACCTTGCCGAGTGAAGCTATATGAGATAGTCGGGACGTTATTCCGGAAAGATCTCCAATGCCGTCACCATTAGAATCCTGAAAACTTCTTGGGTATACTTGGTAAATAATCATTGCAATTCCTTGGTTTAAATTAAAACATAAATGCGTGAGATGTTACTAAGTCAGACAATAGGAGATGTTGATAAGGATTCACCAAGTTGGCTTATCTCTTATTCAAAAAGCCTTATTTTGCTTCTTGCGATGTACAGTAGTAGATCTCATCGGTTAAAAAGTTAATGACTCTTCTTTTGTAATTTTTTCTCTAGGCTTGTAATCAATCAGGACGGCAAGTCGTTAGATGCTCAAGCTAGTGGTTAGTTCGTCAAGCTTAGGACTAATGTACGCCAGCGTTCCCGTTCGGATGACTGTGTCTTGTGGCTGAAGATCAAATGGAAGCAGTTCCTCCGATGTCCTTTCTCCTTCCAAACCCTTGAACTTTTTATACATGGGGCTGAAATCAGTATGTACTGCTTGATTAAAAAGATCCTCAAAGCTCTCTATGGCGAAGTAGCATGGCTGGAAATCGTTAATGTATACCCTTGTCCGCATACACCGTTCAAGGTTGAATTGTATGTGGTGCGCAGATGAATCGTCCAAGCAATATTTAGCTTCGCCGAGGGAGGATATCAGCCCGGCACCGTAAATTTTGAGGCCTTCGGGTTTCTTAATGAGGCCGAATTCGATTGTCCACCAGTTGAGTCGAGCTAGATTTTTTGTTGTCTTATACTGTAAAGCCCTGGCTCCTCCAACCCCGTATTCGTACATATATTCGGCGTAGGATTTATTGCTCAGAAGAGGTATATGGCCAAAAAGGTCATGGAAAATATCAGGTTCTTCCAGATAATCAAGTTGGGACTTTTTCCGTATGAAATTTCCAGAGGGAAACTTCCTGTCCTTGAGCATGTCAAAAAATGCTTTAGATTTTACTAGCCCGCGGGTAGCAACTACTTCCCAACCAGTGATTGCTTTCAACCGATCGTTGACGGCATGAAAATTCGGTATCTTGTTAGAGGTAAACCCCAGCACATCTAGCGCCGATAGGTATTCCTCGCAGACCCTAGGGAGTAGTACCTCCATCTGGCGTTCGAAGAGTATTTTCCAGGTATTATGATCGTCTGCTGTATAATCCTTCCATCCCTGATCAATTATCAGATTTTCATAGGAGCAGGATCGGTCAGCATTTTCGATCTGGATATTATTTGCTCGATTCATCATTCGCAAGCTCCACTATTGAGGCTATATTGGTGAAGTACGTCATAACACGAAGCAGTGTCAGCCTATCGTCGATCTTCATACTTGAATCTTGCTTTTGTCCGGAGATACCTTCTTCGTGCAGTTTATCGAACATTCGATATAAAGCTCTCTGATAAGCCTCCTTTATTTGAATTAACTCCAAGCTGATAGTAGGTGATTGAGGTTCGCCGAGCCTAGGCAGTTGCCGTTCGATCTTATTGATTATGCCGTGCACTGAATCAATTGTCGACAGGTGTTTTGTGAAGACCTCTAGAGATTTAGGACGAAGCGGCGCGTGTTTGGAGTAGATAGCGAGCGCGTTTAGACTATTCTCTGCGTGATGAAGGGTTGTATTCAGGAGTTCTTTGGCCCTTCTATATCCTTTCATCTCTATCGGACTATTCTCCTGGATTGCGTTGGCGAGGAAATCGAGCATGTAACGGGTCTCTCTGATTGCTGACTCAAGATTTTCAGCACATTCAATATAAAATTCCTGGGCATATTCCGGGAGGGCCATTATCAAATCTGAGAGTGCCACAAAGGATTGGTGGTTACGTCTTCTTATTCCCCTAACCATTGCAATCAGAAGGTCCTTAAGTAGTAACCATACAACCGCATTCAATATGATAAAGGTTGCATAGCTATTGGTTATTATGTCACCGGCAGGTGTATGATGCGCCGCGCCAGGAGTTATAGTAAAAATGAGCGAAAGGAAGGACTTATAGAATAACAGGGTAAGGAAAATGCTGTGCATAAGAGCGATGAGGTAGGCGTAGGCAACTTTTTGGGCTGGTTTACTGTGGAGTATAAGTGCTGTTAAGATTGCAATTATCGATGCGCCTAATGTAGAGCCGAGTACGAAAGACGTCACGTTTTCAGGAGAGGCCCCGCCTTGTGATATCAACTCCACTACAATTCTCAAGAGCGAACTTTCGCCCTCGATTAATATAGCTGTGATCATTCCAATCGAAGCGAGAGTCAGTGTTCCGAGAAACGTCTCGGTGGTGAAAGTGTGAAAAATATCTCCTGAACTCAACGTTATCTGAATCTGTTGACTGGTAGTATTGAGAAATAAGATTCCTTGATTCATTAAGGCAATTGAAAAGAGAAAATGCCCATACCTTGCATTGGAGGTTCCTTTAAAGGCGACGGTGTAACCGAGTGCAGCAATTACGAGAATTGGTGGGATTAACGCTTTCAGGTCAGTGTCCAGATATACGTCAAAAAGGATTCCTGCGGTCGAGCCCAACATCAAGACGATTCCCTGGCTGCTTGACAGCAATCCAACTTCAACGAAGGCCATGGCAATCAACGTTCCAATGTAACTATTTATAAAAAGTCCAGATATAACGGCAGAGAAAAGAAAACTGATAATCGTTGTAGCACAGTACTTCTGAACGTAGTGTTCGAGGACTACGGGGATGCCGGCCCGCAGCGTAATTATCAGAAGGTATTGTCCGAATAGTACGATTGATAGAGAACTCGCAACTTGGAGGATAAACAATATATTGGCATGGTTCAGTAAGCTCATTATTAATCCCTACTCCTTTAACTCTTTCTTATTTAGGGATTTAGAGCGAGGAATCTTCCGAAATCTCGTTCTTTCAATAAGTTTGGTGATCACTCCCTTTTGTAGTACGGCCCTATAGTGTGCTACGCCGACTTCATCCTGAGAGGTAATTCTGACGAGCAGATCTATATCATACCTTCTTTTCGTTTCAACGAGTTTAAAGGTCTCGGTTTGATCGGGAACAATCACGCTTTTGGCCGAATCGTCTAGGCGTTGCGATATCCGTGAAAGGTTGAGTCTTAGGATTTCCTTAAGATTTGGACTTGGGAGTCCAGAGATTGTTTTCATGTCGCCAATATCGTACCGTTTGCGGAAATGGAAAGCTATAAGATCATAGGGAGTTGCGGGGTCCTGTAATAGGTTTAATGAATGGAGCTTTCTTAATTCGTCAGGAAGATTTTTTACTTTTATTTTGCTGAACCACTCCCAGGATTGTCCCAAGTTCATTCCCAATGCGCGCCCTGCTTTATATATGAACCTGCTGCGGAAGTCGGGAAGTTTGCTATTCATTCGAGCGTTAAGGAAGTCGCGGCTGTTTTCTTTAATACGATCTTTGAACACGTAGGCCATAATGATTAGTAAGGCAATAAGACTGGCCCGCATTCCAAAGTCCTCGTTTCGAACTAAGCGATGGGTATTAGCGTCTGCGATTAGGCTCCAGATTGCGGCAACGGTGGCCCCGGCCGCAGCGAATATGTTTCGGTAGTACTTGTCCTGCGCTACCCGAATCTCGTCGATAAAGAGTGGCGAATCTATTTTCTTCTTAAGATTACTATAACGAGTTAGGAATCGTTGTTTGGAAAAGCTGGAGCCTGCTCTACTACCCCTGAATCGTTCTCGATACATAGCTTCGGTCTTCAGAATTTGCTGTATGTGTTCCTTCATAGGGGTTACCTCAGGCGAATCTTCCCATTGCTTAATAAGTATTCCCACCTCCCAAAAGAGTTTAGTGGAAAGGAATTCATCAATATTTCCAACACATTCGCTGACCGCCGGGGGGACATCCAGGCTCGCCCTGCCAAGTACAATTGCATAATTTTCCCGATACCACTGAATCTCAGTCATAATATCGAGCAAGAGTTGCGCGAATGCTTCTCGTTCTCTGGGTACTTGGAAGGAGGGAAGCCTTTTAATCTGGGTAGTTAGTCGCGAGGCAAATAAAAGCAGAGAGTGACATAGCGGAGAAGCGAGTTCTCTTTGGGCAACGTGATTTGAGGCGAGATTCTTGACTTGTTCGGTGAGGTCCCGAAGGTTTCGAAGGTAGGAGCGGCGTCGAATATCGGTGAATCGCATGACAGATCGACAATCCTGATAAAACTCCGTTCGAGAGTAGTCGCTTAAATAATGCGAGGGTCCTAACATAAAGAGCTCAAGCTCGAGTGGTTGGTCTATCCTGGACTCGATAACACTTTGAAATTCAAGCTGATTTGAGTCGTGGATTTCCGCTGAAAAGTGCATATGCCTTTAATAAGGATTTAAACCAATGATACTTTTGATGCTGGAACGAGAAGAGAACGTTCTCGTACGGTTACAATTCATTCATTTTAAGTATATAGTATCAACGTTTTTAAGGGGAGGCGTGTTGTCGCATCCTAGAGAGTGAGCTACTCCATAGTACTGCTGTAGTGTAGTACTGCTGTAGTGTAGTACTGCTGTAGTGTGCTTTGAGGGCGAAACGGCTTTTAAGCTACGAATCTGGGTTCGACGTAAGAACTACTGTAACTAGATGAAATTACTTCGTCCACTTCGTTGCCCATGATATAAAATGCTTGACGTGGCAGGCTTCAGCCTGCGCTTTTCTATCAATGCACGCCTCTGGTGTCTCTTACAGGAGTTGCCGCTTTTCCGTCTTGTTGCAAACTGTAGCTATAGTTACGTGTGTGTTTGGTGATTTCTACATCCTGGCGCCTCCGGACTCGTGCAATAGTCGCTGTTTCATGATGGGTTGGTGAGCGAACCTTAGGGTTAGGTATCTTATTTTCGCGAAGCGCTAGATAACAAATAGAGTTAGTTAATTATTATGAATCCAGTACAACAACCGTCAATCCTTGATATGATTTTTGGTGGCAGTATTGTCGTCCAGGCAGTTCTTCTTGTGCTCGTAGCGCTGAGTGTCTGGTCGTGGGCTATTACGTTTGCTAAATATCTTACGTTCAAGCGAGCTGCCCGGGATACTCAGGAATTTCTCAAGGCCTTTGATGAGTCTCATGATCTCACTCGGATTGATGAATCCTCAAGAAGGCTGGTGGGAAGTCCGTTGGTTGGGGTTTTCGTCGCCGGATATAAGGAAGTCATACGCCATTTACAACTTCGCCGTGACAAGGGTGGAGGGCCTGTAGATAGTGAGGAGGCATTAAGTAGGGTGAGGACGGCGCTCAAGCGGGCTGAGAGTTTTGAATTGAGCAGGCTTGAGCACGGAACGATTTTTCTCGCGACAACTGGAAGTAGCGCTCCATTTATTGGACTGTTTGGTACGGTATGGGGGATCATGAACGCCTTTAGAGGGCTTTCCTTAGTGAAGTCCTCAACGATTCAAGCGGTCGCCCCGGGAATTTCAGAGGCCTTGATAGCGACAGCCGTTGGACTGGCTGCGGCGATTCCAGCGGTGATCGCCTACAACTACGTTGGGTCTTCGGTGCGAAAGTATCGACGAAGTATTCGTGAGTTTTGTGAGGAATTCGAGCTCGTAGCCAAAAAATATCTTTCTTATTAGTTTTAGTTCTGCAAGCGGAGTAGTTCCATGGGAATGTCCCAACAAGTTGATGATGAAGAGCCAGTATCGGCGATTAATGTAACACCTTTGGTGGATGTTATGTTGGTACTGCTTGTGATCTTTATGGTAACTGCACCGATGTTGCAGCAGGGGCTGGAAGTTGAGTTGCCGAAGGCGGCAGTGGGTTCGCTTAAGAATGAGGAGGACCCGTTAGTACTGACCGTGCAAAAGGATGGAAAGGTGTTTCTGGGTGAAGGGAGTCCTGTAACGTTGATTGATTTGCCAAGTAAGGTCAAGGCGATACAGCAGGCGCGTGGGCATCAGGGAAGTCAGCTGTACGTAAGAGCAGACAAGGGGTTGCCATACGGCGAAGTTATGACCGTGATTGCAGCCTTGCATGCGAGTGACATTACTCAGGTTGGTTTAGTCACCGAAGAGTAAATCTTTAGAAGGGAACTCGATGTCGCAGTACGATTGGCGAAACAGTAATCATTCTCAGTTTAGTCGCCTGTGGGGACCAGCGAGGCGTTCTGATTTTACTGGAACCGGTCTGTTCTGCTCGTTTCTATTTCATTGCTTTATCGTTCTTCCGATGGTCACTGTTTGGAATCCAGGAGATGTTACAGAGGTTAAGACCTATTCTGTATCGATTGTGGCCGGGAGCCAATTAGGAGGACCACGAGCCCGGCTTGATCAGCGTTCGGCAGAAAAATTATCGGATTCACGAACGTCCAGTTCCATTGCAAAGGAGCCTGTTAAAAAGAGACCGGCTTTGGAGAAAGAAGATCCATCAAAAGTTACGTTTCCATCACCTGCTCCAACAGTTCATCCTCCGACAGTTACTCCTCCGAAAGTGGTAGCAACTGCTACCACTGTTCCTGCAACTCGTGTACCGACCAAAGCGCCGGACCCTACTGATAAGCCTGAACCCACTAAGGTTCCGCCTACTAAAGTGCCAACGGGAGTACCTACCAGGGCCCGCCCAACCGCTACTATTCCACACCCAACGGCGACTCCGCAGGCTACTGCGACTGAGGTTCCCAAGCGTACGGCAACACCGACCGAAACGCCTTCTAATGCCGTAGTCCCAGGTTCAGGTGAGCAAGGCGAGTATAGGGATAACGCGGATACGTCTTCGAGCGGCTACCTTGAGAGAGATGACGGTAATCCGCCGTCACGAAACAAAAAGGACTCAGGTCGTCGGGAATATAATAAATTAATGGAGCGTTATTTGGGCGAAGAGGCGTCCGGGTCAGCCGACCAAGCTCCCGGAGCGCAGAAGTTCGGAGGGACTGGAACCGGCGAAGATGAACAGCGGCCCCCGGAATACTTCACCTATGTTGAAAGGATGAGAGCAGAGATCGATCGCCGCTGGGTGTGGCATTTGCGACACGAAGGGCTTCGAACTCATATTAAGATGCGAATTGCTGAGAATGGCTCCATTGAGTTTGCGGAAATTGCCAAAGGATCAGGCAATCTAGAATTTGATCGATCAGTTATGAGGGCCATCCAGGCCGCCGACCCCTTGCCGTCTCCACCATCTTCAGTGTACCGGTATTTCGAGGATATTATTGTCATTTTCGATCCGAATGAGTAGTTCGGCGGGTATTCTTTGAATATAGCCCGAACGCGTTAAGTCGGTGCCGGGTAAAATAATTGTCAGGAGACAAGTGAAGGGGGGTATGGTACAACTTCGCGGGAGAGGGTAAGCGGTCACCAGGTTGTCCAATCTCTTGGTCAAAAGCCTTATTTTTCGGATGAGCGGTATTTTAGTACCTCTCATCAGCAAGAAAGACTTTTTCCTTGACCTTGAAAAATCTGATGAGCGCTTACTTGTAACCTGTATTTATAATGAACTTTCGAACGGAGGCCTTCCGAAGCGTGGAATATCGTATAATTACTCATTTCGCATTTGCAGTTCTGATTGCCGTATTCGGGCTTGTTCATGGTGCAGTGGCACAGACAACTATTGTAGTCTCAAAGCCGAAAGAGAGATTTCCCATATCGATTCCGAATCCTTGCTTCTTTGGACTTCCCCCCGGAGCAGCGGCGGCGGTAGCGCAGACGATGGCAAAGGATCTTGAGATCTCTGGGTTATTTGATGTTAAGAACCCAGAGAGCTACATTTCCAATCGAGATATATGTATTTCCGGTTCTGTAGAAGATTATAGCGACTGGAGACTTATAAAGAGTGACTGGCTGGTTCGTGGTGCGATTACCCGTGGCCCGGGTGGGATAGATGTAAGACTGTATTTGCATGACGTAACGTCGGGTCGACAGGTTCTGGGTAAGGAGTACCATGGAACTGAGAGAGATCTCCCGGGGATGACACATAGGTTTTCGAATGCCGTATTGAAGTTTATCACCGGTGAGGAGGGACCATTTGGTAGTAAAATAGCCTTTGTTTCCCGTGTAGGGCGGTTTAAGGAGATTTTTGTCATGGATATTGACGGAACGAATGTTCGTCAGATGACCAGAGAAAAAGGTTTGGCTCTTAGCCCTTCGTGGAACCCTAAGGGTGATTTATTATTATATACGTCATACCAACGTCGCGTGCCGGATCTATTTGTGCTGCCGTTTCCTACGGGTGGTGCGCGCTCGCTTACCAGATCCCCTGCCCTAGAGGTCGGCGGACGGTTTTCTCCGGATGGGCAGTATGTTATTTCCAGTATTTCCGGAACAGGAAAGGGCTCGGACTTGGCGCTTTTTGACCGGACGGGCAGGGTGCAACAGGTGATTGGTCGGGGAAATGGGTCGATCGATATATCGCCGTCGTTCGCTCCCGATGGAAGAGAGATTGTTTTTTGCTCTGATCGATCAGGGAGCCCTCAGATTTATCGAACCTCACTGGGAGGCGGAGAGGCGCATCGTGTGAGTTTTGTGAATTCTTCATATTGTACTTCTCCTGATTGGTCGCCTAAAGGCGACAAACTTGCGTATGTTTGTCGGGTAAACGGTTTGTTTCAGCTGTTTGTGTCTCAGGCTGATGGTTCGCAAAGTACTCAAATTACCGACCATGGTAATAATGAGGATCCATCATGGTCACCCGATGGCAAGTACCTCGCCTTTGCCAGCACTTTTGGCAAACGTAGTGGTTTTGATATTGCTGTACTACGATTGGCCGACAGATACCAAAATTCCAGTATGAATCAAATAACCTTTAATCCGGCAGACGATACTGATCCTTCGTGGGGGCCGATATGAACACGAGCCTTAGGCTTAAGGGTCGGATAGCAACAGTGGGCATTTTCTTGGGTGTCGTGGGATGCGCCTCAAGCGGAAATATTAGATACCTAAAGGATGAGATAAGCTCGCTTCGAAATGTGAATTTTCAACAAGCGACCGATCTTGAATCTCTGCAGATTAGTATTAAGAAATTGCAGGGAAGGGTTGAACAGCTTGAACAAAGTTCCGATAAGGTCTTTGGGAAGGAAGTGCCTAATATTAAGAGTGCAATTGATACACTCCAGAGAAGGGTGCCCCCACCCTCGATTGTTCCAGAAGCAGCTCTAGAGAAGTCGCTAACTTCTTCGGATGCATTGCCTGTAGAGTTCTCGGGTGATTTCAAGGAGGCATTGCAGCTCATAAGGGCCGGAGATTTCGCGAAGGCTCAAACCTATTTGGAGGGGATCTTAGAAATCGAGAGAGCCCAGAAATATCTACCTGAGCTGCTTTTCTGGATGGGTGTGGCATATGACGGTCAGGAGGATTTCCGGCAATCTTTATTGATATACCATAGGATAATCTCCGAGCATCCCAAGAGTCCTCTAGTCCCGGCCGCATTGCTTCGTCAGTCGATTCTATTTGAGAGAATGAGAGATACAGACGCTGCTAAGACCGTCTTGAAGAACCTTGTAAATAACTATCCGCACACTCCTGAGGCCGAAGAGGCACGGATCAAGTTGGCTCAGAGTCACTTGCAGTAGTATCGACAGGTATGGAAGTGACTCCAATGATTCCCGCGGTTGAGCATCCGATGGAGGTGCCCCTGGCCAAGGTCTTCCGGCATCATTACACGGGTGAGCTTAGGCAGCCTGTAATATGTACTCTTGGGAAGTTTGATGGTCTCCATCAAGGTCATCAGTTGATCCTCCAGCGGATGCGGGAGGCCTTAGCCAAAGGAGGAGGAACCTCGGTTGCTGTGCTGTTCTGGCCGCATCCACTGAGCATATTAAAGGGGGTCCGTGTTCGGAGAATACAATCCCTAAGGGAGCAGATCCAATCTTTATCTGGATTCGGTATACAGAACATCCTTCTGCTTCGTTTTTCACAAAAGCTCTCGTTCATTGCAGCCGATGACTTTCTAGAGAGTTACCTTATAAAGATGTTAAAGGTTTCCTGCTTGATCGTCGGAGAGGATGCCGCCGTCGGATATAATCGCAAAGGAAACACCGATTACATGCGTCGTTATCTTGAGCTGAAAGGTGTTCATTTTGAGGTTGTAAAGCACGAAGCATGCAGCGCTGGGCTTAAGATCGGATCAGGGGCCGTGCGATCTGCTATCGCTGGTGGGAATACAGAGGAGATCTTGCGGCAATTGGGTCGGTACTACACCATCGGGGGTCGGGTTATACAGGGTGATCGTAGAGGATCGCAGATTGGATTTCCCACCGCGAATCTTCATACTCGTGACCAGTTACTACCAGCATACGGAGTGTATATTACGGTTACACAGTTCGATGGCGTTGAATGGCCGAGCATAACCAATGTTGGTGTACGCCCAACGGTTGATGGCCGGAAGGAGTCAGTGGAAACCCATATTCTTGGATTTCCAAACGAGCCGTTGTATGGCAAAAGGCTTCGCGTAGGGTTTGTAAAGAAAATTAGAGACGAAATAAAATTTGATAATCTTGAGTTGTTGGTTCGGCAAATCAGTAGAGATGTTGAGCAAGCGTATGATTATTTCAAATAACCGTAAGGTCACTGTTCACCAGCCTGGCGAATATGGAAGAGTTAGCGTTCGCCAAGTCGGGTTGGTTCGAAGAAAGAGGTAGTTTTGCGAATGAGACATGGCACTCTACGCCGCAGTGAGAGAAGCCGCAGTGAGAGAAGCCGCAGTGAGAGAAGCCGCAGTGAGAGAAGCCGCAGTGAGAGAACTTGCTTTTTGATTAAGAACCTGAGTTTGACGTAAGCAATGTGGTGAATGCCTGAAATTACTTCATCCACTTTGTTGCTCATGATATAAAATGCTCAACTTAGCAAGCTATGCCTGAGTTTTTATATTATACCGGTTCCACTTCAAAAAGTCCTAAAAAACGAGGAACCGGTATATCCTTTGCGGAGCAAAGCCCCCGGAGGGACAAGCAAATAGCCATTCCAGCAAATAGAGTCTTCAGACATTTTGAATTGGAATGGGTATACTCGCGCCTAGTGTCTAAAGCAAGTTCAACCATTTGCCTTTGTTTTTACGTCGAACTCAGGCTCAGAGATGAGCGAACCTGGTGAATGCGTACATCGCACGCTATCTTTGTCGTCACAATCCGGCGTTGATAGGAATAACAACATTATTCCTATCAACTCTAAAGATTCTAGATCCGAGTAGTTTGCCACATTGGACGGCATTTTCTCCATCCCTGAGAATAAACGGGCCAGAGCAAAGCTCGGGATCGATGAATGCAACAGCGCTTGAATAATTCCCATCTATTAAATAAACGTTCGATGAGTATTGATACGAATGTTCTGACTCGAAATGTAAGATTGCACTAATAGGTGCCGCACTTTCATTCCACATTCTTAAACGTTGAACTATGTCCGTTTGTATCGTAATAGCGATCATATACGTGAGCAATACGGCAATAGTAGGAAGAGCCAGGAGTTTTGATAGGTTGGTCTCAAGCGATTTAATGCCCCGGGCAGTTAGGCAACATAAAATAAGACTCAGTTCAAACATGAATCGCGGACCAAAGAAATTTTCATGATACCAGTAGGTCATGTAGGCTAAAATTAAACTGATAGCAAGACTAAGGAAGATGTAATCCCAGATTAAACGTTTATTCGGCAACAGAAAGAAAGTAACGATGAATAATAGTGACGGAAATGGTAAGTTAAATAAGTGGCGATTTAGCAGAACTATATTCTCTATCGCTGAGCCAATTCCCTTACCAATGGTATGTTGTGCTCCATTGGGAGCTACACCAAAGCCGGGATTATGACCTGTGCCAAAATGAGCGACATATCCTGACGTTAGAACATCACCAGTAGTATAGAAATTATATGCGCAAAAAAGGCAAATAAATAGTACGACAATGATAAGTCCACAAGAGCCTGATATTATCCTTTGCAATGCGACTCGGAGATTTCGGGATAGGAGAATGGTACCTATTCCGAGAAGGGCTAAGGGCAGTGTTACCCCTAACGCGGTAAGAGGACGAGTAATAGCGCAGTAGCCGATTCCAAATCCACTTAGTGCTGCTGCGCTTGCTTCGTTATTTTTCCACCACAGGACGAAGCCGTACAGTCCTACGGAGAAAAATAATAGCGCGGTTGAATGATTTAAGTACTCGCTTGAGTAGAGTAGTACAAATGGCGAAGAGCAAAATAAGGCTACCGCTGTTTTTGCTGTTGAATTATCAAAACAGATCTGGCCAATTCTATAACAAAGACACGCCGTAAGAGCACCTGAAATTGGACCAATCAACCATGCTGCATTAATTAGAAAGCCAATCGCAAGCGTAAAGGCGTGGCCCGGTGGAAACTGGGAGATCCACTTGCCTTGATGAACAAACAATCCAAGGTGAGCGAAGTAATCTAGACATTCTTGTGGTGGCGGATTAACACTGACTCGCCCCTTCTGGAGGGTTCGAGCAGTAAATATTTCAGCAGCACTATCCATATTAAAGGGCAGATGTTCGTAAGTATAGGTGCTAATCAGGCAGGCTACAAAGAAGAAGACGACCGGAAAGACCCACCAAGGAATTTTTTCAAACAAGTTCCAACGGTAGTCTCTGTCGTTTCGATAGCATAGCGGCAAGAGACAGAGCACGGCGAACGATCCAAAGAGCAACTGATAAAAAACTAGTATAGCATCTGTTGAAATGCCGAAGCAGACCATGGCCATAACTGCAATACCGAGATGCCAGAATGTAGAAGTTGTTATCCACAATTTTAGTTGCTTCCGATATAGCGGGACGGCCGAGATGACCACGAGCCAGGGAATAATGGCGGCGCAGTCGAAGTATATGCGCTCTAATTCCCAAATGCCAAACAGTAGGATCATGTCCCCTGAACTACTCACTAACAGCCAGGGTGCTGCATAAGGGGCCCCGTAGGGAATGGTAAATAGCAGCGAGGCTGTACCCACGCACGCCAGTAAAATGTTTAGTCCAGTTGTGAAATATTTCTGTAAAAGTGGCCAACCAGGTGAATGCAACATTTTGATAGTTACTTTATTTGCCCAAGATATTAAGGTAAGCTGCAATTTAGATTGGGGCAGCTAGTGTAGTTAGTACTTTGACATACTATTATGGTTCCGCCAATAACGATCCGAGCCGTTCCACGAGATACAGTGGAAGGGAAATCAATGTATAGGTAACCGGTGTAGTACTACCTTTACGAAGGATTGAAGTAGTTACAGCCTGCGTCGATGGTAATCCTGTATCAAATCTGATGGCGTGCCGTACTCCCTTTTCACCAACAAACTGATGAAGAGACTTCAGGCTCCCCGTAGCGCCGGCTTTTACTTCGACGGGAATGACGTGCCCAGAGAGCGCTATAACATAATCTAACTCGGCGTTGGCTGATCTTCCCTTTCTTAGCCAGTAGGTAAGACTCCTGTTCGTGGTATCCGAGAGTACGTCAAGTAGATGTTGACCTACAAACTGTTCGGCAATTGCGCCTTCGTTTATTAATCTATCATCATCCATACGTGAGATAACACTCCAGGATAGTCCGCTGATGGCATTCATAAGGCCGACATCCAAAAAAATTAACTTGTATATGCGTTCCTCCATATCAGCCTGTAACGGCAAACCAGTGCAGTGGCTATGGGTAACTTTTGATATCACCCGTGCTTGGCACAGAAGTTCTATGTCAGCCTTTATGGTGGCTCCTTTTTCGTCACCGGAAAAGTGGCTATATTTTACCTTCTTTCCAATGTTTCGTGCAGCGAAGTTATAGACGGACTGTATCCGGGCGAGGCTGCGCGATCCGATGTATTTAGGGAAGTCTTCGCGGTACGTTTCGATAACTGAATTGTGAATCTCAGTGACATCTTTAAGCCTTCTCGATGCTGCATAGGTCTTGACGCTCTCAGGCATCCCCCCAACAAAATAGTAGGTTCGCAATAGGCTCAATATCCGGTTATGAACGAGCGGATTAATCTCGTGTCCCATTTCGAATTCCGCGATGTAGGACGCTAGTTTTGCTTCACCCAACGCGTCGAGGAACTCGGTAAAATTCATCGGTCCCATGTGTAAATACTCCACCCGTCCCACCGGCATTGAAAAGTGGTGATCTGTGAGTACAAATTCTAGAAGGGATCCAGCAGCAATTATGGCTAGATCAGGCATATCTTCATAAAAGTATCGAAGAGCAGGGATTGCTTCGGGAACAGCCTGAATCTCGTCCAGAAATAAGATTGTATCCGGCGTAATGGAGCCGACTCTGGGTAAGGCTTCGAGGAGGTTAAGTATTTTTTCAGGGTCCTTCTGTGCAAAAACCTCGCGGAGGTCGGGAAAGCGTTCTAAGTTGACCTCAAGCAACGGACGCTGAGCTTCTTGAGCGAATAATCTGACTAACGTAGATTTGCCGACCTGTCGTGCTCCACGCAAAATGAGGGGCTTGCGATTTGGTTTAAGGAGCCAATTATTTAATGTTTTTAGGTGATTACGTTTCATTGGCCTCTCTCAACCTGACTTTTCCTGCTTGCTTACTCCTCGTAGCATAACATTTATTGGGTTTGTTTCCAATCTATAAGGTCGAAATTAGGGGGGTGTTTTACTTTTTAAAGATTGAAATTAGGGGTGTGTTTAGATGCGCTAGGGGGTTTGTGAGGAGCTTCGGCGGAAAGTATCAGTACCACCATCTATGTGGTAGTCTCGCAAGCAGAACTACTATCCCTTAGCTCGTGAGATCTGTGAATAAAACTAATACAATACAACTAATTGCTGAACGGGCTGATCGACTTGATCGCTATCTCTCAACGGCTTCATTGGAAGTGGATCCGGTAAGCCGTGCCCAAGTAGCCCGGTGGATTCGAGATGGCGCTGTAAGCATTAATGGGCAGGTTCAACTAAAGAGCGCTTTTCAGGTCAGTAACGGCGATGAAATAACGGTTGTCCTTCCGCTACCCAGGGTTGTGTCAAACCCAAGAGAGGTATCCTTTGAATCACTGGAAAGAGCCTCAGTGCTCTACCATGATGAAGATCTGGTCATCATCAATAAAAGTGCTGGACTGGTTGTTCATCATGGCTCAGGCACATCAGGAGCTGTTACGTTAGTAGATCTTCTGGAACCACTGGGATTCAAGACTTCGGCCGGTGAGAGTGGCAGGCCTGGGATAGTGCACCGACTGGATAAGGACACTTCGGGTATCATGGTTGTAGCGCGCACCGCTCTGGCACATTTGCGGCTCAGCGCTGCTTTTGCTGAACGTCGAGTGCAGAAGGAATATTGTGCAATTGTTCACGAAACACCGCGAAGACGGACAATCTTTGGGAGAGAGGACGCTGGCATAATCGATCAGCCGATTACCCGTGATACGACAAGTCGGACAAAAATGAAGATCGGAGAGGGACGTGAGGCCGTTACTGAATGGCAGGTAGGGGAGCGTTTTGGGCAAGGTATTCAGCTCAGGCTATTTCCGAAAACTGGGCGAACTCATCAAATCAGGGTGCATTGTGCTTTTGCTGGTGCGCCACTTCTGGGGGATCGCGTCTATACCGATCATGGTAGCCGTCAGTTCGAGGTAACCAGAATCGAAGACCGGCTGGGACGACATGCGCTCCATGCCCGCGTGCTATCATTTCCTCATCCTCGTTCACAGACTCTGGTAACTTTCGAGTGCCCTTTACCCGCGGACCTAGTAGAGTGTCTGCAAGCGATTAAGGCACTAGGTTAGGGGGGGGGGGGCGATTACGTGTTTAGAGAGAAGACCGTCTTTGCCAAACGATTGCCAGGGGGTGAGACCAGGCAATTCAGCGCACTGTGTTGCGACCGTTGGCTAGATCGAGGATTTACTCACGGATTTATCGGAAAAGATGGGGTCTTCAAGGGTGAGAAACTCTCGGCGGATCTGGCTGCTCTTGCGCAGGGGATCTCCAGTCAATCAATTGCTTATTTAAAACAGATTCATTCCGCGGATGTTGTTGTGGCATCTACGGATGATTGCTTGCAAGGCACATACCCGGGAGACGGGTGGATTATCGACGTTGAAAATGACAAAGGGTGTTGGGTTATTTTTACTGCAGATTGTCTGCCTCTGATGATTTCCTATGGGAACTTTATGTTGTTGCTGCACGCTGGATGGCGAGGTTTGGCCAATGGTATAGTCCGTAACGGGATCGGCCAGTGTATGGAATTGGTAGGGAGTACTTTACAGAGCAATAGTATTGAGATGCTGATCGGCCCCGCGGCTTCGAAGGATCTCTATGAGGTTGGAAGTGAGGTGCTTGAAGAGATAGGGTCCTCTGCCGTGTATGTAATTGAGGATGGCAGGTCATTTCTTTCGCTAGCGGAAACTGCTGCGAACCAGTTTCGTGAAGCTGCGGCTAATTTTGGGTTGGCCGCCACGGTGTATGATTGTGGTGTTTGTACGATTAATAATCCAGCTTGGCATTCTCATAGAAGAGATAAGGAGAATAGAGGAAGCAACGTAATGTTTTTTTCTCGAGAGGGGGAGCGTAGCTCAGATGAATTGGATTAATAAAGGCCGGTACTATAACCGGAGAAGATCCCCTGAAGGGGCCAAGCAGATTCTGCGCGCTGTATTAGGGCAGTATGGTCTGGACAAGAAGCTTGAGCGTTACGAGTTTATTTTCAGGTGGCGAGAAATAGTTGGTGAAGAGATTGCTCGGCGGGCCATTCCGGAGGCCATCCAGGGTTCGGTTCTTGTTGTTCGAGTTGAAAGTTCAGCCTGGGCACAGGAGCTCAGTTTTCAGAAGAATGTAATCCTTAAACGATACAAAATGGCGTCCAAGGATGATGCCCTCCAGAAGCAGTATCCGATCAATGACATACGATTTTATGTTGCCGGTGTTAAGCAGAAGCCGAAATAGGAATATTTATTATGAATAAAGAGCTGATTCTCTATACCAATTCAATGTCCAGAGGACGAATTGTTCGGTGGATGCTTGAAGAAATAGGTGCACCGTACCGGACCGAGCTTCTCGCCTACGGTCCGACAATGAAAACCGAAAAGTATCTAGCTCTCAATCCCATGGGTAAGGTGCCTACGCTTGTGCACGGTTCTGCAGTCGTGACTGAAACTGCCGCTATCTGTGCGTATCTCGCCGACGCATTTCCTGCAGCAAAGCTTGCTCGGCCGCTTGATTCCCGGGGAAGCTACTACCGTTGGCTATTTTTCGCTGCTGGCGCCCTCTTGAAGCTGCGCTTACAAATAAGTCACTTGGAATTGAGGTGCCAACTGAGAAGCAGGGCTTTGTGGGGTATGGCTCTATGGATCTGGTACTTAATACCCTCGAGCACGCGGTTACCGTTCAACCTTTTATAGCTGTCAACGCTGACCAAAAAAGGTCGATGCTCGCCGACGAAGCCAAATGTCAATACCCCGCCCATAAAATATTGAATTCCTA
>JBIIDM010000150.1:0-8622 GCA_044238365.1 Bdellovibrionota bacterium | reverse complement strand
GGCCCGTGGGCCTGGGCCCGGGGCCCCGCGCGCCGAGCGGGAATAGCTGCAATAAATGCCGCTTTTGGCGCTCTGTTTTTAAGCGGAAATTATACCAGAAATGGCTCGGCCCAAGATTCACAACCAGCCGGTTACGCTTCACCAAGGAATTGGAAAAATCCCACACCCTTCCAGTAAGGGTGTGGGATTTTTCCAAGGTCAAGGAAAAAGTCTTTTTGCGGGCGCGAGGTACTACTGCGCCTTACAAGGAGCAAAATAAGGCTTTTGACGAAGATATTGAAACAATACCACGCCATCACTTGCGAGGATCGGGATTGTCGCCAAGTATAGGCGGCAACTCCAACTGGATCCCGCTCGTCCGCAGACATCCCCAGATCCTTGCCCCGATTGCACGATTTTCATCATTCATAATCTCGTAAATCTCCCTGCGATGTAATACCCCATTTAGAAGCATGAGAGCGTACACCGGTGGAATGTCCATGCTCCGCAGACCTTCCTCAACACTGGAAAGCACTGTCTTAAGATCGGCGGCAGATCCGATGTTTTCGATTGACGAAAGAAACTGAACATCAGCCCCACGTGTTAAATTACCATTTGTCATGACACTCTTAGAATCTGCCATTTTTGTGATTTCCTTCTTTTGCATTACCTAGTCTCTGAAAATTTTAACATGCGGTTAGGCGCAAGGTCAGCGACAATCCATTGTTCTAATATAGTTGTTCTAATCTAGTTGTTCTAATCTATCCGGTTAACAATCTCTTCGTCCTATCAGCATTTCAAGGCCACGCGGACAACTTCAGGTGAAGGGTAACCACCGGAGGATACCCTGGTGAAAGAGCATAGCCCCCCAGTCGCCACGTCGAACTCACGTTAACAATCCCAACATCATATCAAACCCTCCCAGGTATTCACCATTGTTATCTTACCCGGAGAGCTACTTATCAAGGGGAATAAACTCAACCGCCTGCGCGTACCGTTGCCCAATTTCATCAGGATCACGAAATACTTCTTCCGACACAATCATACCATGTGACTCCACTCGGCGAGGTTCAATGCCAGAACGAATCAAACGATTTGTTATCTCAAGCGCGCGATGCTCAGCGATATACTTGGCGTAACCCGACTTCTTCTCCTTACTTTTAACATACACTACCACCCCAAATCGAGACCATGGAAAACGCTCTTTATTCATTATTCCAAATTCATCAATAACCGCCTTCCCTCTAGCACTCAGCGCGATTTTATCTTCATTAAAGAACACATCCGCCGGATAAAGATCACGGCCCGGATGCCACTGAAGTCGTTTGCTATAGAACTCTGCAATCACATGCTGGGCCATACTCCTCTTCTCCGCCAGCTTGACGGCCTGCGCCAAACGAAGCTCCTCTTCCTCCTGAGCGTCCTGGACAGCACCTCGCATACCACCGGCCAACGCTCCAAACCCAGCGCCTACCGCAGCACCCGGTCCTGTACCCACCCCCAATTGAAATCCCGTAACTGCCCCGGCGCCAGCCCCGGTCAATGCACCAACCAAACGACCGCCCCCCTCTTTATCGGGTCCTATGCGCGGCGCCATACACCCGGCTAGCAAGAGACCCACCACCATAACGCTGATTAGTCGCAGAACCAAAGAAGAAGATGCGAACTTAAGGTCCTTAACTGCGCCTATAAAAACATGAGGCAGCACGCAAAAAACAAATTTCTCAGTCATTTATCCAATCCCTTGGAAATTTCGGTCCATAGTAAACCGTAACGGGCGCATCTGGAGCGTCTCTCGAAAAGCACCCTGTTCAACTGCCAGGGACTGATAGGCCAGTGGTAATTGGTTTCTCACCGAAAGAAATGACTCCAGGGCTTGCTGGTTTCCCACAATTACGATGGTCATTACGCCGGTATGCCACCTATTCTGAGCCAGCGTCATAAGGTCCTGCGGACTCACACTGCTCACCCTACTAAGATACTCCGAATCGTATGTTTCAGGATACCCCATCAAATCAAGCGAAACGATACGACCCAATATGGATGACGGTGTGTCATGAGCAAAAACATATGACGCACTCATACCCCGCTTTTTCTCATCCACCAAACTTTGTATTAACGGATTAGTTCTAGTGCGCTCAATTAGTCCAATGGATTCGGCAATAGCTGGGCCAACCGTTGCTGATTTAGTCTGAACTGCAACGACATTCTTTCCTCTAATAAGACCAGGCATGATCCCGCCAAAAACTCCGTACGCCAAGCCTAAGTCGGAGCGTATTTTTTTTGAAAGCAAGGAACTCATCCCTCCTGCGAAGACCTCATTATAAACCAGCATTGGAAAATGGTCAGGAGAATAACGAGGAGCTCCCAGCTGGCCAAAAACAACTGTTGCCTGTCCAAGATCTGATTCAATGTAAACGATCCTTGGTCGCTCTGGAGCAGCCTCAAACTGCAGATCTGGCAACGGAGCTACGGCCCCCTTCAGATAACCAAATTCCTGCCCGACCAGCTCCTTGACATGATCGACCGGTATTCGGCCTGTTACGGTAAGAATTGCACGATCCGGACGCAGGAAATCCTTATATGCCTTTCGCAATTGCCAGTTATAGACCTTCCGAACCTGATGAGAAGTAAGCGTCCTTCCCAGGAAGGAATTCCCATATAGCAATTGATTAAATGAAATTGAAGCAATGGACCACGGGTCATCACGTCTTCGTGATATCCCTTCAAGGACCTGTTTCTTCAGCAGTTCGAGGCGATCAGGCTGAAACCTGGGCCGCAATACAACATCGCTCAGTAGTCCAAAGACCTCATCCACATCAACATCAAGACATTCCATCGATACGATACCGTACTCGCCACCAACATTGGATGATATTGATGCCGAAAGCTGACGGAGTCGTTTATCAAGCTCGTCGGCATTTCGACTACCAGCCCCACCCTTCCTCATCATCGCGCCCATAAGATCCATGATGCCAAAATTGCGATCATCCTCCCAGTAGGTACCGCCGCGAACATACAACGCCATTTTAACGAGCGGGAGTTCGTTATCGGGGAGATACAGGACCTTGAATCCATTAGAATAACCGATCACATATGGACTCGGAGCAGTATAGCGAATCGTTTCTGAGAGACCTGGCGCAGAAATTCCAGACGCGGTGACAACAGGTTTAGCACACCCCCCGAAAAGCAATGAACCAACGGAGAGCACAAGCCAGCAACACATCCTAGACATATAACTATTCCTCATTCTTATCTTGTCCCGGTGATCTCGTTAGTACCCGATGAGCTGTGGCGGCCATTCTTCTCAATCAAGCCGATAGTTCTGTTAGTGGGGACCATGTACATACGGGCAACCCTCATCACATCGTCAACAGTCACCTGCAGCATGTCTTCGTACCATGCGATCCCAGCGTCCCATCGATCATGAATCAGGACTGAGTGCGCAAAGCCTTCCGCAAGAGTCAAATTCGACTCCAACTCCTTTACGTGCTCAACTGCAAGGCTCCGCTTTGCAACATCAAGACGTTCCTCCGTTAATTCGCCCTCAAGAAACTTATCAATCTCACGATCGTAAGCGGCTAATACTTTATCCGCGCTGTTCGGTTTAAGGGGTGTTAGCGTAAATGAAAAGAGATTAGGGTATGCATAACCCGGACCCTCCGCGTACGATATTGCGGTCGCCATTCTCTTACGCTTTACAAGCTGCTCGTACAAAACTGAGGTATTGTCCCCACTCAATATCTCACCAAGCAAGGTAATCGGCGCATCGTCCTTATGCGGATAAACCGGCTTGTGGTAGGCCAAAACCAATAACGGCTCCTTATCAAGATACAACCTAACGCTCCGTTCTTCCGTCTGTACAGGTTCCTTCTCACCTGGCCGCATCGGCGACTCGCCAGTGGGTATCCGTTCAAAATATTTACGAACAATCTGGATGCCGTCATCAGGATCTATGTCGCCAACTACACCGATAGATATATTCTTGCCTACATAGTACTTGCCATGCAGTTCACGAAGGTACTGAGGCAGAAGTCCCTTAATATCATCCTTGTATCCGATAACCGGATTTCGATAAGGATGTACAGAGAATGCTGTGTGTAATAACTTCTCATAAAGCCGCCCTTCAGGATCGTCTTCAAAGCGCATCCGCCTCTCCTCCATAACGACATCTCTTTCCTTAAAGAACTGTCGAAAGACCGGATCTCGCAGCCGTTCAGATTCCAACCACGCCCAGAATTCGAAGCGGTTTTTCGGCAGGCTTTCAAAATAGGTCGTAAGCTCCTCGCTGGTGGTTGCATTTACCCCCACCGCCCCCTGCTCCTCGAGAATGGCAGTAAATTCCTCCCCCTTACCCACAGCGTCAAGCGCAACCTCGACACTCTGTAAACGCGACTGCTCCTGCGGCGTAAGTACAGGCTTGGCCCTCAGAAATTCCTCCTCTTCCAAAAGCCCTTTCTCCTTAGCACGATCCCTAGTGCCAATAGTACTGGTGCCTTTAAACGCCATATGCTCAAAGAGGTGACTGATCCCAGTTCTTCCGACCGGTTCATCCATTCCACCGACCCTCACGGCGACCACGCCGGAAAACACAGGGGCACTCACGGGTCGCCGATAAAAAACCACCCGTATACCGTTTGAAAGCATATAAGACTTTACATTCTTTCTGAGCTGCCCAAGGGCCTCCTGTGAACGCCCAAAATCAGCCCGCCCTGCTGACGAAAAACAGAGAAGTATTACCATTAGAGCGCAAAAAAGCGCGTTTTTTATTTTAATAACTGGCATTCTAGCTCTTTGCATCGTTTGCAACCTGGGTATTAATAGAGTGATCAGCTGTTCCCGGAGTTAAAAAAATTCTCAATAAATACAAAAGAGTACAGCAATATTTTTAAAATGTTTGCACGCACTATTGTAGCTTTTTTTTAATGTCAGCTCACCCTATGAAAGCTACAACACACCGAATTCACAGGGTTAATTCGCGATCAGCGAAGAGGGACGAAGTCCCTGGGCCCCCGAGCTCCGAGCGGGAATAGCTCTAGAGTAATGATTTTAGCAGAGGAGCTTACTGCAATTCTTTCAGCTACGCACGTTCCTATATGATGGCGACACTGAAAGTTTTCAGTTAATTGCACCAACCGGCCATTCGGAGGCGAAAAAGGCAACCGAATGGAAAACAATACTCGGCCCGAAAACAGCCAATACTGCATCCACCTGTTCACAAGTACCGTAACAAGTACCACTGAATCGAGGTAAAACAAACATACTAATCGCCATCTCGTCAATCACCAGATCGCATTATTTTTTGGTGTGGCCTACATTGTAGTGAGTTATCGATACGCTATTATACCCTATCCTGTTCAAATTGTCTGAAGGCTCTACTTTTTGAGACGGAACCGGTATCTTCGCCATAACCACTGTGAACACCCCCGAATATGAGCCCATCGCGGGCGAACTCTGACTTTTCTTAGGCTTGTGCCAAACCTGCCATTGTAGGTGCTGTACCGATGTAAACCTTCAGCATTTGAATGACTCTGGAGCTGCACATTCCGTAAAAAGTCCGGGATAAACAGACTACAATGTTCTTACCATAGTTTTTTATGGAGTACCGCATGCTCGCCGTAAAGTCCCCGCTGCAGCGACGTCATCGTGAACAGATCACTCTTGCGCTATTCCTTCTTTATCTGCTCACATTCACATCCGCCTGTGGTGGCAAACACGGAAATTCTACATCCGAGAGACAGTCCCCTCCGAAATCGCCAATTGCTGAATCCCCTGACCAGACGCTCTCGACCTGGGAAGTGAACATGGCTGAATACGGGAAACGCGTATGCGATGATTTGGATAGCAACTCGCCCTCAAGCGATCAGGCCCTTGCGGCCACCTACTATGACGGCATTGATGTATTTCTTCGAATTGCTGACTACCGAACCGAAGAAAAATGGATTGCGTGTGCGGACCGGGCTATTTCGATATACCGTGACAACTATGTATTTCCCAATGGTGGTAAAATTCCCGGCTACTGGAATTTTACACAAGGTCTAACGCGACACTATCTACGAACCGGCGATCAGAAGTCCCGACAAGCTGTCTTTCTGATCGCTCAGAATGCAGCATACTCACGTCAGGACACCCCATTATCAACCACTGAAGTCAATTCGCTGTCGCGAGAAGTTGCATACACCATCATAACATACCTGAACGCAATCGAACTGGGGGCTCAACCTTCGTTGAGACTTCAGCCACTGATCGACCAGGCAATTGCGCATCTGCAACGATGGATCTCGGGGGACGCCAGAAATAGCCCCATGAAGCCATTTATGGTCGCTCTTACATCCCAGGCCCTTATTCAGTACTATCAGTACCGTAAAGACGAAAGGATTCCAGCGACCATACGTTTAGCATTAGATGAAATGTGGAACCGGGCCTGGAAGGCCGACGAAGGGGCGTTTATATATCAAGAAAAAAGCTATGGTACTGGTGACGAAGATAGCGCCCCAGACCTCAATCTTCTAATTGCGCCAGCCTACATGTGGATTGGATCCCACAATAATGACGATGAGTTCAGATCGCGGGCTGAACAGATTTTTACCTACGGGGTTCACAAGGCGTTTCTGGGAAATGGCAAGCACTTTAACCAGAATTATCGCTGGAGTTTCGATTTTATTCGGTGGAGAAATGGGTAACACTCCTGACACCCACATCGAGGATAAAATCTTTTTTTGCGAATTAAAGGTACTAAATACCTAAAATAAGGCTTTTGACAAAGATCCTGGCAACCTAATTTCAACGTAAGAACAAAGGTAAATGGTTTAAATTACTTTAGAAACGAGGCGCGAATGATCTAAAAACTCAGGTTGCTAGGGAACGCAACGCCCTTTCAAAAATATTCAATTCCATCCGAAAAAAGCTTTCGCTTTGCAAGTTCAATCTGCGACAACAACTGCTGAATATCAAAAGGCTTAGCAACCACCCCCACAGCCCCCGCAGCAGTTGCTTCTTCCATATTCTTAAGAGTTGGCTCGGATGTTATGAGGAACGAAACTGACTTGGCCAGGCATCCATTCATCTGAAGATAGCGCAGAAAATCAATCCCCTTTCCACCTGTAGGAAAATTATAATCAATAAAATAGAGAGTGTAGCGCTCCCCGCCATCTATCAAGGATCGCCCCTCCTCAATCGAAAAGCACAGGGTTACATCCGTAATCCCACCCTTGGCCTTCAATAGCCGCTCTAACATTTTGGTGTAATCCTTGGAGTCATCAACAATCAAAACTCTATGTTGGGCCATTGTGCTCATTGATTACTCTCTTGCCACAATTATTTTATAAGCGCTGAAACCACACCTCTTGGGATGACATCTTAGCAGGTAGAGACTCAACTTTACCCAGAATTGATTATGGATAAACAAATCACACCTCTGCCGTGCACCAAACAAAGTGACTCACAGGCTACAGCGGTCACCTATCATTCAGTAAATGGTCTGGAAGTCCAGGGGGTTACCCCTGAACAATTTGAACATCTCATCAGCGAGTTGGAAAGCACTTTTTTTGTGTCATTGCCGCAGGTAATCGAAGCGGCTGCTTATAGCTTTTCAATGGTAGTTCGGCATGCCCTTGGGCTATCGGCCCAGGGCGGAATTATCAGCATCATTGCCTCGAATTCGATCCCCGGCCTTGTTAGTCTACAAAGTGCGCGTTATCTCTCCCACGCCGGGGCTGCTGTTCACGTAATAACTTTGGATGGTGAAGATAAACGGCAGTCGAAAGTTACCAGCCTTTTTCAGAATGCAAAACTGAGCCTAGAGGCCCTCGGTATCTTCATTGTCAACATTAATTCCGTCCAACGCCTCCGAACGTGGGCGATCACCGGATGCGAACGCAGCCAACACATTTTAATTGGGTGCGGGACCAACGCAAGTTTGAAGTATCTTTCGGGGCTTAGTCTGTTGAACGAGGCGATATGTCCAGTGCACTGCGCTCAGTTGCCACCAGGTACAGACGGCAATACTGGCGCGTCAACTGAAGGCGCTATCTTTGCATCATCAACTCTTTCGCTTGGAGTACCTTTGAATGGCTTGGCCAACGCTAGAGAACGTGTGGGACGACACTACGTGTGCGACATTTCCCTGCCCACATTGCTAACCGACGAGCACGGTATGCGCAAAGCTTTGTTTCACGACCAGCCTGTGCAAACGCTACTCTTTGAGAAGCCGCGCCTTTCACACTAGACTTATCCCCTGAAGTGTCCACGAATAGGCCCCCTCACTATGTTCACTCAGAAGCATTATTTTCCAGCCTGGTTTTGGAGTCGACTGCCCCCCTTCACTATTAAGGATAACGCGATCTCCATCCACCGATTCAACTTCTTCAACACCTGTGATCCGTTTATCCCAAGCCTGAGGTCTTATTCCATCACTATAGCGAGAGGTTAATGTCTTCCCCACAACAATAAATTTTGGCAATTTCACAAATACACTCCAAAAGATTCCAAACTAGCGATCTCCAAAAAAACCGATATAGTAACCTGAGTTCGACGTAAGAACAAAGGTAAATGGTTGAAATTGCTTTAGACACGAGGCGTGCAGTGATATAAAAGCGCAGGCTAAAGCTTGCTACGTCGAGCATTTTATATCATGAGCAACGA
>JBIIDM010000149.1:0-8654 GCA_044238365.1 Bdellovibrionota bacterium | reverse complement strand
AATCTAAGAGATTTTATTAGATTGTTGGTGATATGAGAATTTTCATAAGCAAAAATATACGAATTGCATGATTATATGCAATTAATTTTTCGTACTCCATATTACTTTTCTAAACTGTGGAATATTTCATGATTCATGATTTTTCCACTCACTCAAAGAGGTTTTTGTATATGTATGCAGCAAAAAAGCCTGAAAAAATAGTTCCTTCAAAAGGAAAATTCGAACAGACTACTGAACCAAAGTGGCTTGGTCTCGGAAGTACACCCGTGGAGCGGTTCATCGGCAATAATTCTACTGTGTATCGTAGCTCAGAATTTTCCGATTCTGTCTGGAAGGCTTTTAAAAAAGGTAGAATATCCGAAAATGATATGTACGAAATAAAAAAAGACAGAAGCAGCGTTCATGATTATGGTTATTCTTCATTGTTCATCGTTACGGTGAACAATGATATCTTTACCATTTTTAGATCGAAGATTTCACCGAAAATAAGATTTTCAAACTTCCATGTGTCCCGACACTATGTCAGCCGGAAAATCTTATTTTCGGTGAAATCTTCAGCGCCTCAGCCACTATAAAGGCGCGTTGCGTGAATAATCCCGACTAGTGACCGCGCACTTCCACACTTCTTCCGTCATTTATTGTCACCACCATACGCCTTCAACCAAATCTCACTACCCTTTGGTATCGAGAGCAGATATGAGCCATCCTCTATGTAAATAAAAATCTTAAGTCCTCCTTTTTCTGCTTGAGCACGCGCTGAGACGAAGCGGGAGAAGGCTGCGGGTGGAAAATGTGCAAGACTAAGCGAGGCATCCTGCAGTGCGACATTATCTACGGTTACAACAAACAGATCCTGCGAGCTTCTAACCATTTGGTAACTTACAACACGGGAGAACTTTAGACGAAGACATGACTCACCCTTTTCACTCACTTCATATCCCAGAGAAAGAAGTTTGACCTGCCTCTCTGAATCACTCTGCCCTTCTGCTGGCGTAGGGGATATTTCTATCGAAGCAAGCGTTGGAGAAATCGTCAGCTTCCCCTCGGTCTTATCGCTCCCTGAACTCTCCTTGTCTGATTCCGAACCCTGAACATTTTTAATTACTGCTGTGGTTGGTGTCTCAGTCGGAGTTCGGGTCGGCTGCACCTCGACCATAGGACTTGGTGTATCTGTCGGCATACCTGTGGGTAATGCCTCACTTACGATTGCGTGGGTGCCGGTAAAAGTAACAATATGGGTTGGCGTTGGTGACAATATCGACTTAGGCGTAAAGGTTGCAGGGATCTCTGTCGGATCCTTACTCGGTAGAGGTCCCTTCTTTTCCGGGCTTTTCACGGTTATTCGTAATACACCATTCTTATTAGATACTTCATAACCACCCTTTGCAGCTCGTGAAAGATCAAGGACAAAACGGACCTTCGAATCGTGAGAACCGACTCGCACCCGTTGAACGCTGCCTCTCTGAACGACAAGATTACGAAACCAGTTCAGGGAATGCCCAGTAGGCAAATCTACAATCACGCGCTCTGGCTTTGACATCGCAAAAACGTTCGCCGTTTCGATGTCCCTACCCCCCTTCAGCTCAAAGTAAATGACATCTTCACTATACGCACCAATCTCAAAAGAGTACTTCCCCTTGGAGTCGTGGTACGGAAGTGGCGTTGCCAATGCAATGCCAGCGAATAACGAAATTACCACGACAAACCAAGCTCGAACCAGCCACCAAGTAGCCTCTGTCGCCTTTAACGCCATTAACACCCCCTCCCCAAAATCACTGTTGTGCTCTACCTGTATCGTCAAACGAGCACAACCCCTATCCTTCGCAAAATGTAGATCTTCCACCTCTCTTTTGGAAGTGGTCCGTTCTGTTTTTGCTAACACTTTCCCCGCGAAGCCACCGTACTCACAAGCAAGGCTGATTATAGTAATCTTCAAAAATAATAAAGTATTAAAGATTACTATAACGACTCGCGGAGGCGAGTCAAAACAAACACATAGCCATCGCCGAGATGCGACTCAAAACCGCATTATTTTTGACGATGGCTATAACGAGGCTCACGCAAAATCGCGGCCAACTTCTTTTCAAACACCACCAATGCGCCTGGGGTGTCGCTCGTCAGCCGATAAAAACTCGCATAGCGTTCGCTCCTGAGCGTTACAACTCTTGACCTAGAGTAGTCCCCCTCCCCTTCGGGCGATTGCCCGTGGACGGTCAGACCCGGTTCGAGATTATGTGCCAGATACAACCGTGCCCCTCCGACCGCTTCGCCAATCACGACTATAGTATCATGAAACAAGGCAATCCACACTTCCAGCGGTGATGCTACCTCTTCCCGTTCATTATAAGGTGATGTTTCAGTGCCTTTAACAAGCATCCCCCTAAAAAGCAGTAGTACGTTCAGATCGGCAGCGTTATATTTGTAAGCGTAACGTCTAACAGCAGCTCGAGCTGCCAGGTAGAGCAACATCAGGTTGGACCTGTACTTATTGAAACGCCCCTTGGAAATCGTTTTATATACGACTGGAGAGATGATTAAACTACCCCAGAAAATCCACGGCGACTGAAACCCGATGGCGATTCCACTAGCAGCAAGAACAAGTACAGCGGCCGACATAGCCCCGCCCGCCTGTGCCTGGTGAAGGATTAATAGTTTCTCCTCAGGGGGGATTCTGCCCCAGAACTCTTGATGATTTATTGCATCCACGGATAGTTGCCTTTACTCCTGTTTGGCCTAAAGAACGACGACGTAAGCAGCTGCATATTCCGGCCACGATCACAGAATTGACCTGTCAATGAAAGGCGATTGCCAAAGTACTGCCACGGCTGCCCCCAGCCTACCTGAGCAAGCTATATGCCAAACAACCATTGTTCTCTATATTTTACGTAACAATTCCCTGAAAACAGTAACATTAGGTTGGTAAGTAAATCTTTAACCTGAGCTCGACGTAAGAACAAAGGTAAGTGGTTGAAATTGCTTTAGACACGAGAGGCGCGTGCAGTGATATAAAAGCGCAGGCGCTAAAGCTTGCTACGTCGAGCATTTTATATCATGAGCAACGAAGTGGATGAAGTAATTTCAGTCACTTACCGCAGTTCTTACGTCGAACTCAGGTCTTTAGTGGAGCCTCTCCCAAATGTCAGAAATCGCAAAAGTACAGACCAGCATAATCTACGGACTTGACGCAATACCCGTGCAAGTTGAAGCAGAAGTTCGGGAGGGTCAACAACTCAGGTTCCAGATCGTGGGCATGGGAGATAACGCCGTTCGCGAATCGCGAGAACGAATCCCCACGGCTCTCATTGCCTCAGGTTTCAGATTGCCCCGGCAGATACTGGTGAACCTCGCACCTGCAGAAATCAAAAAGGAGGGGGCCTCGCTCGATCTCGCAATCGCAATGGCAGTTCTGATCGCCTCAAAACAGATAAAGCCCCTGTCACACTTTTTTGTTCATGGCGAACTCTCGCTCGATGCATCAGTACGGCCAATAAGAGGTACCCTGGCTCACACGATCACCGCACATGAGAACGGAGCCGATGCCATACTCCTCCCAGCGCAAAATTTGGCTGAGGCCCGCCTATTACCCTCCATGCAAGCTATAGGCATTCGCTCGCTCCATCAGCTCCGTGCCATCCTAATTGGCGAGGCGGTGGACGAAAGTGCTCCCGTAACTTCCACCGCAACCGAAATCGACAACGCAACGCCAATCTTCTCGGATGTCTGGGGCCAAGCTCACGCTAAACGCGCATTGGAAATCGCAGCTGCAGGAGGTCATAACATTCTAATGCAAGGCCCCCCAGGCTGCGGCAAATCAATGTTGGCGCGACGATTTCCACGCCTGCTCCCTCCATTAGATCCAGGCGAAGTACTCGAAACGGTCAAAATCCACTCCATTGCAGGTAGACCTATCATTTCACTACTGCAGGGAATCAGACCGCTATGCGCTCCGCACCAAGGAGTTAGTCAAGCTGGACTAATCGGGGGTGGCGCGGCTAATGCCTGTCCAGGCGACATCAGTCTTGCCCATCACGGAGTTCTCTTTCTTGATGAACTCCCTGAGTTCAAAAAGTCGGTCCTGGAAGGACTACGGGGCCCGCTTGAAAGCGGCGTTGTTGAAATACGCCGCGCCCGCTACGGTGTAAAATTCCCCGCGCGCTTTCAGCTCTTGGCTGCGATGAACAGCTGCCCCTGCGGACGTCTCGGAATTAAAGACGCACTCTGTTCCTGCTCCGAGGCCACGATTGCGGCATACCAATCGCGAGTATCACAACCGATCCGGGATCGGATCGATCTGCACCTATCGATGTCTGGTGTTTCTCCGGACGAACTCTTTTCACAGAGGGAACATGCTAATGCAACCAACAACGATCATGCCCTACAACAACGGGTGATTGCCGCCCGGACTAGACAATACGAACGATCGGGAAATTTAAATGCTCACCTAGACGGAAAAACCCTGACGACAACGGTTCACCTTACTCCACCAGCGCAAACATTGATGGAGAAAGCAACCCGGGCACTTAACCTTAGTGTGCGATCATATGTCAGAACCTTACGGGTCGCTCGTACTGTCGCTGACCTCTGTGAAGAACAGGACATTCACGAACACTCGGTGGCCGAGGCGCTGAGCTTTCGGGAAGGAAAATAATGGCTCTAAGTACTAGGGCGCGTTGACAGTGCCGCTTAGGATTTCCGCCACTCAAATTCATCCAAACGCTGACATCCACCGCTTCTACATTACAGGAACTTGAGACCCCGGTTGTTGATAGATAAACTCACTACTCCCAGACCCGCCTACGCGTTCTTCGATGATTTTAAGCAATTCAATCATCCGTTCGTTCTTGCCATCAAAAATTCCAATTATATTGAGCTTGTCCCGAGCCTCCTCATATTTTTCTTGAGCAAAAAGACAGCCTGCCATTGCGTAGAGAAAATCAAGATCCGCAGGATGGAGCTCAAGATAGGCCTTAAGAAACGACTCGAGCTCATCGAAACGCTTCCTTTCGTGCCCAATCTGAATAAGGCCCAACAACGCTCGCCGACATTCCACATTGATTAAAAGTGCCTCCTTATAGCTATACCATGCCTTCTCAGTTTCACCCCTTTGTTGTAAACAACCACCCAGGCCAGCAAGCGCTACATCACTACGAGGATTATTATCAAGTGCCCTTTGGAACAACAGAGCTGCCTGGTCCCATTCACCATTGAAACATAGCGTGGCAGCATAACTGCACAACACCCTCGGATCGTTACCATTACGATCAAAGAGTTCTTTTATAACACGGGTCCCCTCGTCAACCTGACCGCTAAGTAACACCGCTTCTGCGCGAAAAAGCTCAGCACACACCACCTGGTCTGGTCTTAACTGCGAATTCTTCAAGAGTAGAATGACCCCCTCCTTTACCTTGTCAAACTCACGCCGCCGCTTTAAGTCCTCCAACTCAGACAACTTCATGTCAGTACCATCAAACGTTACCGCATACTGCCTACTTACTGAGAGAAGGTCGTCCTTGCGAGTCGGCACATTTACTTCCACGACCTTTGTAGTTTCCCGTTGCAGATTGAACCTTTCATCCAACTTTCCCTGCAACTCGCAAGCACCTTCATGGTCGGACTTTCGACGAAGGACTTCCTCATTTTCCTGTTTCGCACGGGTGTGATCTCCGTTCTGATATAACGCTCCGGCCAGACAATACCTCATGTCGAGATCATCAACTTTGTGAGCGCAATATTTTGTCAATACTCCAATCAAATCACCAACTTTATTTAATCTATACGATGTTTGTATAATATGAAACATAGTAATCATTTCATACGGTTCCAATTGAGCCGACCGGAGCAGATGATTATGGGCCTCCCCGACTCTACCTACTGCCAGCAGACTCATAGCATACCCACAAAGAGTCCTTCCATCTTCGCCACCAGACTTCACCGCCTTTTCAAATTCCCCAAGCGCCTCCTGATTCTTCTGCTGTGCAAAATATACCGCCCCCAGCGCACGATGAGCCCGTAATGTTCCACCAGATAATTTAATCGCCCTCAATAATTCGCATTCCGCCTTCACAAAATCTCGGTTTTTTCCGGCTGTCTCACCTACATCAAGCAGTATTTCATATTCCTTAATATCGTACTGTAGTACAGGATTCGGAGTTACCGGTCCCGGAAAGCGAACCTCCTTAAGAACCGTTGATTGGAACTGCACCGGCTGAAACTTTGCAAACTCCGTAGCGCCTAATCCACGCTCATTGTCCCGCGCCTCGAGAACCTCTTGATAAACAACTATAAGAGCTTGGGTACTGCTCTCCCAGGTAAGACCCTCTAACATCTTACCGAGCCCCGTGCCTTTGGGGATGCGATACGCCTGTTCGACAGCGTTGCGAATCGAATCAGTAGTATCTGCTTCGCAGTAATGAGCCATTTCTCCGACATAATCTCGAATGGTACCTCGATCAGTTACTACAATCTCACACCCGTGCAATGCGGCCTCTAAGGAAACCAAGCCTGGCAGTTCATACCAACTTGGCAAGGCATGAACCCTGGCACCTTGATAGACATCAGCAAGGTCCTGAGCCGATAGCCGTTCCAAAAATATAGTTCGCCCTTTGCGTTTATACTTACGACAAGCTTCGTCGTATTCAGGCGAATAACTAAAGCCACCAGTAGCAAATACTAGGGTATGGTCGGTATGTTCAAGTGCCTTAAGAAGACCGAGCTGATTTTTTCTGAATTCCAACCGCCCGACACACAAAACATAATCCTTAATGCCATATACCTTTGTCATCGTATTATTATTACCCTTGAGATTCTGATCAATAGCAAACTTGACCTCCGCTATCTTTGCGAATGGATAATCTCGCAGAATGGATGAACGCTCACGGGCACCGCAACAGATGACGCGATCAGCGTGGGCAGCCACCCAATCATTTTTAAACCTCGGGGCCCTCCCAGCAGCTAAGCGATAGCCCTGGTCCCAAGCAAACGCTTGTTGTCCTTGTTTGACGTACTCCAACAGCTGGCGAGCAAATTCTACTCCTTGAAGATAAAATTCAGGCATATCTTCATCTAGCGCCGTTACAACAAATGGCTTTCCCTGGGCGAAAACCTTTCGGGCATATCCTTCAAGCACTTCTGGAAGGGCAAAATTAAATAGATGGACCAAATCATACTGTGAGTAATCTACATTCTCGCTATGCTCAATATCGACCTGAACTCCATTACGTCGCAGAATCTCGGCAAAGCGATGCATTACGACTGTATCCCCACCCGGACATTCCTCAGCATTAGGCCGATTTTGCATCAGAATCCGTTTAGGCATTCGAGAGACTAAGCGACTGGCAACAGAATCGGTGTGAGATATCTTGGCAGGATTATTCCATAGCCGCTGATAAAGTTCGGTCACTGGCAGCGAAGATTCTGCAGTTGACTGCATGGAAAACCAATGGTCACGCCCCAGCTGTCCATCCGTTAGTACGACCGACGCATACCCATTAAGCTGCAAAATCAGATCCGTGAGGTCCAGTGAAGAAACCACCATTGGTCGTAAATCCTCAATACCGAAGGAATCAGTAGTAAATACTTCGATAGACCAATCGTTAGCTTCTTTTAAATACCATAATGGTGTGCTATCCCCATAGCAGAGTAGAGCATCAGCAGCTCTAAGAAAACTCCGCTCAACCTCAGCTTTTGAAGCATTAAAACAGGTTATGTTCTCCCATTGAGGCGCTTGCACATCAGGCGTAATAATGTGCCACCGCTCTTTTAGGGCAGTTGCCAGTTCAGGAGTTACCGTTCTGGAAAACAATAGGGGGACCTCGGGTATTCCGAACGCCTTTCGTAACATTAGCCGTTGCGTCCGTGGCAAGTGCCGAGGAAATTCGAGGGATCGAGGTCTTACGAGGACCTGATCTGGCTCAAGCCCACATCCCAGTAAACGTAATCGAGCTTCATGTGTATAAACAACTACCGCACTGCACTGTTTGAGAGTGTCAATATTCCATCGAGCATCTGAAGCCTCAACAATCACCTTTATTTCCGGCTGCTTTTGCCACCTGCAAAATACCGTAGCTGACGAAATAGTTGACCAGTGACCGTGAGCTTTAATATGGAGCGTTTTGATATTCTTAGCGGCAACAAACTCAGCTAATGCCTCCCAGGTATCAACAAATTGGGCTGAAATGCCCTTGAACATCAACACACCGCTATACTCAGGCGGTGCGAGATGAACAATCTCAATACTACCTGAACCAAAAAGCTTTTTTATATCCGAACTCAGTCGGTCCACTCCATCCGGAAACGTGTCCCTATCAAACACTAAGCAAATTTTGCCATGTTTAGCACTTAATTGTTCCATGATCCTCTCTACTCTTTGATCCCGATTTAAGCTGCTACCGCGCTTTGAGTTAACATCGTCTTATAGTGGATTCTGTTTACTTTACTCTGCTTAAGTCACCTAGAGGAACACGTCTCCCTCTTTCTGGAGTCGTTTGTAACAACATCACTCAGAACGAAATCTGCAAGATCCGTGCAAGTGAGGCATTTTTTGAATCTTATTAAATGTTTAATTGATTTGGGCGCACTTGCGCAAACGGATGCATCCCTGATTATGCTGCAAAAATCACCGTAAAGTTGTTCGATAATAATTTTTAACTATCGCG
>JBIIDM010000148.1:0-8667 GCA_044238365.1 Bdellovibrionota bacterium | reverse complement strand
TTCATGTACGGACACATCTCATATTTGTAAATAAAAGTCTATAGATTACTACTTTTTATTGAGCAGTTTTCAACCCTACGCTACCCGCCGCTCCGCCCTCTCTATATATCCCAGCTTCTCACTAGCCGAGCGCAACAAATGCACCGTCTCGTCCCAGCCAATACAACTATCAGTAATAGAGACACCGCGCTTCAGACCCACGCCCCTGAGACTAAACGGCTGACTTCCTTCCGAAAGGTTGCTTTCAAGCATAACCCCCCTTACTCCGCAACCAGGACGACGTTGGAGCAGGTCAACCACGGAATTCAGAGCAATGTGCTGACGCTGGTAATTTTTACCGGAGTTACCGTGACTGCAATCTACAACTAAACTCGGCTTTAACCCATGCGTCTGAAGTGAGGCAACACAACCGTCTATCGACGCCTCGTCATAATTCACCTGACCCTCCCCCCCACGCAAAACCACGTGACAGTCTGGATTTCCCGTAGTTCCAAATATTGCGGCATGACCAGCCTCATCAACACTCAAAAAGTGATGAGGTTGCCCAGCTGAACGGATCGCATTTATCGCAATACCTATATCTCCGTTGGTGGCGTTCTTAAACCCTACCGGCATCGACAACCCGCTGGCAAGCTCACGGTGTGACTGGCTCTCTGTAGTTCGAGCACCAATTGCAGACCAACTCACGAGATCCGCAAGGTACTGCGGCGAAATCAAATCAAGCATTTCAGTGGCAACCGGCAATCCAAGCTCCCCACAATGCAAAAGCAAATTTCTCGCCCTACGAATGCCCTCATCAATCCTGAAAGAACCATCCAGATGGGGATCGTTTAAAAATCCCTTCCAACCTCCGATACTTCGGGGTTTCTCAAAATACGTTCTCATTACTATAAAAAATGTCGATTGAAGTTCTTTCGACAAGTCGCTTAATCCCAGAGCATAATCCCGAGCCTCCCCCTCGTCGTGGATCGAGCACGGCCCTACAACGCAAAGTAGACGCGGATCGTCACCATTGAGAATATTAATTATTGTCTTCCTCGCATTCATTACGGTGTCCACTACTACGGGACTGGGCGCAAGCGACTCGCAGATCTCTGCCGGTGAAGGAAGGATATACGCCGTAGAGATTTTTCGATTATATAGTTGTTCTTTCATAAACCGTGTCCGAGTTTCTAAAACTAGAAGGGGATCTCTTTTTAAATAGACCACGCCCTTAATAAGCAGTCAACGCAACGAAACCATTTAATAAACAGGTTTGCGCTACTTTGCTTAGGTTGTTATGGAGAGAATAGAGTTGAGTGGGGAAGATTACCCCGAATATGTTGCTTGCCCTACTGGGCAAACCAATAAAAGAAAAATGAGCTAACTAGAAGGGATGAGGTATTATCTTTCATAAAATCGATAATAGTCTACTTAAGATGCAACAGTCAACAGAATTTTTCAATCAGTTTAAACCCTATCTGTAGAAACTGAAATCCAACAACCCTCTGCTCTATTCAACCACGCAACGGAATTCAGAATCTTGGCTCGATCCTCCGGCCTCAGAGCCGAAAGTAAGACATTAAGTTCTCTCGCCATCTCATTCTCAGAAAGAGGCAGGCAGGATTTAATTACATCAACAAAGTACTGAATACGTGTTATATCGAGGGTATAAAAGTCCGTTAGACATACCGAACCTATGGAAACCGGTGATGCCCCAATGTCTTGCAGCAATATATTCAGAAATACCTCTTCAATCAGAGAACACTTCTCACTAATCCCCAGCGCCCGCCTAAGCATGTGATTATATACTCCGATACCACTAAGCATCTCACGTAGTACCGCATTCGACTCTCCAAACTGTTCAGCAACAAGCTCTTTAAGAAGGTGCGTCGCTTTTATACTAATCCGTTGATATTCCACCTCAGTTAACCCCGAAATCTCCAGCGCGGTACTGTCGGAGAAGATGGAGTCTATGACTAGTACAATAAACTGAATTGGCTCAACTCTTAGTAGGACATCCCGTAGCTTTTCTGAATATTGAGAACGACTTACCGTTCCAAGAAACGCGATCACCGCCTTCGTTATGCTCCACACTATTAGTGTTGACGAATTCTCAAGCTTGCTCCATGCCGGTGGAAGAACGGTAGCTGAGACCACAGGCTCCGACGAGCCCAGCGCTGCCATTTGGTTTCCGTGCGCCGATTCAGGGCGCGCCTCCAGCGCGCTGGTCACGGCATTAATTAATGCCTGCACCTTCTTCTCGTTAATGGATCTCTTTCTCAGAAACGCGCCATGATCAAGCTGGAGAAGTTGACCGAACGTCAGCCGTTCCTCAAAAGGGGACCTCGAATCCGACGAGTCCCAGTACTTTCCAATTTCCTGATCACCGAGGAAAGACAATCGGTCATTCGTTCGAAGCCTCGCTATTACAGCCTGGAATTCCTCCTGAGTTCTAGTACTGATAAATCTCGGTGTGTTGTTAGAGTTGATTCTCCTCAAAACTCCCCGATCTTGAGCAAAGGTAGGTGATTCCCCGATTAGAGAATCCATAATAGAACCGAGATCGGCTACTTCCTCAATCACGGAAGAGGTACTCTCCTCATTGAGCCCAAATGGCTCTGTAGCCAAAGAATCAAGAATAGCGTTGAGTATCTTCAATCGACGTCCCCCTATAGACGGCAACCCACTAATACGGAGAGCTCCGTGTTCAACCAGCTCAGCTAGCGTGAGTGCTGCTACCGCGCCACCAACGCCCTTGCCATTGACCTTGAACTGACCAATCTGAAGATGCTGAAGTAGTTCGAATCGGGGTGCCTGAGATAGATTAACTAAAAAATCATGTAAGGCACGAATATCGCTAGGATTAACCCCGCTCTTCTTTCTCGCGATCCTTTGTAGCTGCAATTCATCAAGTTCAATCATAGCGACCCAAGTTTGACTGTTCTTCCGCGTGAGGATAGTTTCAACTTCCGTTTTTATATCAAACCCGGATTTCCAGACTTGATTAGTGGTGCCACCACGCCATGGAATCGATTAACCTACGGAATCCTGGCCCGTTGTTCATAAACCGGTATTTCTATCTTACCCTTTGTAGGCCTAGATCTAAACACACTCTAAGGTTACCGTAGACCTCCACGCATAAATTATGATGAGCTGGAGGTCCTTAAGTGGTTCAGAATGAAGCATCACGTAGCCTACTGAAATGGTGATATTTTTGTGGCCCCCTGTAATTTTTGTACCAAATGAAACGCTCAAAGCGATCATTCTTTAATGAGTCAAAGATGAAAGAACCAAAATGTAGAGAGTTGTAGTATGAAGGCACGACAACGAATGGAGGTTAACTCAAGCGATTCTTCCCTGGAAACGCAAATAAAAGTTGTTGGCCCTATAGTTACCTCCCAGGTTGCCGTTAGACGAAACACTATTAACGAGATCGAAAACTCTCAACCAGATGTTTCCCAGACCACTGTTGCGACTAAACCGCCCATGGTCAAGAAGCTAGGCGCAGGCTCTCTCGCTCATATCAACTTGAAATATAACTCCATTAGTTCTTCGAATGAACAGCAGGAGGTATCACCGCCCTCTTACAATAGCGCCTACCAAACTAACTTTGCATGCCAAACCCGCGAAGTTAAAACAAACGAGGGAAGTCGGTCCCCGGGATTAGGCCGATTTAACAAGGCCGTATCGTCAGACACTTCCTATAAACCTCATTTAGTGACCCCTTCGGAAAGCAGAGGACCAAAAATTTCTCCGAACGATACTTTGGCGATCTCCCAATTTCTCAAGATTTTCTCGATCGGATCAGGTATTTCACTGGTTCTCGCAGTTGCCATAGCGTTCTGGATGCAGAACGACCCGAGACGACAGGGCTCAGATTCCAGCGAACTCTCTTCTCCGGCACCTATTTGGTCGGAGTCTGTGGAGGAAATGTTGGAATACCAACGGAAGACGAAAAATCTCCCTCCCCTTCCTCCAATTAAAAATCGACAATTAGTTGCTCTCGCACCAAAGGGAAACTACCTACCAAACAAACAACTTCCTGGTGAATTGGTATTCAATGAAAAGGAAAATGCCGAATTGATACTGACATCGCAAGTCGACGATCCACGCCTTACCAGTGAAATTGACCTAAAAAAAGGATTCCTTAGGAAAGTAACCCAGCAGGTCTATAGTGTGGTGAAAAAGTATCCTCAGAGGGTCGATCCAGTGGATCTTACAGCGATGATAGTCTCAGAAAGCCTCAAAGCGGAGCTAGACCCTCTCTTGGTTGCTTCGGTTATCCGAACTGAGAGCGCCTTCGACCCAGAGGCGGTTTCTGAAGTAGGAGCGCAAGGCCTAATGCAGATAATGCCGGCAACCCAGACCTTTATTGAAAACATGGAAGCGATCGATCCAGCGAATCGAAAAAATATATTTACACCCCGCTACAACATTCAATTAGGTGTTGCCTACCTACGGTACCTTAGAGATCTATACAGCGGAAATGTCAGCCTTGCACTTATGGCGTACAACTGGGGACCAGGGCATATAGCAAACACCTTAAAAAATCGAAAATCCACGGTTCCACATTCGGTACTGCGGTATGCCCTAAAAATACTTGATGACCATAGCGCCTGGTATGCTAGAATCTCAAACAATATTCTATTTGAATAATTGTTACTGCTTTGCCACACCATATTCGAATAAACTGAAGTGAGGATCCTCTATAACTATACGCTCTGGGACTGGATAGATATCATAGGCTCTATCGTTTTTCCATTCCTTACAGGCTAATATCTTGACGATTAACGAATGGCAAAATCCCTTCTTATAGCACGCTGGGAGATGACAAGGTTTGAAATTTTGGTCACTTATATACCGGAGATGTCTGATACGTTGAGCTTAAGATTGGAAGTAGTTCTCAGCTTTGCGCTACTTCTTATCACCGGACTTCTCAATCCCTTAATTTTCAATCTTGGTAATCTTCTGTTCACTAACCATTCTCTGCTCGGTCTAGCAATACCGGGGGAAGCGCAGGCTCAGGCTAATCCTGCATCTCCCTCTCCCATCGAATCCAGGAATATTACTACAAATCTGTACCGGGAAGTTTACTGCCCGTCCAATCGCACGCTGTCAAACTGGCAAGGGGATCCAGGTGCCGGAGATCTCGGCTCGGTTTCACCTGAGCACATCGAAGCAATCAAACGTCGCATTATATTCTACCGCGCTCTTGCAAGAGTCCCCTCATCCGTGTCCTTTGATCCGGTTTTAAGTACCTACGCATCACAAGCAGCACTTATGATGAGCGCCAACAAAAAAATCAGTCACTCTCCGGACAATTCTTGGCTCTATTTTTCACCAGCCGGGGCTACCGCTGCGCACTCTTCCAATTTAAGCCTGGGAACCGCTGGTCCCGAAACTATTGATGACTTTGTTGCTGATGACGGAGATGCGAATAGTAGCGTTGGACATCGACGTTGGCTCTTGTTTCCGTCAAACGAATCATTCGGTCTGGGGCTAGTAGACCCTCGACAATCTCCCTATCCTTCAGCATTGGCACTCTGGGTTATTCCACCCCTAATCAAGAGCTCCGCAACCGCTTACTCCTGGCCTCCTGCCGGTTATGTGCCTTATTCGCTGATTTTCCAGCGCTGGTCATTCTCGCTCTCTGAAGCGGATTTTTCGGAAGCCCAACTCACCATCAGAAAGGACGGCCAACCTCAAGAGACCACTCTTGAGCCTATTGTTCCAGGATTCGGAGATAACACTATCGTCTGGACGCTGGTTACACCAGTTGTTTTGGCAGATACGGAATTAGTATTCGAGATATCAATAACGAACGTTCGCACCCCCCAGAACGAAATAAAGGATTTTTCGTATACAGTAATAGCATACTCACCAGATACAGCTGATAGCACCGGTGCTGAAAAAATCTTACATCACGCAGAGTCAACAAATGGCGCTGGAATACAATTAGCCTATATGGCCAGCGATAACTTTGGATGCGTTCCACAACGCAATCCCGATATTGAGGTTCTCTGGACTCAACTTAATAGCGAACCATATAAACCGTTTACCACAGTTGGTTCTAAGGGAAAAATATTTCTACCCCCGGGATTTAGCTACATGCTACGCTTAAAAAACTCCACAATCACCGCGGGTCCATTTGAGTTAGGCACCCTTGGAGTTTTAAAATCGCCCGAGAACAATTTAGTAAGTACACTTACTATTGCACAACCGCCCACTCCTATGGCCTCACAGCAACTTATTTTACAAAATACCGATACACCAACGCCCACACCAACAACATTTCGACCAGTAGCAACAGCCACGCTGACGGTTCCATCCCCTACCACGCTCGCCCTTATATTCGCTGAAGCAACCACAAACGAGAGCTCGAATCTAACGGCTGCCACAAGAACCAGAACTCCTACTCCCACAGCACCAATAACCGCAATTGACCTCAAAATAAAAAACGTCCAGGATGCTGCCGAGATATTTTCTTGGACCGAGAATAGCATAAGGATGAGTACCCAGACGACCCAAGTATCACTGTTTGTCGCATCGTCGCCACGAGTAAATGGAATAAGATTTCGTTCTTTTGATACTGACTTAAACGGCGAACTGCGCATAAAGCTTAATATCAAGAGGATCTTCCGAACAGTTCGCAGTCAGGGATTGCGAAAAATAAAACGTCTCTATATGAAAGCCTGCGTAGGCCAGAACAATATCTGCTCGAAAGCTGTTTTGATTCCGAATGGCAAATAAGGAGCTGTGAAGCTTCTATGATTTCCGCTACTGTCCTGTGACCGATTAAAACGGATTATGTAGCCAATAGGAAAGCCTGTAACGCGCCCATGGAATATCAGAGGACTCTGGGCCCCTACCAAAGCGGCACGGCCCTGCCAATACAATGTGATGGTGATTTAATCGGAAACGTTGTCAAGGGGCGAATTGTCCGCATCCGTCACAACATCGGTTACCCTAAAACTGCCCTAAACGAAACCCGCCGCGGAGCTGGATAACCCTCAACTGTTTTTTGCTTATCAATAGGATCAATAAACGACTCTAGGCTCTTCGATGGCGCATATGGCGTGCTACGTTGTTCATCTTCAGTTACTAGCGTGTCGGTGACAACGTCAACAGTTCTAAACCCTACCTCCTTCAACCATCGAACTACGATCGAAATCGAGGGCACAAACCATACGTTCCTCATCATCGCATACCGATCAACCGGACATAAACAATAAGGAATATCATCACCAACTACTAAAGTCTCAAGTAACAAAATCCCACCTGGCCGTGTAATGTCTGCCAATCTTTGCAACGTCCCCAATTGATCTCTCCGATGATATAGAACCCCCATACAAAGAACTATATCGAAAAAGTCCTTGAAAGAATCAAGGTCTTCCACCCCAATAGGCTCCATAATCGTAAACGGACATCCAACCAGAAGCTTAATCAATTGAAACTGATAGTAGAAGCGCGGGTTTGGATCGACTCCAAGTACTAAATCAGGCTGCTGTTCAAGCATTCTAAACATGTAGTACCCATTATTACATCCAATATCAAGAACCTTCCTACCCCTAAGCATCCCCAACGCACCCTTCACTCGATCCCACTTCAGGTCTGACCGCCATTCAGAATCGATATATTCACCAAAAACTTCGAAAGGTCCCTTTCTCCAGGGGATGAGATCGTGAACCAGGCTTCTAACAAGACGTTGCTCCTCGGTTCCTATAGAAGGTGAAGATACCGTTATGGTACTCCCATACTCAATTTTACAATCCTGCGGTAGTATATTCTTTACGTTATTAATCCTGTATGCGAATGAGCGCCACATTTCTCCTGAAAGACACTCCGCTCTGCGCTGATTAACAATCCGTGCGTAAGCGCTTGCATCCCAGGCCTCCACCATATCTGGGATCAAACGCAGCATTTCAAAAATATCAGGCACCTGTAAACTATTCACAACTTACTCTCCAACTACAATAATCGATGAGACGGGCTGATTACTTTCTCTGTTTACCCATCCGCGTACGTTGTCCTTATACTACAAAACCAATAGGCCGAAACAGTGTTTAGTCAATTCAGTTTCTGGGAACGTGACGACTTATGTCGTTATACGGCTCTGGATGAGAACATTTTTGAAATATCTGATAATACGGGGCCGCTGCAATCTCATTGAAGAGCAAATTTCGTGCACGGCTTAATTTCGGAGTACATGAATAATTGTAGGGCATCGAACGCAACTGCCATATATACCGGTTCCACTTCAAAAAGTCAGAAAAATGAGGAACCGGGATATTCTTTGCGGAGCAAAGTCCCCGAAGGGACAAACAAATACCCATTTCAGAAAAAAATAGAGTCTTCAGACATTTTGAATTGGAATGGTTATACACGGCATCACCGGAGAGAATCTAAATGGGCAGATTCCTATCAACCTCACCCTACGACACCATCACTCGTATGCTCTTTAACTTGTGCTAAAACCACTCGAGCAATCTGATCAATTGAGCCACTGGTATCAAGTCGCAACCATTTCAGAAGACCGAGATTACTACCCTCTTGCTCTATTCTTACTGTGACATCTGCATCGGACGCATCACCGCTCCGGCCGGAAATTCTTTGAACTGCCAACTCAAAAGGAACCTCGCACCATAGGCCGAGAAATGACTTTTGATTACGAGTAGCGAGAGTTTA
>JBIIDM010000147.1:0-8668 GCA_044238365.1 Bdellovibrionota bacterium | reverse complement strand
TCTCAATAAATACAAAAGAGTACAGCAATATTTTTAAAATGTTTGCGCGCACTATTGTAGCTTTTTTTAATGTCAGCTCACCCTATGAAAGCTACAACACACTGAATTCACAGGGTGAATTCGCGATAAGCGAAGAGGGACGAAGTCCCTCTGGGCCCCCGAGCGCCGAGCGGGAATATTTGACGAAGAGATTGGGAAAATACCTGAGCAGTTACGCAAAAGTTTTTTGGTCTAATGCACCACCTAAGACCAAAAAACTTTTGCTTAGGTACTTAGCCCGGATTATTCCCGCTCCCGCAACTCCCGATGATAATCCTGCAACGCCCTGACCTCAACAGTACGCCCACCTCGCTTTAACTCTTTGATAGCAGCAACGGCAGCGGCACTTGCCGCCAGTGTCGTATAGGTCAAAACATCCAGCTCATTTGCCACTAGCCGAATGGACCGTGAATCCAAATAGGTCCCCCACCCCTCAGGTGTGTTAATAACCATTTGAATATCCCCCTGACCTAACAAATCCACAATATGGGGGCTTCCCTCCCTTACCTTGTTTATAGTCTCAATCGGGACCCCTGCTTCCCGGATAAGGGCGGCAGTGCCTGAGGTGGCCACCAGCTGAAATCCAAGAAGCTCATGAAGCTCTCTGGCGAGAGGCACTCCCTCGGCTTTATCCGCCTCTCGCAAGCTCATAAAAATCTTTCCACTACGGGGCAACACGGCACCAACCCCATACTGACTCTTGCCAAACGCCTCAGCGAAGGACGAACCGATTCCCATCACCTCACCTGTGGATTTCATTTCCGGCCCCAAGACCGTATCCACGCCCGGAAATTTCTTGAACGGAAATACGCAGGCTTTAATTGATGTGTACGGCAGCTGCTTCGGAACTCGGATATTCATATCCCTTAATTTGAAGCCCATCATTGTTCGTGCCGCAACCTTTGCCCATTGAATACCGGTCGCCTTGCTAACAAACGGCACCGTTCTTGAGGCTCGAGGATTTGCCTCCAGAATGTACGCTTTGCCCTCAGCTATCGCAAACTGAACATTTAAAAGACCCACTACCTTTAATTCCTTAGCAAGAGCAATTGCCTGTTCTGAAAGTGTTCCCATCATTTCAGGCGAGAGTGTTTGTGGGGGTAGAGAACAGGAACTATCGCCTGAATGCACCCCCGCTCTTTCGATGTGTTCCATGATCCCGGCAATAATCACGTCCTCGCCATCTGATACCGCATCAACATCAATTTCAATTGCGTTATCTAGGAACCGATCAAGCAGTACCGGCCGATCATCGGAAACCTCAACGGACTCCTCCATATAATTCATTAGATCGTCTTCTGAGAGAACAACCCGCATCGCTCGGCCACCAAGAACAAATGACGGTCGAATCATGAGAGGGAATCCGATCTGACGACCCTTCTCGACCGCTTCTGCTACCGTGCGCGCTAATGCCCCTTCAGCCTGGAGAAATCCGAGCCTTTCTATTAGGTGATTAAATTGCTCACGATCTTCCGCAAGTTCAATTGATTCCACCGATGTCCCAATTATCGGCACTCCCAAAGCTGCCAGCCCTTGAGCGAGCTTCAGTGGTGTTTGACCCCCAAATTGAACGATGACACCATCCGGGCGCTCATGGCGAATGATGTTCATGACAGACTCCATTGTCAGCGGTTCGAAATAGAGTTTATCACTCGTGTCGTAGTCCGTTGATACGGTTTCTGGATTACAATTTACCATAATTGCTTCGCAGCCTGCCTCACGTACAGCCATAACAGCGTGTACGCAACAGTAATCGAACTCAATCCCCTGGCCAATTCGATTAGGGCCTGAACCAAGAATTATAATCTTCTTCTTTTCTCCACGAACCCCCTCGTTAAAGCCATCGTAGGTGGAGTAATAATAAGGAGTATACGCCTTAGACTCAGCTGCGCAGGTATCGACAGATTTAAAGTCGGGAATTATTTGACCAGCTAACCTTCGAGCCTCTACATCACGATCCTTACACCCGCATAACTCGGCAATACGTCGGTCACTAAAACCCATTCGTTTTACCTTACGCAGCTCATCGTTACTCAGAGATGAAATGGTATACGTAGACAATTCTTTCTCAACTCGAATAAGTCGCTCAATTTCACTAAGAAACCAACGATCAATCTTACACGCGTTATAGATACCCTCAAGCGCAATACCCGACCTGAAGCACTCCGCAACCAGCCAAATTCGCTCCGAAGTCGGATTGGCGATCTGCTCAAGCAACTCGCTCTTGCCTAACTGGCTTGCATCCTTATTTCCCTGTAATGAATGGGTAGAGAGCTCCATTGAGGATAACGCTTTAAGAAAAGCCTCACTGAAATTCCTACCGAACGACAACACCTCGCCAACCGAGCGCATCTGAGTTCCCAGAACTTTACTCGCCATCGGAAATTTTTCAAAGGTAAAGCGGGGTATCTTAACCACAACATAATCGATCGACGGTTCGAAACAAGCCGGTGTTTCTTTCGTAATATCGTTGGGGATTTCATCAAGTGTATAGCCGATAGCCAACTTCGCGGCGATCTTCGCAATCGGGAAACCTGTAGCCTTCGAAGCAAGGGCAGAACTTCGTGATACTCGAGGGTTCATCTCTATGACGACAATGCGCCCATCATCCGGGTTCATGGCAAATTGTACGTTTGAACCCCCAGTTTCAACTCCTACCTTACGAATAATCTTGATAGCCGCCTCACGAAGCTGTTGATACTCCTTGTCTGTAAGCGTCTGAATCGGCGCAACGGTAATAGAATCGCCCGTGTGAACCCCCATGGGATCAATATTTTCGATCGCGCAAACAATTACCACATTATCAAGTTTATCGCGCATGACCTCGAGCTCAATCTCCTTCCAGCCAATAAGGGATTGTTCTACCAGAACTTCACGATTGGGACTACTCGCCAGTGCGCGGGAGATCATCGGAACCAACTCTTCCGATGATTCGACCTTCCCGCCTCCCGTTCCCCCAAGGGTTCGCGAGGGACGAAGAATCATGGGGTATCCAAGCTCCTCAACTAGGTCGTCAAGCTCATGTATGGACCTCACCACCTTGCTTTTTGCTGACGACAAACCAATCTCATCCATTGCCTGCCTAAATAGCTCTCGATCCTCAGCAGTTTTAATGGCCTCTACATCAGCCCCAATCAAGGTACAGCCATACCGTGCTAATACTCCTTCCTCCTCAAGAGCCAGCGCACAGTTGAGCGCTGTCTGCCCACCCATGGTAGGCAACACAACATCCGGGCGCTCAATCGCGATAATTCTCTCAACGTGCTCCGGTGTAATAGGCTCGATATAGGTCCTGTCTGCCAACTCCGGATCGGTCATGATCGTTGCTGGATTTGAATTGACCAGGATTACTTTAATCCCTTCCTCCCGAAGTGCCTTGATTGCCTGGGTACCAGAGTAATCAAACTCACAAGCCTGTCCAATAACAATGGGGCCGGAACCGATGAGCAGCACTGATTTGATGTCGTCTCTTTTTGGCATATCTAGAACAAACTGTTTGGCTGTTAATAATCTATAGTAGCACTCTGGCGGGCGCTCGGATCAACCACCCACCGATAAAATCTTCGAAAGAGATACTGTGAATCCAGTGGACCCGGAGAACTTTCAGGATGATATTGTACGGAGAATATGCCCATGTCTGGAACTGCGATTCCTTCTACAGTTCCATCGTTAAGATTGATATGCGTTATTTTAACGTTGTCAGGGAGGGATTCCTTATCAACTGCAAATCCATGATTCTGTACGGTTATTTCTACTTTTCCTGTAGTGAGATCCTTCACCGGATGATTGCCGCCACGATGTCCAAATTTCAGCTTATAGGTCTTGCCACCTAGGGCTATTCCCAGAATCTGATGGCCAAGACAAATTCCAAATATTGGCAATTTGCCCAACAACTCGCGCACTGTCCCCGCTACATAGGTAACCGTTGCCGGGTCGCCCGGGCCATTTGAAAGAAATAAGGCATCGGGAGAAAAGGATCTAATCTTATCAACTGTGAATGTTGCTGGAACTACAGTAACTCTAAAGCCAGCATCGACTAGCAGCCGAAGTATATTGCGTTTGATGCCACAATCTACTGCCACCACGTGCGGCCGGGAGAGCAGATGCCCCTGTGAATGGACGCGATATGAATTAGTCTGAGGATTCCACGTTCCCTCATTCCAACCATACGGTTCCGGCGTTGTCACCTCAGGGACATAATCCCTCCCTTCCATTGACCCCTGCGCTTTGGCCATCTGTTGCAATACCCCAACCCGAGGCAACTCTCCTGCGCTATTGGCTACCGCAATCGTGCCCATCTGACTCCCTTTGTCGCGCAGGGAAACCACGAGCGCTCTGGTGTCTAGACCATAAATTCCGACCAAATTCTGGGCGTACAAAAACGATTCAAAAGTATATTCTGATCTGAAATTTGATGAGATTATCGATCGGTCACGAAAAATCACCCCCCTGGCAAACGCCTTCCTACTTTCAAAGTCCAGTGCGTTACACCCCACATTACCGATGTGCGGATACGTAAAGGTTACAAACTGACCGGCATAGCTCGGGTCGGTGAGAATTTCCTGATATCCATACATGGAGGTATTAAAGACCACCTCTCCTACCACAGCTATGTTATCACTGCCGCTGTGACCAACTCCGTAGCCAGAAAAGGTTGTACCATCAGCAAGCACAAGCACGGCATCCCGCTCTCCACCTGCCGAAAGTGCCCTACCGGACGCTCGCTGAGAATCGCCTATATAATCTGAAGGTACTTCCATTCTCTCCTAGCCCATTTTGAACCTAAAATTTGATGGACAAACTGCGGCATTCGCTAAAACGCGTTGGCAATTCACTTCGTAACACATAATACGAATAAATTCGCGCCTCGTTTCTACCGCAATTTCAGCCAATTTCCTATGTTCGTACAACAAATTTAAGGTTATCAATTTACGTCAAAAAAACAACCAAGAATTTTCGCGATTGATTTCGAGCAAACCCAATTGCCCTACTCTACCTCGAAAAAACCCTTGCTATTACAAGCACTCAATACTCACTGAAGGATATTGCCCCTCATTTTGATCTTTCCGGCCACTACAACATCTCTGGCTCTCCCCTGAAATTCCCATCCGAGAAACGGGGTATTCCGACTCTTGGAAACGATATCTTCCTCCTTCAATTCCCAAGAAACATTCGGATCGATAATGGTTACATCAGCAACGCTACCCTTTGTAAGTCGCCCACCCGGAATACGGAAGACCTTCGCTGGAGCGCTTGTCAGTACTTTGATGGCGCACTTTCTGGTCACTGCGCCATCCTGCACAAGTTTAAGTAAAAGCGGGAGCGTCGTTGGGAAACCGATTATGCCGAATGCGGCGGCCTTGAACTCAACTCGCTTGCAATCGATATCGTGAGGAGCATGGTCAGAGGCGATCACATCAATCGTCCCATCTACTAACCCTGCTATTAAAGCCAACCGATCTTCCTCTGCTCGCAGAGGCGGTGACATCTTGGCAGAAGTATTAAACCCTTCTACTGCATCCTCCGTTAATGTAAGATGATGGAGCGCAACTTCGGCAGTAACCGGAAGGCCATCATCCTTGGCTCTCCGAACTAATTCAACCGCCCGGGCTGACGAAATATGACAGATGTGCACATGCCCACCGGTCAACCTGGCGAGTTCGATATCTCGCGCTATCATAATATCCTCAGCGGCCTTCGGCATTCCACCAAGCCCCAACCGGTATGACAGTGGAGATTCATTCATAACCCCTCCCCTCGTCAGTTCCAAAATTTCCTCATGACAGGTAATCGGAATATCCATATGCCGACACCACTCAAGAGCTCGTCGCATCATAAGCGCATCGTATACCGGATTGCCATCATCAGAAAATGCAACACAGCCAGCGTCTTTCAAATCTGAAAGCGGGCTCAACATTTTACCTTCTATATTAAGAGACACCGCCCCAATAGGATGCACGTGTGCAGCGTTTGCTTCCAATGCCTTTTCCTTAATATAGCGGGAAATCTCCGGAGAGTCGTTGACCGGTCGGGTATTTGGCATACAACAGATCCTGGTGAATCCACCGGCCACCGCACTCTTCGCACCGGTTTCAATTGTTTCCTTCCACTCCTGACCGGGCTCTCGCAAATGAACATGAATATCAATAAGGCCCGGTGTTACCCAACAGCCTTTTGCGTCAATCTCCTGATCGAATTCCTTGTACTCACCCAACTCACCTCGCTTGGGCGTGTCAACTATCACTCCATTGTCGATGATTACATCGTGTTCTTGGTCACGCCCCTGAATTTCAGGATTAATCAGAAGGCCATTTTTTATCACTATCTTCATACTATATTCCTACTCGACCTTTTGAGAGCCGCCGCGATTAGCAATCAGCACATGAAGTGCGGCCATACGCACCGCAATACCACTTGTTACCTGATTTGTAATTAAGGATGCTGAACTATCAGCAACCTCTGTGGTGATTTCAACACCACGATTCAAAGGACCGGGATGCATAATTACAGCGGTCGGCGCATTATTTTTGAGAACCCGTGACGAGATACCATAGTTACGGGAATATTCGTCAAGGTCTGGCACGAAGTGTCCGATCATTCGCTCCTTCTGCATCCGAAGGCACATGATTACATCTGCACCGAATACTCCCTCTGCGAGCCTATGAAACACTTTAACCTTCGCCCCGACCCCGTAGGAGCGTTCTAACTCCTTCGGTACGAGTGTTGGAGGCCCAACCAAACGAACCTCGTTACCAAGGAGTAAATGGGCGAGAATATTGCTGCGAGCCACCCGTGAATGAACAACGTCTCCCACGATTGCAATGATCCGCCCAGTTGGCATTTCTGAGAAATGCTGCTTAAGAGTAAGCATATCGAGCAAAGCCTGCGTCGGATGCTCGTGAGTACCATCGCCACCATTTATTATTGCTGTGTTCGGCAAAAAACGGGCGAGAAAATGCGGGGCGCCGCTACACTCATGACGAACCACCAGCACATCCGGCACCATCGCTTGTAAGGTATGCGCAGTATCAAGTAAACTTTCACCCTTAGAGATGGAGCTGCCAGAGGCGCTGATATTGACTGCATCGGCTGAAAGTCGCTTGGCTGCCAGCTCAAAACTCACACGGGTTCTCGTGCTTGGCTCAAGAAAAGCATTAATAACACTCCGTCCCCTGAGGGTTGGAACTTTTTTAATATCTCGCTGAAGGACCTCACACATGAGTTCCGCATTCTGAATAAGAAGAACAAGATCTGTTAATGAAAGCCCTGCTATTCCGAGTAAGTGCCTCAGTGGAAGCTGTTCGCCCGAGTCTTTCGTACTACTACTACTACTACTACTATTCATTTATACCTCTGCGTTCGTCGAGACCAGGTAGACTCCATCGTTATATCCAAATTCACTAAGTCGCACGAAGACCTTGTCTTTGTAACGGGTTGGCATATTTTTGCCCACGTAATCGGCCCGTATCGGAAGCTCCCTGTGCCCGCGGTCAATAAGCGTAGCAAGCTCTACCCTTTGTGGGCGGCCATAATCTGTAATTGCATCTAATGCTCCTCTTATGGTTCTCCCGGTAAAAAGAACATCATCGACAAGCACAATCCGCGCCCCTGAGACCTCAAATCCCAGGTCGCTCCCTTTGAGCACGGGAAATGGATTGGAGCTCCCTACGTCATCTCGGTAAAGGGTTATGTCGATAACCCCGAACTTCGGCTCTTTCTTCTCGATTGCTTTAATCTTATTTCGTAGACGTCTGGCCAGTGATTCGCCGTATGTCTTTATCCCAACAATTGCTAGTCTCTTAAAATCGCTGTCTCTTTCAAGAATTTCAAAGGCTATTCGGTTTAAGGCCTTATCTATAGCATTCTCGTCCCATATCAAACGCCACTCAGGAGGAATAACCCGTGGGCTAGCTGGGGCGTCAGTCTTTATAAGAATGGACCCTCCCTGCCCTAAGGTGGAATCGGTTTTACTTCCCTTTTGTTGGGGAACTCTGTCACCTTGGAGGGAAGAAACACTAGAATGAATGGGGGAACTTAGTTGCTGAGACGTTCCCCCCTCTTCGGATTCACTATGAGATTTTGAGCGAGATAGTGACGATTTGGGGGTACCAGCTTTGGACCCAGCCTCTTTAGAATTCGTTTCTTTAGATTTTGACTCTTTAGAATTTAGTTTAGCGCGGGGATGCTTTGTAGGTCTGGAGCTCATGGATAACTCTCGATGAGGATCTAACTTTTAAAAATGGAATGACACCCACTTTTAAAGAGCACGAGAGTTCTACTTAAGGGACCCCTTCGAGAACTCTCAGTTTCTCGTTAAAAAGGCTTTAGTAAGGATAGGCCTATCTCACCATTTTATCAACTCATCAAATAAGAATATTTCGTATAGAAAACTTTCAGACGATCTGAATAAATCAAGTCGCCTACCCCCTATCTCCCTCGTGCTTTCAAAAACAAATTGAAGCAAAGCCAGAACGACGTTAGTATACAATGAGGGTTAGTTTTCAGTCGTTAGTTTGAAGGTGTTCTGTTTGCGCGGGGGGGGGGGGGGGGGGGGGGGGGGGGGGGGGGGGGGGGGGGGGGGGGGGGGGGGGGGGGGGGGGGGGGGGGGGGGGTGGGCGGGGGGGGGGGG
>JBIIDM010000014.1:0-28628 GCA_044238365.1 Bdellovibrionota bacterium | reverse complement strand
TGAGCATAAGAGAGTGGTGTTGCCCAGAGACTGCTCTCTTCTTTGCATGACAGAGACATTAATGCAGCGCAAAACCTGAAAAAGTATCATACCGGAAGTTCTCCGGAAATTAACGCCTGAGGAGATTTGCTCTATCGGGACAAAGAGCAATCTTTGTTAGATATCAATCGCTGAATCAGGAAGCAAATTTAGTCAATGTAATAATTGTCTATATTTTGCGGAACGGTCGCGCAGATTATTCACGAATTCGTGAACAATCCAGAACAGAAACGATTGACACTGTCTTTTAATGCTAGTAGAAATAGCTCTCGCACGCATAAAAACTCATATGCGAAGGCGCGTAGCTCAGTTGGTTAGAGCGCTTGCTTGACAGGCAAGAGGTCAACAGTTCGAATCTGTTCGTGCCTACCATACTAATTTTGATTCATAGCAGTCTATATATTGGTGTGATTGGACTAGCGAGTTAATCTTGATTATGATTACACTCATTACACTCTTAATTAGGTAATACACTGATTAAATTGATGACATTTATTTGGGTAGTGCTAGTAGAAAGTGCGGATTTGGTAAGTCTGGTCGACTAAGACCTAATGCTGGGTCGTGTTGCTTGATGTCAAAGCTCTCTCTTCCTGGAAAGCGGAGAAAGAGGTCTAGTTGCTTGAAATTTTTGCTTATTTGCAGAATCAGGCAAACGTACTGTTTTTTTGTTTCAGCTATATTTTAACACCGCATGTTAATGACCGCAGTTCTTACGTTGAGCTCGGATTAATAAGCAGCGGTCCCACTTTAGGTGATTTTATGCCAAAGATGAAAACGAACAAGACCGCTTCGAAGAAGTTTCGAGTAAGCCGTAAGGGGCGGGTCAAGAGAGCGCAAGCCTTTACGAGCCATAACACAGCAAAAAAATCACCCAAGAGGCTTCGAAGGCTTCGGGCAATTTTGACTGTTGACGAAACTAACACGAAAGCAGTCAAGAGGATGTTGCCGTACGGATAAAGATCGTTCGTTTTCCGAAAGATTTTGGAAGGGTAAACGGGCAAGTTCAGAGCTATTAGAAATGAGGATGTAATGCGAGTTAAGAGAGGAATAATCAGTCGGCGCCGCCACAAGAAAATGGCAAAGATGGCCAAGGGGTTCCGTGGCCGCCGTAAGAGTTGTTTTAAGATAATTAAGCCTGCGGTTGAGAAGAGTCTTAAGTATGCCTATCGTGACCGTCGTGTCCGCAAGCGTGATTTTCGATCTTTGTGGATAACTCGGATTTCAGCAGCAGCAAAGCAGCTTGGCTTGACGTACAGTCGCCTGATTGCCTTGCTCAGCCGCTCGGATGTTGCGCTTAACCGTAAGATGTTGGCTGATATTGCAGTAGTAGATCCAGCCTGTTTTGTGCAGATTTGTAAAAAATTGGCAGCGTAGTTAGCTGGTTCATTTTAGGTGGGTGGGCTTTTTGGGGCCGCCTCATCTAGGTTCGATACCAGGCTAATCTTAATGACCATTGTTAGTGTCTGTGCAGTCGCGAGTTACATGTCGTGTGTGATTCACATGAGAAGCATTTAAAAGACCTAGCTGCTCCATTTAGTTGGGACGTTCGGCCGCTTGGGGTAGCCAACGTAGGGGCTTTGATGGCACTTCAGGCAGGTGCTCCGGCTGGAGCGGTCGCGTGGTCAATCAGTGATTTTATAAGTGCTTTTGCCTGTCCTTGGTTGGAGAGAGTGGGATATCTTTGCCTAGGGTTATATGCCAGCGCTCAGCTAATTTCGACCAGCCATAATCCGTCAGGCTGTGCACAGCACAAACGCTCAGTATTGAACTTGTTCGGGGCAGATTGTCCGGTCACGGATACCGGGATGTTAAATTTCTCGTTAGTGAGTAATTCACGTCGACATTCCAATCTCGTAGCTGATGACGTTCGTAGCCAGTCAGGAGATATGCTTAGCGGTTTTATAATTCTCCATGTGGTTGATGACGAAGCCGAGATTCAACATTTGGCGGTTGATAGTCGATTGAACGGAAGAGGGGGCGGGACGGCTCTCTTGTACGAGGCTTTAAGTCGGTTAGCCTGTGGTGAAGTGAAATCAGCTTTTTTAGAAGTGCGAGTCTCTCATGGTAGGGCGCTGAGGTTGTACCAACGTGTGGGGTTTGAGAAGGTTGGTATTCGTCGGGGCTACTATGCGGATACGGGGGAAGGCGCGATTATCATGAAGTGTGTTCTCTAGAATACTAGGTTGTTTGTGACGTACTAATCCCATTTCAGGCTAAAGTGTCGAAGGACTCTATTTTTTTGGAAAAGTGTCGAAGGACTCTATTTTTTTGGAATGGATCCCCCGGAAGGCAAAATGTGGCCTTTTCCATGGCGTACTTTATAAAGACGCTGAAAGCTGGTGCCTTAGATTTAAATTGGAAGATTGTGTATCGAGTTCTTCGGTCGCTCTTATTTAGACTTGATCCTGAAGCGGCTCACGACGTTGTAGCGACGTGTGGCAGCGTACTACGTATTCCCCCGTTGCATGCCTTGATAAGGCACTTTTTGGCCACAAATGATGCGCGGCTTCGTACGTCGATCGGAGGATTGGAGTTGCAGACTCCTGTAGGACTGGCTGCTGGATTTGATAAGGTTGGAAAGAGCATTCCACTCTTTAGTGCGTTGGGTTTCAGTTTTATTGAAGTCGGTACTGTTACCCCTAAGCCTCAACCGGGCAATCCGCGACCTAGAATAGTTCGTTTCGCAGCTCAAAGGGCGTTGGTTAATCGAATGGGATTTCCTTCCGAAGGGGTCCAAGCAATGATTCCCCATCTGAAATATGCCCGTAGATATAGCCCGGCGTGTCGAATTGGGGTAAATATTGGAAAAAATAAAGAGACGCCGATAGATGCAGCGATCGAGGATTACAGATTGCTTGCCGATCGGGTGAACGAATATGCAGATTATATAGCTATTAATGTTTCCTCACCCAATACTCCTGACCTGCGAAAGCTGCAGGAGCCAGCACGTCTACTTGAGTTATTTAAAACGATCGATCGTGTTAATAAAAGGCAGATTCCGGTCTTTGTGAAATTAGCCCCCGATATCTCCCAGTCGGAGTTGCCTGAAGTGTTGAAGGTTATTCGTGAATCGTCAGTAGCAGGAGTTATTGCCACCAATACCACCCTTTCTCGGGCTTCGTTACCAGAGGCCGAAGATGAGGTGGGTGGAGCCAGTGGCGCGCCCTTATTTGAGTTGTCGCTCAAGATGGTGAGGGAAATATATGGTGTACTGGGGCCTGCAAAGCCGATTATCGGTGTCGGTGGCATCATGTCGGGGCGCGAAGCCGAGGCTATGATCAGGGCAGGGGCATCAGCTATTCAGATCTACACCGGGCTAGTTTATGAGGGCCCGCTCTTGGTAAAGCAGATTAATGTTCACCTTGCCAAGGCCCTGACGGATTTGGGGAAGAACTCTATTTCGGAGATGGTTGGGATAGATGCTTCATGAGGCACGGTAAGGTATTTCAAAGTTGGAGCAGTTACATTATTCGTGACCGATGGTGGTTGGCAGTTTGTATCGTCGTCGGTACGTTATACCGGCTATTTTACATTGTATCGACGCATGCGGTTATTGATTCGGATGAGGCCATTGTAGGGTTGATGGCGAAGCACGCACTTGAACGTGGAACCATGCCTATTTTTTATTATGGCCAGCATTATATGGGGAGTTTAGAGCCCTTGCTGGTCGCGCTACTATTCTCTGTCACGGGTCTTAGTGCCATTTCAATGAAAATGGTCCCCTTAGCTTTTGGCATAGCTCTCATACCACTTACTTATTTGCTGGGCGCCTGGTTCTTTGCCGATGATGGCTCTGAGCGCATGCCTCGATTTTCCATCTTAAGTGGGCGGATTTCTGCCGCATTAATGGCGGTCCCTCCCGCAGCAATGGTTGAATGGAGTACAAAGGCGCGGGGAGGGTTTACTGAGGTAATTGCGCTAGGGGTAGTGGCCATGCTTTGTGCGCTTTCCTGGTACCGGCAGATGAGTGCAGTAGCCACCTTCGCATGTGGTCTGTGTTTAGGTATTGGTTGGTGGGTGAACAATCAGATTGTTTTCTTCATGCTGCCAATTGGGGCCTTGATGTTTTTCAGGGTTGTACAGGTCGGCATAAGATTCAGGACCGCCAAGCCATTCTTTTTACATTTCCTGCTGGGAATATCGTCGTTCCTCGTGGGTTCAGCGCTTTACTGGTACTACAACTTCTGTCATGACTTCGCTTCATTGGGCATGTTGGGTGGAACAAAGCACCTAGAGAGGAATGTTACTGGTTTATTGGGGTCAGCATTACCGATAATTAGCGGTGCGCGGCAGTTCTGGCACGATAGTGACCTCTTTCTTGGCGCACAATTTTTCGCCTTGGGAATGTATCTCGCGGTTATGTTCCTTATCGTCTATGGGCAGTCACTATTTTGGAAGCCTGTGTTTTTTTTGAGCACAATGACTGTTGCTACCATAGTCGCCATTTTTACACTGAGCGCGTTTGGAAGTTTATCTTCTGCTCCCCGTTATTTGTTGCCGCTTTATCCAGTACTCTTTGCGTGTATTGGGGCAGGCATAGCCGCGAGTTATCTGAAGAAACCAGGCAGTATTCTATCCGGCGCCGCCGGTACTGTGCTTTGTTGTTTTTTTACACTCCATTTACTTTCCTATTGGTGGGATGGGGGCTACGATCCTGGCCAGCCATTTGTGGCCGAAAACGAACGAGCGGCGGCTAATCACTCTGAATTACTTCAGTGGCTATCATCCGAGCACGTATCTGTAGTGCAAACTCCCTACTGGATTTCCTATCGACTAGCCTTCGAGACGGGTGAAAAGGTAAAGCCTGTGATGATTGGAGAGCCCTTCCAAGCCCGGATTCCGGAGTACGAAACGCTGCTTCATAAAAACCAATCAGGAACGGTGCCGCCTTTCGTCCTGCCGCCTCGATATGGGCAAAAGGTGGCCGATGGCTTAAAGAGCCTTGGTTACACCTTTAAAGAAACTTTCAAGTCCGGTTATCTGATCTTGTATGATGTTTCCCAGCTCGGAGAGGCTCTTCAACCGATTAAAAGGGCTCGTTTGTCAGGGTATGCCTCGTTGCATAATGAATCATCGTATGCTGGGGTTGATGGCGATATTACCACGAGGTGGGGTAGTGGAATACCACAGTATCCAAGAATGTCTTTTGAAGTGCAGCTAAAAGATCCTCAGGTAGTGCGTGCGCTTGACTATGATTTAGGGCAGTGGGCCACAGATTATCCCAGAGGGTTGCGAATTGAGTGTCGGTCACCGGAGGGGGATCTATCGTTGTTGCTTTCAGAGGAGGACTACGAGAAAAGTAGGGTGCTTATGCCGCGGGAGGGGCTGCTTTATCATTTTAATTCTCAGAAGGTCTGTGCGGAAGTTGTGTTTACGCAGCTGGGGGAGGATCCGGTCTTTGATTGGTCGATTGCTGAGGTTGTGTTGTATTACTGATGGGGTTGAACACTTACCTGTACACGTTATCCCCTGACTTTAAACCACTCCGAAAACACCCCATCAATCTCAATTTGGTATGACTTGCCCTTTCTTACTTTGAACTTTGCCTTACCGTTGGACTGCAACATTTTTGACTGAGCTTTCCCGCTTGCATTAATCAATTGTACTGCCTGGTTTGTTACTATGAATTCATTATTATAGGTAACTCCCACCACTAGGTTTAACGTGTTTCCTCTTCTCTGCAGTCGGAGTTCGAAGTTGTAACTTGAGCCCGGGGTGGTCTGAGTTGGTTCCGGAGTCGGAGCCAATTCAAACGGCGTGGGAACGACCCCCGCACCGCCGCTGCCACTACCGCCGCTCGGGTTTTCAGTTGGTGTTGAGCCTGGGGGAGGGGTATTCGTTGCTGTTGGGGTACTGGTAGGAGTTGGGATAGCCGAGGTCGGGGCCGCCCGATAGCTAGCAGTAATATTTCTCGTTAGATTGAGAGTCTTGGCATTGTTGGCTGAATTGGGGCTGCCTGTAGCAGCGCCATCATAACTGACATCGGGATTTGAGAAGTAGTTGATCCGGGTGTAGTTTGGTGTACCTGATTGTGATTGATAGGCCATGACGCTTCGCCACTGTCTTCCGCTTGCGCCCGCAAAACGCCAACCATAAGAGTCAGCGTAGGCACCAGTTGAGCCGCCGGCGTTGTCTCTATCGTGTGTAGCTCCCATATTATGCCCTATCTCGTGAACGAAAGAGAAGTTGGAAATGCACTGACGAGAGACGACACTAAACCCAAGTCTGTCGTCGGATACGCTCGGATTCGTCATTACCCACCCGAGACCACACGAGGTGCTGTTATTTATAAATAGGACTACGATATCCGCGCCCACGGTATTTCGGCTTGAATGCACATCATCCCAGATTCCATCACCGTTGGTGGTAAGCCGTGTAAGGTCAGTATTAAAGCTTCCTGATTCAGACGAATTAACCTCCGTTGTTCCCACAAGTCTTAGCGAGATGTTAACCTGACTATTTGCGTACGCGGTGTTTGCAAGAGAGACGGCCGAAGCAATTTCGCTTTCCATCGCGGCAACACTTCCGGCGGCAGCCCGCGCTTGAGGGGAGTAGGCAACCAGCACGTCAACCGTAGTAGCACCGTCACTCAGAGGTTGGGGTGCGAGCACACGAGCCGAATGATCGCCGTGGTGCACCTCATGGCTGAAATTAGTTGCGCATTCCGGAAGATCCTTTGTTACCCTATGTAGCTGGGCCAATAACTTGCTGCCTGTTATTTCGAAGATATCCCCGTCGTAAAGGGAAAAGCTACCGAAAACCGAACCGTGGGAGATAGTATCATAGGAGAGAGCAAAGGTACCTATCTCGCTTCCACCTTCCTTATCAAGAAGCATTCCGGAAACGGTCTCAATTGGGTTCGTGATCGACGAACTCCAGTCTGCAAAGTTTTTTACCGACCCATAGGCGGTTCTGCTGCCCAGGGCGATGACAAAGTCTTCCTTCAGGACCGAAAGATCAATTGTCCCGGTGGAGGCTCCAGTTCTCAATGAACGAAAGGTGGTCGAATCTGACTTTAGATTAGGGTGGGCTCGAAATGAGGAAGCCTCTCTAAAAAGCTGTGGACGATCCTCGGCCAAAACCCCCTGAACACCTCCAACCAACAGAGCGCCTGCAAGAGCCTTCCCGTACCACGCAAATTTCATACTTCACCCTGTTTTTTGACCTAGGGTCACATCGACACAGATAGAACGAAGCTTTATAGAAAAGTGTATCGTATTAGTAGTTATGGGGGGGGGTATAATCGCACTGACGATACATCGCCCAAGTAGCGGTAAATGCCAGGGATTTTCCAAGGTCGAGAAAAGTGATTGTTTTGTGAATGTAGCGTGGTACTCCACGCCGCAGTGAACAAAATCAATCATTTGACGAAGAGATTGGGAAAATACCTGAGCAGTTACCTGGCAGTTAGCACGACCCTTGCAAGGAGGGGATAGAGCCGTACATTGGATAAATAGCTTCGAAGATAAGACCATGAAATTAATTACGTCTCTTTATGAACCAACTTTCGCCGGTCTTGAAAAGGCCATGGAACTTCAGTTTCGTCGTCATGAAGCACTCACGTCGAATATTACCAATGCTGAGACTCCGGGGTACCGGGCGGCTGACCTTACCTTTGCCGGAGAACTTAACAGGGCGTTTGAGGGAGAACAGGATGGGCTTCTTAAAACCAACGCTAAACACATTGACTTGGTTTCAGAATCCGGAGCTCACCTTGTTCCGGATCTGAGTGGTGCTACGAAGGGGGATGGAAACAATGTCGATGTAGACCTCCAAATGGCTAAGATGAGCTCGAATATGGGCAAATATGTTGGTGCTGCACAGCTCATTCAAACTAAGTTTAGGAACATCAAGAATTTTCTCAGGGAGATAGGATAGCCATGTTTGAGACTATGGAAGTACTCGCAAGTGGGTTGAGTGTTGCACGACTGCGCGTCAATACTTTGGCCTCCAATCTGGCAAACGCCCAAACGACGCGCACTGATGAGGGTGGGCCATATCGTCGCAGAGATGTCGTGCAGGTTGCCAAGGATGTTCCTGGCACTTTCGCGAATACGCTCGATAGGATGTCACTGCAAAGGCCTTCAGCGATGGCAGTTGTGGCCGACCAGTCTGAACCTCGAAAGGTTTTTCAGCCAGGGCATCCGGACGCTGATAATGAAGGGTATGTAGCGTATCCGAATGTAAATATGGTGCAGACGATGACCGATCTGATGATGGCCCAAAGACTCTATCAGGCGAGTTTATCGGCAATGAGCGCTACCAAGGATATGATGCAGGAAAGCTATCGAATAGGAACCAGTGCATAGGATTGAACTATGAGTATAAAATCTCTTGAAAATTACAATGCATTTGGAAAAATTAGCCAGAATATTGAAGCGCCGCGTCCAGTTGAGCGCCCACAACAGGGACAGGCCTCCAAGTCTTTTTCGGATGTGATGGGTGAGGTCATCAAGGAGGTGGATTCTTCTCAAAAGAGCTCTAATAAAATGTTGGAGGATTTGGTAACCGGAAATTCTTCTGTGACCGTGCACGATGCGATGATCGCCATGCAAAAGGCAGACGTTGCCTTTCAGTTGATGAATAAGGTACGAGCCAAGATAGTTCGAGCGTATGAAGAGATTCTCCGAACGCCCGTTTAGGTGTGAAATTAGGTTTGGGATAATCACAGGTTTGACCTATGGCATCATCTTTAGATATAAGTGGAGTCCTTGCAGATCTAACAGGTCGCTTCATGCAGTTGCCATTAACTCAGAAGATTATTTTGCCACTGCTGATCGTTGGCTCGATTTCATTGATTGTAATGGTGTCCAGATGGTCAAGCCAACCGGAGTACGCGGTATTATTCTCGAACCTTTCTACCACTGATTCAGCCGCAATCGTTGAAAAGCTAAAGGAGCAGAAGATCAAGTATGAGATCCAGGGCGATGGAGATACCATCGCTATAAGTCCGCCAAGTATGATCCACGAACTCAGGTTAATGATGGCCTCTGATGGTATACCAGTGGGCGGAAAGATCGGCTTTGAGATCTTTGACACGGATAATATAGGGCTAACCGGATTTGCTGAGCGGATAAAACTTAATCGCGCGCTTCAGGGGGAGCTAGAGCGGACAATTAGTACGATTGAGGGAGTCTCGAACGTTCGCGTACATATTACTCAACCTGAAAAGAGTGTTTTTGCCAAGAAGGGATCCGAGCCAACAGCATCCGTGCTGTTAAAGCTAACCAAGCGGGAGGGACTCGAAAAGACCCAGATAGTCGGTATTACGAACCTAGTTGCAGGATCCGTTGAAGGTTTGACGCCTAATAATGTTTCGATTGTTGATTCGAGTGGCAACTTACTCAACCCTCCGGAGGAAGATGAAGAGAAAGGCTTCGGCGTTGATACGGGAAGAATGCAGTATCAGAGGTCAGTAGAAAAGGCATATGCCGAACGAATAGAACAAATGATTTCACGAGTGATTGGGCCAGGAAAAGTTATTGCAAGGGTATCGGCCGATCTTGATTTTTCCAGCAATGAGCGCGAGGAGGAAACTTATGACCCAGCAACTCAGGTAATTCGTTCTGAACGGAGCGTTGTCGAAGGTACTGGGATTACTCAGAGGGGAGGAGTTCCCGGGGTGGTTTCTAATCTGACGAATGATCCGAAGTTGTTAGCGCCACCGGGAAGTTCCCCAGAAGAGAGTGGACGCCAGGAAGTATTAAAAAATTATGAAATGAGTCGTGCAGTCGTGCGTTCAAGCTCTCCTAGGGGAATGTTAACCAGATTATCCGCGGCGGTTCTCGTTGATGGACAATATGCCACCAGTACCGGTGAATCAGGAGTAGTCCAGAAGGTATTTCAGAAATTAAACCCAGAGATGATTACTCAGATTGAAAATGTAGTTAAGGGCGCCATTGGATATGATGTCGCGCGCGGAGATGCCATTACAGTTGAAAATATCCAGTTTTTCAATCAAGATGAGGTTCCCGTTTCCGATTTTGCCTCACTTTCAATAAATGATATTGCTTATTACTTCTGGACCGCGGGAACACCGATATTCATTCTTATGTTCTTCATGGTAGTAGTTCGTCCTCTCATTAAATTTATTACGAAGCCTGACGATAACGAAATTAACCTGGAGAGAATTCTGCCATCAGGAATCGAAGACCTAGAGAAAGAAATCGGTACAGAGCGTATTCGTCCAGATATCCCTGATGTTGAACCATCCGTAGACCTAGGACAGCTTGAAAACCTGATATCCGAGAATTCGACATATGTAAAAGAGAATCCTCAGCAGGCAGCATTGTTGATTCGTTACTGGTTGAATGAAGGTAGACTATAGAGAGTTTTTTATCTCATGCGGCACATAAGCCAGCCATATTTGAGAAGAGATTCGACAAGAAATCTGCGAAATACTGCAGTGTTACTTCAGACTTCCTTTCGAATCTTTTCTCAAATCTGACCATTTTCTGTGCCACCTCAGGCCAAAAAACTGTGTTTGGGTACTTAGTAAACAAAATGTAAAGATTCCATGATGAAACTTAAACAGGCATCAGATAAGGTAGTCAAAGGAAAGAAAGTCCTTGTTGACCTAAACCCAACCTATTCTACTATGACATGGGAGATTCTTGGTCAGGAGCCACTCCCCCCAAATTTTGCAAAGTTGAATATAAAAATCGAACGTAGTCCAGGTGCGATGTCAGATAGCTTTGTACAGGGAATTTATGTAGAGCCAGAGGGGGACCCGATAAAAATACTTTTTGACCCAGAACCACCAAAACTTGAAATGGCAACGGTTGCAAATGCAACTTCTACTTATGTCGATCCTGATATCGAATCTTTTGATACACCAATAATGTCCGATGAGGAGTTGCAAGCGATTATTGCAGCTGCTGAAAAGGCGGCCTACGACCGTGGATTAGCCGAGGGCAAAATTCAGTATGAGTCAAATATTAATGATCTTTCAACCCGTTGGGGAGCTATTATTTCAGACATGAACGAGCAAGCCATACAGTCGCGAAAGCAGTTAGAGCACGATATGATCGTTTTTGCATCTGACGTAGTACGTTATTTTTTGCGTGGATCTGTGCCGGGAGACGAGGAGGTGCTAACCAGGATAATTCTTGAAGCGCTGGATCAGGTTGATCGCAATACTGCATGTGAGGTCCTCGTAAATGAGGTTGATTTTGCCATTGTCGAGGAAAGCCCAGCAATTCTTGGTATCCTGGGAAAATATGGAGTTCAGGTTGTAATGGAGAACAATATCAGGAGCGGTTGTATCCTGCAGACCGAGAACGAAACGTTCAACTTTGATATCCTGGATGCCTATGAGCGAGCGGTTCGGGAATTACGGGGAGAGAAAAAATGAAAACCCTGGCACACGCTCAATCTCGCTTGCTGCAGGCTTCCTTGGTAGAACGTAGAGGGACCGTCGTAAAGGTAACGGGTATATTGGCTGAGTCCAGGGGGCCACATGTAGCAGTGGGGACCCCAGTCCATATTGTTGGCCTCGAAGGGAGCATCCCCTGCCAGGTAGTAGGATTCCGGGAAGATCGAATACTGCTGATGGCTTTTGAAGAATTGCGCGGAGTAGCACCTGGTGCTGAGGTTATAGCTGCTGAGGACACAAATGGTGTCGGCGTTGCTGAGGGGTTACTGGGAAGAATTCTTGATGGGATGGGGAATCCCATTGATGGAAGACCGCTACCTCCTTTTGAAGAGAATGTGCCCTTATTTCGAGAAGCACCGAGCCCGGTATATCGGCGGCGAATTACTGACCCACTTGAGGTCGGGGTCAAAGCTATCGATACCTTCCTCACTATTGGAATCGGTCAGCGAGTGGCCATTATGGCCGGTTCGGGTGTAGGAAAATCAACCTTGCTCGGTATGATTGCTCGCAATGCAGCCTCTGATATTAATATTATCGCACTGGTCGGAGAGCGGGGCAGGGAGGTTCGGGAGTTCATAGAAAAGGATTTAGGTGAGGAGGGACTTGCTCGTTCGATAGTAGTTGTAGCAACGTCTGATAAGTCGGCTCTTTTACGATTGAGAGCTGCTTATCTGGCAACTGCTTACGCCGAATACTTTCGCTCCCTCGGGAAAAACGTTGTGTTGATGATGGACTCTGTAACACGTCTTGCTATGGCCCAACGTGAGATTGGACTAAGTGTAGGTGAGCCTCCTAGCACAAAGGGATATACTCCATCGGTGTTTTCATTGCTTCCGAAAGTATTGGAAAGGGCGGGGTTAGATAACGGAGAGGGGAGTATTACTGGTCTTTATACTGTACTTGTAGAAGGTGATGACTTGAATGAGCCTATTTCGGATGCGGTGCGAGGGATTCTGGATGGTCACATTGTCCTCGATAGAGCGTTGGCAGCCAGGAATCACTATCCGGCCATTGAGATATTACAAAGCGTCTCACGTGTTATGCCAGACATTACCACAGAGGGGGAGCGTAAGTGTGCGGCTCTTGGCCGTGATGTGCTGGCAACCTATAAGAAAGCCGAAGACCTCATATCAATTGGTGCTTATCAACCTGGAACAGACCCTCAGATCGATTTTGCCTCAGCACGAATTAATGAGTTACTACGTTTTGTTCGTCAGACTCCTGACGAGCGGTTTGCTCGCAGACACAGTCTCCTTGATCTAGCGAATGTACTGCGGTAATCAAGGGGTACAATGAAGAAATTCTCCTTTAGACTCCAGAATATACTTGAAGTACGGGAGCGTGAGGAGGAGGAGAAGGAGCGACGTCTGGGCGAGTCAACCGCCCGTTTGTTAACTGCCAAAGGGAAGTTAGGGATTCTTGAAGAAAAACGTGTTCAAGATCAACCGGATAGTGATGATGAATCGTTGGTTTATATGTCTGGTCTCTACCTTGCACGGCTCTTGCAAGAAATAGAGCGGGCCGCTGAGCTCGTGGTTCAGTGCGAAGCTGAAGTTCGGGCAGCTCGGGAGGAGTACCTTCGGGCACACCGTGCTGCAGAGAGTCTTAGGAAGCTGAAACAGAAGAAGTTAGATGAGTACAACAAGGCGCTGAATGCCCACGAAGAGAAGTTCCTGGATGAAATTTCGACATTGAGGTATAGCCGTGAATCAAAAGAAAGCCGCTAGTATAGTAGGGAGTCCGAAAAGAAATGGTATGAGCAGAGATGAGGCATACGGCATGTATCGGAATCTGCAGGAATCGGTAATCAATATCCTCAAAAAGGACACTTCAAAAGAGCCTTCTGATGATCTCGATCCGGCACCGATGAAGTTTCGTTCACAACCTGACAGCTGGACGCTCACCATGCTGGGAACGATTGGTCTACTTGCAGGCGTCAAGGGAACAGTGGCCTTGCTTTGCCTTGTGGGAGTATTGAAGCCTGAAAGTGCCGTAGCATCAGTTCGGCCTCTATCAACGGTTGAATATCTAGGCGTTTCTGGAAAGTCGGAGCAGGAGATATTTCAGGCACTTGACCAACGCAGAGCAACGCTGGAAGAGCGACGAACGCAACTGGATGAACGGGAGTCTTCAGTGAAGGAACAGGAAGAGGAAATCTCCATTCGTCTTGCAGAACTTCGGCAACTTACGGGCGAGCTTAAGGCCGCGCGGGGTGCCGAGGGTTCTGAGATGCATGCGCAAGTAGAGCAACTTTCCAAAGTATATGTCTCTATGAAACCCGAAGAAGCTGCTGGACTCTTACAGGAACTTGATACTATGATTGCGTTCGATTTGATTAAGCAGATGCCCGAAAAGAGAATTGGCCAACTTTTGGCCATAATGGATCCGAAAAAGTCCATATTGATAACAAGGATGTTGGCCGGAGAGGAAAATGTCAATTAAAAAAGATTCTATTCAGCAGGACAATGTAGCATTGCTGGGACTGATGCAGAAATTATTTCAGTCGCATCCCTGGCACGGGATCCCTAGTGAGGCACATTCTCCCGAAACCATTAACGTCTTTATCGAGATTGTTCCATCGGATACGTTTAAGTATGAGGTTGACAAAGAGTCTGGCATGTTACGGGTTGATCGGCCACAGCTCTACTCGAATGTATGCCCACAGATGTACGGGTTTGTCCCGCAGACCTACTGTATGGAGGCAGTTGCGGAGCGATGTAAGGTGGCATTAAAGGACAGCTCCTTTGGGGAAATTAGAGGCGACGGAGATCCATTGGATATCTGTGTTTTGGCAGAGCGTTCGGTGCCTCATGGGAGTGTCCTGGTGTCAGCCCGTCCAATTGGGGGCCTGCGTATGATTGATAAGGGCGAAGCGGATGATAAGATCATTGCCGTTCTTCAAGATGATGCAGCGTATAGTCATATTCGCGATATAAGTGAATGCCCAAAGTCGCTAGTCGAACGATTGAAACACTATTTTCTAACGTATAAAATGCCACCAGGTGCAACTGAGAGTGTGTGTAAGATACCGGAGATTTACGGTTCTCAAGAAGCTTTCGCTGTAATTAAGGCAAGTATGAAGGATTACGATACTCATTATCCCGGACTGCGGGAGGTCCTTCAGGGTTAGTGGAGGTCAGGATTAGTGGAGGTCAGGATTAGTGGAGGTTGGAGTGATCAGGGTGGTTAAAAGTTATGAAAATCAAGGGCTCACTGATCTGGAGGCCTCAGACAAGCCTTAGACATCAGACAAGATAGCCAAACAGGCTATCATTCTTATTAATTTCGGTGAAATTAATTTTCGCTCCCTGCAGGCGTTTAATCAGCGCTTCATAGTCATCGCGATTGTTTAGCTCGATTCCGACAAGCGCGGGGCCTACCTCCTTGTTTGTTCTCTGAAGATACTCGAAACGCGTGATGTCATCGGTAGGACCCAATATCTCATTCACGAAGTTCTTCAGGGCGCCAGGCCGTTGGGCAAAGTTGATCAGGAAGTAATGTTTGAGACCCTCATACTGCAGCGAACGTTCCTTTATCTCCGGCATACGGTCAATGTCATTATTGCTGCCACTTACAATACAGACAACAGTTTTTCCTCGAAGTTGATCGGCGTAATAATCGAGTGCTACAATTGATAACGCGCCCGCCGGTTCTACGACGATAGCATCTTCATTGTACAATTTTAAGATCGCTGTACAAATTTTTCCCTCGGGGGCAAGTTGTATGGCGTGAAGTGTGTATTTACAGATGGTAAACGGTATGTCTCCAACTTTCTTAACAGCAGCTCCATCAACGAAACGGTCAATCGTATCAAGAGTTACGGGATGTCCCGCTTCAAGTGCCATTTTCATAGACGGGGCCCCTTCTGGTTCAACGCCAATGATTTTTGTCTGAGGAGAATTGGTGTGAAAGTAGGCACTGACTCCTGCAGCGAGACCACCGCCCCCAACTGGAAGAAATAGATAGTCGATATTCTGGAGGTCTCGAAGAATTTCAACGCCGACTGTGCCTTGACCCTCGATAATTTTCAGATTATTAAAGGGCGGTATGAAAAGCAGGTCGTGGTCTTTTGTATAGCGTTCCGCTGCGGCCGCGCAGTCGTCGAAGGTGTCGCCTTCAAGGCGAATTTGAATCCAGTTCTCTCCGAACATCTGAGTCTGGATGATTTTTTGCTTTGGTGTGGTAACAGGCATGTAGATCACGCCCCGGCACTTCAAGGACTTGCAGCTAAAGGCAAAACCCTGAGCGTGGTTGCCCGCACTGGCGCAAACTACGCCCTTATTTAGTATTTCGGCTGGCACACTGCTCATCATGTTATAGGCGCCGCGTAGCTTGTAGGATCTGACAATCTGTAAGTCTTCGCGTTTGAGATATAGCTTGCAATCGTATTTGAGGGAAAGTTGTGCATGCAACTGTAGGGGCGTGTGTGTGCAAATTGGCTGTAGGCGCTTGGAGGCAGCTAAAAAATCCAATTTTTCGAAGGTACCGAAGATGTGCTGATGTTGGCCCGATTTCATCGTCTTTGCTTCTTCCGTTTCGTTAATTGTGTTGTTCATGGTATCGGTGCTGTTGTTCAACATTGCTGCAGAAGCAGATCATCGGTGATTCTATCAAGAATTAGCGACCATTGCCACCCTCAAAAACCGCGAAACATCAAACTAACAGAGTGCAATGTGTGATGTAAATTTTACTGAGTGCATCGCGGCCTAAGAATATTTCTCATTTTCCGGGGTAGGGGTGTTTTTTTTTGCATATCTTTGGTAGAAGCTTGGCCCGGATTGTTTACGAGCTCGCATCACTCGTAGAGGTTCGTTTCCTGAATAATACAGGCCAGGTTAAAGGGAAGCAGAAAAGGGAGACATCGGAATTCAGACTTTAGACATCGGGAACGTAAATCTAGGGAGTTGTTGTTAAGATGGCACAAGAGAGTTCGGTACATACAACTGAAGCCCAACTTTTTGGCTGTAATTTAAGGATTATAGGCAATGTTCTTGTAGCAACACCTTGTCTCATGTTATTTGCTTGTACGACTTCTTTAACGGCTGGAATTATTAACCACTTTGTAGCAGAGTCACATCGAAGCGGGCGTGGGGTGATGGTCATGGTGTTTGACCTTCATTGCTTTGCAAATGTTCTTCTTTGGGTCTTCGTTGAATCTGCCTTCGGATTTTTACTCGCCGGATCGTTGGTTGCACTTTTTTCGAGTATATTCTCTCGTTCTTGCCAATAGTCATCGGAAGTAGTCTGTGTGCTACGTTCTTGAAGTAATGCCATCGTCAAAAAATAATGCGGTCTTGACTCGTCTATCGGCGATGCCTATGTGTTTGTTTCGACTCGTCTCCGCGATGTTTTTTAACATCGTTCTTTCGTCAACTATGATCTTGAAACAACTATATATCTTGAAAATAGTAGTTACATTATACCTATCTAATTTAGCTAAAATTCGAAACTCAAGAAAGTCTTAAGTTATGGGCCCGAGCTTTCGGTGTCGCTCTTTAACAAAGCACCGTTTGGCAGACTGGTCCTGGGGGGCCGCACAACCAGGGCTGGTTGTGCATTTCTCGACCCTGAGGTAATTTGCAGGTCTCGAAGGCGTTTTCCCGGCATTAGGTTAGGCATGCCGGGCCCTTTTTAACTATATTGGAGCTGCCGCATGATATTGAGAGCTTCTGCTCACAGGAGATTGATGCTGAGAATGTCGCTGCTGGGGGTGTCTATATCGATGCTTGGCTTTGTCCCAGTGTTGGCAGAATGGCCAGCTGTTTCGACTGAACAGTGCGAGAAAAGGGTATCACTGGATGCCTTTCGAGCGTATGTTCTGCATAACAGCCCGGTGGTGGCTTCCGTAGATCGGGAGTATGCTTTCGAATTAGGAAAAGCCGTTGATTTAGAAAGCTGGACCAATCCTGAGTTGCAGTTTGAGAAGGCCTATACCGGAATGAAAGTCGGTGGGGCAAATGATCCCCAGATTAATGCGAATCTTGGGCAGCCAATCCGGCTATCGAATTTTGGATCGAGAGACAAGGTCGCACATTTAATTAGAAAGGCGGGAGATTCCTCTCGTAAGGCACAGATCCTTGAAGTAACGCAGAAGTTTGTAGTTCAGTTTTACACACTCGCTGCCCTGTATAAGTCCAGTATCGTACTTGCGGATGCAGAAGGCCGTGCAGCAAAAAAAGTAGCCTTGATACGGCAGGGAGTGGGAAAGGGACTATTATCAATCGGTGACCAGAGGCTCTTTGAAGGAGAGCAATACCGATTAGAGGCGCACGGAAAGGGACTGGCTGGGCAGATTGCCGCCCTACAAGCGGAAATGGGCAGGGACATTGGTCTACGCTGTCTGATTATTCCTGAAATAAAGGATCTCGGCATTGAGATCCCCTCAGAGGACGATCTTATTGCTAAAGCAAAAAAATCGGGTCTGAGCGAAAGTTCTCGATTAGACCTACTAAATACACTGGCCACCGAGCAGGCAAGGCTTGCGGATCTTGATGCATATCCTCAAATAACGCCCCGCCTTTTATATCAACACACGAATGATGGTGGCGACTTTATCGGTGCGGGAATTAGTGTCCCTCTTCCGTTATGGAACCGAAACTATGGCGAACGGGCGCGTGCTGTGGCTGAGCGTTCGTATGTGCAACGTAAAAAGGAATATGTTGTTACTGGTGGCTTGGAGTCGCAGATCCGCAGTTTGAGGCAAGCCACCGTACGTGCCAAGGAACAGCTAGACATATATTCAAATAAGGTCGTGCCTTCATTCGGTGCGGCACTGGATGCTCAGGAGCGCCTTTACACCGAGGGAAAAGGGAACGTGCTTCAGGTCTGGGAAACTTTAAAAACATACAATCAGGTAAGAACCGATAGCGTAACGCTGTGGTTGGAAGCCATGTCAATGCGTGCGCACCTTTCTGTGCTCGTTGGTGAGGAGGTCTAGGTGAAGGGTAGATTATTTTCAAGAATCCATTTGATCGTTTTTCTGCTTGTTGCGACGGCAAGTGGTGGCTGTGGGGAATCCCACGATGATCATGGTCATGAGGAAAGCCACGAGGAGTTTGCTCGGGGTCCGCACCGGGGGAGATTGTTCTCTGATGGGTTATTCTCTACTGAGCTTCAAATCTTTGAAACGGGCACAGCTCCCCATTACCGTCTATTTGGTTTCGAGAATGGTACGCCTCTGGCCCCCGCTGATTTGAGCGCGGAGGTAACAACGAAGCGGCTCGGTGGAAGAACCGATAGTTTTAGCTTCTATCCGGTAAGCGATTTTCTGACGAGCGACATGGAAGTCGCCGAGCCACACTCCTTTGATGTAACGGTACGGGTTGGGTATCGGGGAAAGAGTCATTCGTGGAGTTTCTCATCGTATGAGGGGCGAACTATGATTCCGGATGACGTCGCGAAGATTTCCGGTGTCGTTACCGAGAAGGTTTCGGAACATTCACTGAGAAGAGTGTTAAGGGTCCGGGGAAAGGTGGAACCCAGCGAACACCGGATAGCTCATGTGATTCCGCGTTTTGCTGGCATAGTAAGGGAAGGACGCAAGCATATTGGTGATCCGGTAGAAAAGGGTGAGGTGCTGGCAACTATTGAAAGCAATCAGAACCTCCAGACCTTCGAAGTGCGATCTCAGATCGCCGGGACTGTCATTAATGGACATCTCATAATTGGCGAGTTTGTTCCTGAAAATCAGTGGGTCTATGTCGTCGCCGATCTCTCCGAGGTATGGGTGGACTTCTTTGTTCCATTGCGGGAACGTTCACGGGTGGTTAGTGGCCAAAAGGTGTCGATCTCATCTATAGATGAACTTACGACTGTCGAAGGAGTCGTGTCCTACGTTGCGCCGTATGCCGATGAAAAGTCGCAAACACAGCTGATGCGAGTGGTTGTGAACAATCCAAAGAGTCAGTTTCTTCCTGGAATGTTTGTGATTGGCGACGTTGTTACTGAGGAAGTAAACAAGCTGGCTATCAAGTCTTCGGCGCTTCAGACATTTAGAGATTGGCAAGTCGTATTTCTTAAAGTAGGGGAGACGTACGAGATACGGCCCGTTGTTCTTGGAAGGCGTGATGGCGAATGGGTTGAAGTTGAGGAGGGCCTCTCCGCTGATGAGGAGTACGTCACAGAAAATTCCTTCCTTATAAAAGCAGATATCCTTAAATCGGGTGCAAGTCATGATCACTGAAGAGGGAGGAAAGCACGAATTTCATCTTTTCAATTCGATCCTAAGAATTTCGATACAAAATCGTTACCTGGTGCTTTGTCTCTCTGCATTGCTTGCCGTTGTTGGGGTATATAGCTATGACGATCTGATTATTGATGCACTCCCCGATATCACCAACGTGCAAGTTCAGGTGAATACCGAAGTTCAGGGGTATGCTCCTTTTGAAGTTGAGCAGCGGGTTACACTTCCTATTGAACTTTTTCTTTCTGGGATTCCAAACCTTGAATATACACGATCTCTATCACGGTACGGTCTGTCTCAGGTTACGGCAGTTTTTAAAGATGGAACTGACATCCATTTTGCACGGCAACAGCTGGCACAGCGGCTTGCAGAATCTAAGGAAAACCTTCCTTCCGGACTGACGCCTACTATGGGGCCAATTGCAACTGGCCTGGGTGAGATTTTGATGTTCATTGTTGAAAATGCGCCTGGAGTCGCGCAAGGGAAGTCACTTCAAGAATTACGGGAGCTTCAGGACTGGGTGGTACGACCCCAGCTCAGAACGATCCCCGGCGTTGTGGAGATTAACTCGATTGGCGGTGCCTCAAAACAAATAGTGGTGACCCCGCACCTTGAAAAGATTCGAGCCCATGAACTGAGTCTGAATGATCTTGCTGTTGCCATAGCCCGCAACAACTCCAATGTGGGGGCGGGTTTTATTGAGCAGAATGGAGAACAGTTCTTGGTAAGAGTGCCCGCGCAGGTTGAGAGTTATCAGGATATCAGCAAAATCGTGATCGGAGTACACGAGGGTACACCGGTTCAGATTGAGGACGTTGCTTCGGTTGAGTTGGGCTCTGAGCTTCGGACAGGAGCCGCCACGGAGAACGGACGAGAAGTTGTGCTAGGCACTGTGTTCATGCTTATGGGTGAGAACGGCCGTGATGTGGCCAACCGGGTTACAGAAAAACTAAGCGAGGTTGCTAAGTCTCTTCCTGAAGGTGTCCTTTTAAAGCCGGTGTACAGCCGAGCGACGCTTGTTAATGCGACCATTGCAACGGTAAGGAAGAACCTTCTTGAGGGGGCCTTGTTAGTAGTCGTGATTCTTTTTCTAACGCTGGGGAATTTGCGCGCTGCGTTGATAACTGCGTGTATCATACCGCTCTCAATGTTAATCACTGTGTTGGGTATGTCCCAGACGCGGTTAAGCGCAAACTTGATGAGTCTTGGTGCGCTTGATTTCGGCCTGATAGTAGATGGCGCGGTGATTCTGGTGGAAAACTGTATCCGAAGAATCGGTGAGGCGCAAGGTACGTTGGGACGCCTTTTGACCAAAGAGGAACGTTTGACGAAGGTATATGAAGCTTCGGCCGAGGTGCGGCAGGCAACCATGTTCGGTGAATTAATCATAATGATCGTCTATGTTCCGATTCTGGCGCTCAACGGCATTGAAGGAAAAATGTATCATCCAATGGCGCTAACTGTGCTATTAGCTCTCGGTGCTGCCTTTATTCTTTCGGTTACTTTTGTTCCGGCGGCTGTTGCAATCTTCGTCTCGGGAAGAGTAAAGGACCATGGTGGATTTATTGGTGGTATCGAAGGTGTATATCGGCTGATTCTCAAGGGGGTCTTGAGGGTTCCGCTCCTTGTGGTCATTATAGCCGCCCTACTGTTCTGCGCTTCGCTGCTACCATTAACAAAAATGGGGTCGGAATTTATTCCATCACTTGATGAGGGAGATATTGCACTGCATGCCCTAAGAATTCCCGGTACCTCACTTACTCAGGCAGTTGAGATGCAGCATAATCTTGAGGAGGTTATCAAGACCATTCCAGAGGTAAGCCATGTTTTTGCCAAACTGGGAACAGGCGAGATTGCTAATGATCCAATGCCCCCAAGTGTGGCTGATGGATTTGTTATGTTGAAGCCACGGTCCGAATGGCTAGATTCTAAGAAGCCAAAGAGCGAAGTGGTCAAGCAACTTGAGGATCTTGTATCAAAGGTCCCTGGCAATAATTACGAGTTCACTCAGCCAATTCAGATGAGATTCAGTGAACTTATCGCAGGAGTTCGCAGTGACGTTGCCGTTAGGATCTTCGGTGATGATATGCAGGTATTATTTTCTAACGCGGAAAGGGTAAAGGCGCTTCTTGAATCAATCCCGGGAGCTTCGGACACGAAGGTAGAGCAGATTACCGGGCTACCAATGGTGGTAGTAAAGCCCAATCTCGGAAAGATTTCCCGCCATGGCTTAAGCACATCTGAAATCCAGGATGTTGTCAGCACGGCGTATGCCGGTAAGGAGGTCAGTCGTTTCTTCGCCGGTGATAGAAGTTTTCCAATCGTCGTACGCCTAAGCGAGCACGATAGGAGAAGTATTGCGGCGCTCTCAACACTACCCATTCCACTACCGGTCGAAGTAGAGCCCCATATTCACGCACTTGATGTACAGCCGACAGAACTGGAAGTTGAGATGAGGGATCGATCATATGTGGCCTTAGGTGATGTAACAGATATTTCTGTTTCAGAGGGGCCGAATCAGATTAGCCGAGAAAATGGCAAGCGGCGGGTGGTGGTCACCGCTAATATCCGTGGTCGAGATCTCGGCTCATTTATGGAAGAAGCTCAAGCCAAGATCGCAGCCGGATTGCGGTTGCCTCCCAACTACTGGATGGCGTGGGGCGGTCAGTATGAGCATTTAATTTCGGCCCAGGCGAGGCTTCTGATTGTAGTTCCAATTGTTCTTTTAAGTGTTTTCGGTTTGATCTTTGCTACATTTCGTTCCGTGACCTACTCGTTGCTAGTTTTTACTGGTGTTCCCTTCGCATTATCTGGTGGTATCATCGCCTTGTGGATACGGGGCATTTCATTTTCAATCTCTGCAGCTGTGGGGTTTATAGCCCTTTCGGGGGTCTCTGTGCTGAATGGTTTGGTTTTGGTTGGGTTTACGAAGAGGTTGATTCAGGATGGCGTTCCGGCGGCTTCGGCTGTCGTAGATGGCGCCGTGTCGCGACTACGACCGGTTTTTATGACGGCTCTGGTGGCATCGTTGGGTTTTGTGCCGATGGCCATCTCTGAGGGGACCGGGTCAGAGGTTCAAAGGCCATTGGCGACGGTGGTGATTGGCGGGATTATTTCTTCGATGTTGCTGACGTTGGTGGTTTTGCCTGCTTTGATAAGTCTGGTGCACAGGAAGGGTAGGGTCGCTTTAACAGATTGACTTATATATACATTTTCTTTGTTAAGCGCTTTGATTTACTTCATGGCATCCAAGTAGTATAGCCATCGTCAAAAATAATGCGGTTTTGAGTCACATCTCGGCGATGGCTATGTGTTTGTTTTGACTCGCCTCCGCGAGTCGTTATAGTAATCTTTAATACTTTATTATTTTTGAAGATTACTATAATATCCATGCCAGCTCAAAATGTCTCAAAGCGCTTATTCTTGGAATGGGTCTTATCGGGTTTGTCCATTCGGGGACTTTGCTCCCCAAAGAATATACCGGTTCCTCAATTAGTCCGACTTTTTTTTGAAGTGGAACCGGTATCTACGTTGAAGGTTCCTAAGATTTTAATATCCAGTGCGGTTTTGTGCTGCACCATGGATAGCTCTCAAAAGTGAAGATATTGTGAACGTTCAGTATCTTATGCACTTTCGTGCTGCGATGCTTGAAAATTCGGGTCAAGGATCGGTAATAGAATCCCCGGAAAACATAAAAAAACTTCTAAAGTTATTTTTTTTCCTTCGTTTCCATCAAGGATATGCAAGTTGTTGCCGAAGTTCCTTTCATGCGGTTATTGGCGAACATATAGCCATCGTCAAAAATAATGCGGTTTTGAGTCGCATCTCGGCGATGGCTATGTGTTTGTTTTGACTCGCCTCTGCGAGTCGTTATAGTAATCTTTAATACTTTATTATTTTTGAAGATTACTATAACTGTAATGTTTTATTTCACCCAACGGAAGGTTTTTATGAAGTACTCACCTGCTCTACTCTTTTTGTCTGTCACCCTTGCCTTCCCATTCCCGGCCTCCCATAACGCGCGAGCATCCGATACATCTGAAGCCGAAGGCGAAGCACAATCTACCTGCGATATACGCTGTGCCTCGGACGAGAAGGTCGTGTCGTTTACTGACGGGGATAATGTTGCCTGCGTGTGTTCTCCTGTAACCCAAATGGTGCCTACTGAACCAGATCCATCGGTCGTTAACTCAGGGGAGTATGAAGATGCAGGTCAGAAGGAATAATGAGCGTGGTTTCACGCTTCTTGAAGTTCTGGTTGCAATGGCAATCAGTGGAATCCTTATGGGAATCGCGACTTTTCAGTATCTCAAGTTGCAGAATGATGTTGGTTTTACCGCACAGAACCTCGTGAGCTCATTAAAGCGAGTGAGGTCTAAGGCGCTTGCAAGTACGTACTTCTATACGGTAAAGCCAATAAGCGTCACACAGGCCACCGTGACGTATGCTAGTTCCTGCAGCGCACCAAGTACCGACCAGCAGACCGACAATTCATTACAGGTCGTACTCGATTCTCCAGTGGCGTTCACCAGTCTAACGTGGTCGATCTGTTTTACACCAAGGGGTATAACCGCCGACAGCGCGACAATTGGGGTAAGGGATGGGGTGAGCGGTGAAGTAAAGACCGTCGAGGTGGTTATCGGAGGTGCAATGAGGGTGTTATGAAATGGCCTACAAAAAGCTCGGACGAGGTAGAAAGAAGTGCTAAGCGGCGAAGAATTCTGGAAGCAGGTACTAGTCTTCTGGAGTGTATAATTTCACTCCAGATTCTAGGCATTGCTACACTGGGAGTGGCGAATGCATTTGTAACGCACATGAAACTAAATACGACGACCGAGCAGAAATCCGGTGCTATATTTGCTGCCCAACAAGTTGTGGATGATTTTCGGTCTCAACCAATCTCCACATTGCCGAATACTGGTTCGAGCGCCCTACAGTCAATCAGTGTTGGAACACGAACGTATGCTGTTCAAGTGGCTTTCTGTCAGGATCCCGCACGATGCACTTCCAGCATGAGGCAGCTTATTACCACAGTCTATCTCCAAGGGGTTAAGAATTATGAAGTTGAAACGGTCTTCGCTCAACTCCAGTAGGGGGTTTACAATAATGGAGCTGTTGGTCGCCTCAAGTGTGGGACTGATCATTACTGCCATTACCCTTGGACTGACGCAGTCGAGCAGATTTGTTCTTGGTAAAGATATTGCGAGGACTCGTTTGACCCAAAACCTCAGGGGTACCTTCGATATTATTACGTCTGATATCAGGATAGCGGGCGAAAACCTATCTGATACGTTTCCTTCCATAGTACTCGTAAATGGCACGGGAAGCACCTACGATTCCTTGACATTGAGACGGGGCTTGCTTGCCGAGGTATTGACACTATGTTCCCCGTTGGCAGCGGGCCCAGCCACAGCAAATCATTTGGTGGTAGGCAATAACTCTACTACTCCGGGTTGTGGATACGCCTCGAATCAGTTTGCCGCCAACCAGTTTAAAGGGTTACGAGACATAATCCAAGGAACGCTTCGAGGGTTTATCCTCAATACAGGTACCAGAAGTGGGCAATTTTTCGATTATCAAGGCAATACAGATACTGGGACCGAGCTTCGACTCAATATTAATCCTGTCACGTGGTCAGTCGCCTATCCGGTGAGTACGTCGGCCATTTACCTGATTGACGAACAGCGCTACATACTGGAAGGGGACAGGGTCAAGCGCTATCTCAATGGTGATCTTGCAAATCCGCAGACGATTAGTTTCGGAATTACTCAATTAGACTTTGCGATCATGAATCTTTCTGGGACATCGCTTACAACGTTCAGTGCAACTGATGACTGGACCAAGATAAGGTATATTGAGATGTCGCTTGGAGGTAAGGATCGATTTGCGACTAAGGATATTAATCGTAGCCTTAAAGGGCGATTATTTCCCAGAAACATCCTCTCTCATTAATGGTAAGGTTGTTGCTATGAAAACACGACATCCACAAGTCTTCTTTGTTCAGGAGAAACGTCGCAGAGAGGAGGGGTTTATTCTTGTCTCTACGTTGCTTGCGACAGCCCTTTTGCTAACTTTTTTGGCAGTGTACTATACGACCACTACCCATGAACTCGCCTCAACCAGATTTTCTCGTAACGCAACGACGGGTTTCTATTCGGCTGAGGCAGGGTTGAATCTGCGGGCTGAGGATATAAGGGGCATATTCAGGGGGTACAACCGACCGGCGGGAGTATCTCCAGGGGCAACATCGCCTTGCTCCGGAACCAATCAAGGCTCTGGGGATTACCTCTGTAAAACCTATTCTATGAACAAGCGGACTGTCTCGACTTACGTGACTGAAGATGCCTCAAATCCTGTTATGTTAACCATCCCGCCTGGTGAGCTCTATCAAAATTTGAATGCCCAGGAATATCGATATGTTACAAAGTCATTCGCCAAAAACCAGCAATCACAGCTAGAGGCAAACCTTGAGCTACATTTTCGTACCAGGCTGGTACCACTGTTTCAGTTTGCCGCTTTTTATGACAAGGATCTAGAAATTCTTCCTGGGCCCGCGATGACCTTGGCAGGGCCTGTCCACACGAATGGCGACCTTTACTTAAACGCGGGAACAAGTTTGGGAGTCGATGGACAGGTAACAACTGCTGGAAATTTTTGGCGAGGTAGAAAGGATGGTGCCAGTAGTTGCGATAGTAATCCCGTTCAGGTGAAGAATTCATCTGGTACGTACGTTACAGTACTTCCTACCTGTAGCACGCGAACTCAGATGGCCCAAACACCGACCCTTGATGGTTGGGGTGGTACTATTCGTACAAAACAACTCAAGGTGGTCGTACCAGAAGTTGAGTCTTTGGACCCCACTGCCGGAAAGGTTTTTTGGGATAAGGCGGATTTACGAATTGTAGCGAAGGTTGATGCGAATGATCTGTATACCGGTTTTGAAGTCCAGGGTCCGACGGGCGCTAACATTGCCGCAAACGTTACCACTCTGACAGCCTGCACCGGAACGGCGGGGTATCAGTCCGGTGGGCTCTCCGCTAGCGTTGCTAACAAGGCGGTATCGGCTGCTTACATTTGGAATACTCGGGAGAATTCCTGGATCACTGTGCTTGATGTCGACATGCAGGCCCTATTTAATTGTTTGCACAACAGTAACTGGTTTGGATCAAGCAAGCCTCTTTCAGACTCTTCAGATGGCGGTTTGGTGTTCCATTTTACGGTAAGTGGGAATAACTCAAACGCCGTAAAGAACAAATACGGAGTGCGATTAAGAAACGGTGCCAGTTTGCGGGCCAGTGTGGCTGGTGCTACTGTTCCGAGGGGGCTAACCGTGGTGACGAATCAGGCCATGTACATCATGGGAAATTATAATTCCCTTAATAAGATTCCCGCGGCAGTAATGTCAGATTCTCTAAATGTCATCTCCAGTGGGTGGGTTGATGCGACTGATGCGGGTGCCCGTGCAGCTTCTCCGAACCATAATACCGCGCCCAACACCGGCACGCTCTATGCGCAGCGAGTGGGGGCTACGACCACGATTAATTCTGCCTTCTTATCAGGCACTGATGTGACTGGGGGGGCTGAAGGAACAACTGGCCAGGGTGGGGCTTACAATGGGGGGCTTGAGAACTATCCCCGTTTTCATGAGAACTGGTCGGGCCAAAACCTGGTGTATCGAGGTTCCTTTGTAAGTTTAAATAAACCGCGGCATGTTAATGGAACCTGGGGTTCGCAACAGTATAGTCCGCCTAATCGTGATTGGAACTACGACGTCTCGTTCAATAATGCAGCAAATTTGCCGCCGTTAACGCCACGTTTCGTGTATTTGAAACAGGAACTCTTTGTGCGGGACTTTAATCAGATTCAGTAGGAGGAGGAGGGGGCAACGGGGAGTTGATGCGCACTGTAGCGCAGTGGGTCACTCAAAGAACTGCTGCCACGGCACAAATACAATGCCATCAGCACGAAACAGACGAGGGGTAGTACACACACAAACGCGCTCTGAAGCGTTGGGTAATCGTTGGCCAAGTGGCAAATCCCGAGCAGTCTTCACTGCGGGGCGCTGATCCTGCTTTTATTTCAACAGCAAGTAACGGTGTGCTGACGTTGCGCGCAAGCAGCAGATCGACCTCACTTCCGCCTTTGTCGCGCCAGTAAAAGAACTTTAACCCAAGGTCATGATAGTGGTTGGTTGCAGCGAGTTGAGCAATAATGAATGTTTCAAAAAGGCGACCATATAGAAAGCTGCTTGGTCGAAGTTCGATTCGCAGGTATCCGTTGATCGCGTTGAGCACACCGGTATCAAAAAAATAGAATTTAGGTGCCAGCAGAAGTTGCTTCTTTAGCGAATGTGACCACCCGTAGATTGTTGTACCAAGCAGAGTGTCCGAGAGGATATTGAAGTACTCCTGTACTGTTTTCCCAGCAATGCCGATTTGACGACCTAACTTTGAGAAATTAATTGGTTCCCCATTTACTTGTCCCGCAAATTCCAGAAACCGACCGAACGTATCAACGGCACGAACGAGCGCCTCTTGTTGTATTTCTTCACGTAGGTAGGTTGAAACGTAGGTTTCAAGGCGCAACAACGCAATCTCATCGTCTTCGAGATACACCCCTGGCAGCGTCCCTCGGTGCAATGCCTTGCCCAGGTCCAAGCTCAGTTCTGAACTATGGAGAGGGTGCAGAAACCGGCTAATGGCTCGGCCAGCAAGTAAATTAGCCCCACCACGACGGAGCTTCCGGGCGCTTGATCCCGAAAGAATGAAGGCAACTTTGCCCTTATATTGCTCAATCAGGGCGTGTACCTCGTTCAGCAGAGCGGGCACTCGCTGTACCTCATCAATAGCCACTACCAGTAAGCTACCGATTGCTTCGAGTTCTGCAGTAACCTCATTATGCAGCATATGAGGGTTGAAAACTGCTCAATAAAAAGTAGTAATCTATAGACTTTTATTTACAAATATGAGATGTGTCCGTACATGAAATTGAGTGAATGGGCAAAACATCAAGGGATACGGTACGAGACAGCAT